>JBKBLL010000008.1:0-34906 GCA_046296375.1 Alphaproteobacteria bacterium | reverse complement strand
TCGCGTCCGAAGCCCTCAGGCGCGGCGGCACGGCCGATGATGCGACGATGCTGGACCTGCGGGCTTTCCACCACCTGGGGCAGGGTCGCGACGGCGGCGCAGGGGACGCCCGCGGCGCCGATCCGGCTCTCCCAGGTCGGCGCGTCGGCCGCGGCCAGCGCCGCGACGATCGCCGCACGCAGCGGTTCGGCGTTCGCCACCCTGCCCTCGCGGGTATTGAAACGCGGGTCGTCCGCAAGTTCCGCGCGGCCTATCGTCTTGCAGAGAATTACGAACTGACCGGGTGTGGCGGCCGCGATCAGCAGGAAACCGTCGCCGGTGGGGAAGACGTCCGAGGTGGCGCTGCCGGTCTGGCTGCGATTGCCGTAGAGGCCGGGAAGGATCCCGCCGTTCTGGAAGATGCTGATGACCGGGCTCATGAAGGAGAGGGCGGTGTCCAGCATCGACACGTCCAGACTGCGCCCCTTGCCGGTCGCATGGCGCTCGAACAGCGCGCCCGCCACGGCGAAGGCGGCGGTGATCCCGGTCGCCATGTCCGTCGCCCAGAAGCCGGTCTTCACCGGGCCGGTGTCGGGGTGGCCGGTGATCGACATCATGCCCGATGCCGCCTGTATGGCCGGATCGTAGGCCGCCTGTTTCGATTTCGGCCCGCTCTGGCCGAAACCGGAGATCGAGCAGTAGATCAGGCGGGGATTCACGGCCTGGAGCACATCCGGGCCGTAGCCCATGCGCTCCATCGTGCCCGCCTTGAAGTTCTGGATGAGGACGTCGGAACTCTCCACGAGGCGGTTCACCACCTCGCGCGCCTCCGGCTTCTTCAGATCCAGGGTGAGCGAGCGCTTGCCGGTGTTCATGCTGACGAACATCGGCGAGAGACGATTGTCCTGGAGCGGTCCCGGCGCGGGCAGCATTTCCCGCGCCTGGTCCCCACCGGCCGGCTGCTCGACCTTGATGACGTCGGCTCCCAGCAGGGCGAGATGGTTGGTCGCATAGGGGCCGGCGAGCACCTGTGTGAAGTCGAGGATGCGGACGCCGGAGAAAGGCTTGCTCATAGGGGGGCACTCCAGGGAGCGGACGGCGGCCGGGCATGGCGGATCGCCCGCAATGCTCATGCAGTGGGCCAGGAAACGCCCGGTATGGCTTTGATCTTGCGCAAGACGTCGCGCTGGAGGTCCGGATCGGTGCCGGGCGCGAAGTCGAAGCTGATCCAATCCGCGACGCCGCCGAAACGCTCGGCGATCGCGTCGGCGATCCTGTCGTAGGTTCCGACCGCCGCGAACAGGTGCACCACCTCGTCGGGCACCTCCGCCGCCATCCTGTCCCACTCGCCGGCGAGCGACATCTTGTGAAGCTTGAGGCCCAGTTCCTCGAGCCCATGCACGGCGAACACTCCGTGATAGGTGCGAGTCGATCCGTAGAAGGCCACGCGGTAACGCACCCAGTCCATACGCTCCCTGACCGTCGCCTCGTCCGGTCCCGTCGCGATGAAGCCACCGCCGATGACTTCGAAGCCTTCGGTCGTGCGCCCGGCCTGCTTCAGCCCCTCGACGACGTTCTTGAACGCCACCTGTTCGGTATAGCGCCGCGTGCAGAATCCGTGCAGGCGAACGCCGTCATAGGTGGTGCCGGCGAGCCGCATCATCGCCTCGCCTACGGCCGCGACCGACATGCCGAAGCGCGGCAGGGCCGTTTTCGGCGGCGTGAACTCCGGCGTCATCAGGGTGAAATTGTAGTGCTTACCCTCGTAGCGCAGCTTCTCGCCGTCTTCCCAGGCCGCCCAAATGGCACGCAGACTCTCGCCATACTCGCGCATCCGCGGCTGCGGGGGCGTCCAGGGCACGCTGAAGCGGCGCTCGTTATGGCCCTTCACCTGGCTGCCGACGCCGAGATGGAAGCGGCCGTTGCTGGCCGCGTGGATGTCGCGGCCGATATTGGCCACGACCATCGGACTGCGCGGAAACGCGACGACGATGCTCGTCGACAGGCGTACCGTCTTCGTCGCGACCGACGCCAGCACCAGGGGCGCGAAGGGGTCGTACTTGATCTCGTTCGTTCGCACGCCGTCGAAGCCGACATCCTCGGCGAGCTTCGCGGCGGCGGCGACGTTCCGCCAGTCGTCCATCGGCAGCATCGTGTCGACGCGCATACTCTCTCCCTGCATCCTTCACTGGGCTCGCGCCGCGCGCGTTTCCCGGTCTTCCGGAATTGTTCCCGCGGCCGTCAGGCCGTCACGACCCGTTCGCCCGCCCCCTGTCTCTGGGCCGTGACGATCGTGTCGGCGATCTTCTCGGCGCTCATGATGGTCGGGATGTTCGTGTTCGCGCAAGGCACGCGGGGGAAGATGGACGCATCGACGACCCGCAGACCCGCCACGCCGCGGACGCGCCCCTGATTGTCGGTGACGGCCATCGGATCGCCGTCCCGGCCCATGCGGCACGAGCAGGAGGCATGCCAGACGCCGATCGCCGATTTGCGCACGAACGCCTCCAGCACCTCCTCGTCGTCGAGGCATTTCTGCAGCGGGTCGCCCTCGGAAATAATCTTCTGGATCAGGGGCCGGCGCAGCCAGACTGGCCCATCCAGCAGGCGCGCGAGGATGCCGGTGATCAGACGGTTGCGCGCCGTCACCGTGCCGATCGCCCGCACCCGGTCGCTGTAGGTGGAGGGGAAGGCGTCCGCGACGTAGCGGGACATCGCCTCGGATGCGAGGAAGCCCGCGGCCATGCGCACGCCCTGCATGAGGCGCAGGAGATCGCGCCGGTCGGACAGGAGGCCGAACTCGACCCTCGGTTCGTCCCGCCAGTCGCGGCTGTCGAGCTGCACCTGTCCGCTCGAATAGGTGTTGTTGACCCACATCAGCATGGAGCCGAGCTGCTCGCCGACCGCATGCCAGGCCGACTTGTTGACGGCGACCATCGCCATGTCGCCCTGCGGCGAATCCTCGATGTTCGAGGAGTAGCGCAGGTAGACGAGGAGGTGCCGGCGCATGTCGGCGGGCAGGCGCGCCTCGCGCGACATGAAGGCCGATACCCCGACCGCCGGGTGATCCATCAGATTCTGGCCGACGCCGGCGAGATGGTGGCGCACCTCTATCCCCATCTCCTTGAGATGCGCTCCGGGTCCGATGCCGCTGCGCATCAGCATGGCCGGCGAATGGATGGCGCCGCTGGACAGGATCACCTCCCGCGCCCGGAAGGTCTGCTCCTGCCCCTTGTGCTCCGCGACGACCCCGACGCAGCGCTGCCCCTCGAAAATCAGCGACCTTACCTGTGTTTCCGGCTGAATCCTGAGGTTGTCGCGCAAGCGTGTGCCGGGGTCGAGATAACCGATCGCAGCCGAGACGCGCCGGTCGTAGGCGTTGGAAATCGTGATGGGAAAGTGCCCGTCCGTCCACGCGCCGTTCATGTCGGGGTGGTACGGATATCCGGCCTCTTCAAACGCCTTGGCGGCCGCATGGGCGTAGGGCGTCCACAGGTCGGGGAAGATGCGCCGGACGGGAATGCGGCCGTCGTTGCCGTGATAGGGCCCCTCGAAGTCCATATCCCGCTCGAGCTTGCGGAAGTAGGGCAGGCAGTCGTCCCAACTCCAGCCCTCGGCGCCCATCGCCTCCCACTCGTCGTAATTGTAGGGCGCCCCCCGATTCGCGAGCTGGCCGTTGATGGACGATCCCCCGCCGAGGACGCGCGCCTGTTCGTACTTGCGCAGCGGCGGCCGATCGGTCGGGTCGTTGTGCGGGATCGGCTGGATGTAGACCTTCAGCTGCGCCCAGTGGAAGCGTGGGTCGAAATAGGCCGTGCCGGGGTAGGAATCGAGGATTTCGCCCGGCACCTTGCCGTGGGGCGTGTCCGGTCCCGCTTCAAGCACCAGAACGCGGTTGGCACTTCGCGCCGACAGGCGGTTGGCCATCACGCAGCCGGCGGAACCGCCGCCGACGATGATGAAGTCGTATTCCATCCGAGCTTCCCCTATCGTTCTGCTGTCGGAAGTGTGACGCGATTCCGGCGTCGCCGCCAAGAGGAGGACGTCGCCGATGATGCGCTTATGGGTCGTGATCGCCGCCTTCAACGGGCTTTCCGCGGTGGGATTCGGCGCCTGGGCGTCGCACGGGCTGACGGACCTCCCCGCTGCCGCGGCGCTGGTCGGCACCGCGGCACAGTATCAGATGTGGCACGCGCTCGCGCTGATCGGCGTGGCGTGGCTGTCGGACGATCCAGGCGTTCCCGGCGGCGTCATCGGCACGGCCGGCGTATGCTTTACGCTCGGCATCCTGCTGTTCAGCGGCTCTCTCTTCACACTGGCGCTGGAAGGCGTGCCGCTCTTCCCCATGTCGGCGCCGGCCGGAGGGATCCTGCTGATGGCCGGATGGGTCGCACTCGGCCTCGCCGGCCTGTTGCGCCGCTGACCGACCGCGCGGCCGCGGCAGGCTTCCGCCGGGTGGCGTTTCGGTCAGCCGCAGGCCAGCGCGTAGATGTCCTTTACTTGTCCCGGCAGCGGCGTCGCGGTCCAGGTCTCGCCACCGTCCAGCGTGCCGAAGATCTCCCCCTCGTACCGCGCGCCGATGAACACCTTCGACGGGTCGCCCGCATCGAGCCCGATCGACATGATGGTGCCGTGCACCTGCACCTTGTCGAAGCGGGCCCAGGTCTCGCCGCCGTCGGCGCTCCGGTAGAGGCCGCCGTCATGGCTCGCGGCTGCAACGGAGAGCGCGGCGTAGATGGTCTTCGGGTCTTGCGGCGCCACCTTCACGTCGCGCCCGTAGGTGGTGGGCGAGAAGCGGCCGACCTCCATGTCCTGCCACGTCCGGCCGCCGTCGCGGGTCCGGAACAGGCCCATCCGGACGGCGATGACCACCTCGTCCGGACGCGCCGGACTGATCGCGATCGCGTGCCCGTCGAGCATGCCCTCGGCCTCGGTCTCCTTCTGCACGATCGCGCTGCGCAGATGCGGCAGGTTCGACAGCCGGACCAAGTCCTCGCCCAGATCCTCCCAGCTTTCGCCGCCGTCGGTCGTCCGCATGGCACCGGCGATCTCCAGCGCGGCGTAGATCTCCTCCGGCCGGCCGGGAACCTGCGCCAGACGCATCACGCGCGGCGCGAAGGGGCCGGTGCACCGTTCCGGAATGTGCGGATTGGGCAACCGCTCCCAGCTTTCGCCACGGTCCCGCGAACGGTAGACGTCGATCGGCGACGCGCCGGCGTACATCGTGTCGGGGTCTGCGGCGGACGCGATGAAGCTCCACACCTGCCTGCCCGTGTCGGGGAAGCGCGTACGCCGGAAGCCGGCGCCGCGGTCGGTGCTGCGCCAGACCCCGTCGGCGGTCCCGGCGAAGACCAGATTCGGGTCGGCGGGATGTACGAACACCGTATAGGCCTCGTGCTCGCCGAGGACATGCTCCCAGGTTCCGCCCTCGACGGCGCGTCGGAAGACCCCGACAGCACCGGGCGCGTCCGGACGCCCGACATAGCCCGCAACACCCGCATAGAGGTTCGACACGGCCATGATCGCCTCCCCACCTTCCGCTTTCGCGAGACGGTAGGCCCGCCGCGGACGCGGGTCAACGACCCGACATGCCCACGTTGACCGGACGCCGCGTCGGCCTCCATAGTCGCCTCGATCGGTTGGCGGCACACGCGACGGGACGGACGGACCTGTGAAACTCGCCTCCACGGTGCACGAAGCGGCCGACATCGAGGCCGTGCAGGAACTCTTCCATAGCCGGGGCTGGACCGACGGGCTGCCGATCGTGCCGCCGACCGAGCGGGCCGTCTCCGCCTGCCTGGACTGGGCGGGCGTTCCGCCCGATCATCTGGTCGGCGTCGAGCCGGTTCGGGGCCGGGCCGTGATGGCCGAAAAGGTGGCCGTCAACGCGGTCATGGCCGGCTGCCTGCCGATGCACTTCCCCGTAGTACTGACGGCCTGGACGGCCATGATGCAGGAGGAATTCCTTCTGCACGGGGCGACGGCGAGCACGGGCGGCTGCGCCGTTCTCGTCGTCCTGAACGGACCGATCCGGCGCGAGATCGGCTGCAACCCGACCTTCAACGTGCTGGGCAACAGCGACCGGGCCACGGCGGTCGTGGGGCGGGCGATCCGCCTGTGCCTGATCAACGTCCTCGACGTCCGGCCCGGCGGGATAGACCGATCGACGTTGGGTCACCCGGGCAAGTTCAGCTTCTGCATCGCGGAGGACGAGGAGGACACGACCTGGCTGTCCCTCGCGGAAACGCGGGGCATCCCCAAAGAGGCCTCGGCCGTCACCGTCATGGCCGCCGGTGCCCCGCGGCAGATCATGAACGAATGGACGACCGCTCCGGAGGAGATCCTCGAGACGTTCGCCGCGGAAATGCGCGCCAACCAGCGCCACTACTCCATCCATCCCGGGAACTATGCCGTCATCGTCCCGAAGCAGTTGCGCGAGCACCTGCAGGTCGCCGGCTGGAGCAAGGCGGACGTCGCGGCGTTTCTGCACGACCGGGCCCGCATCCGGCGGCGGGAATGGGCCGAAGTCGGCAAGGGGGCGGTGGTCCGGGATCGGGGCGACAGCGTCTATCCCGCCACGGAAGCGGCGGACCAGGTCCTGGTCGTCGCCGCCGGCGGGCCGGCGGGCGGCTTCGGCGCGATCGTTCCACCCTGGCTCGGCGACAAGAGCCGCGCCGTCACCCTGGCGATCGGCGCCTGCATCGACTGCGAACCGCCCCCACGCTGAGCGGCCCCTTACCGAACGGATCCGTGCCAATCGTGAAAGGCAGCGACATGACCTATCGGGTACTCGACCCCACCACCGAGGCGGGCTTGCAGCAGGGCCGGCCGGCCCCTCGCCTCGATACGCTGGCGGGCCGGACGGTCGGGCTGGTGTCCAACGGCAAGGAGGGGACGAAGGGCTACTTCGCCCATCTCGACCGGCTGCTGCGCGATGAATTCGCCGTGGCGGACGTCGTGCTGCGGACGAAGTCCAACTACAGCGCACCGGCCGACGCCTGGATCGCGGCCGAGATGCCGAAATGGGATGCGATCGTCTCCGGGCTGGGCGATTGAGGCAGTTGCTCGTCGTGCAGTTTGCATGACGCAGTGACGGCCGAAAGGGCCGGGGTTCCCGCAGTCGCAGTGATGACGACCCAGTTCGTCAGCGCCGCGGAACTGATGGGCCACGTCCTCGGCATGCCGGGCTACGCCTTCGCGGTGATCGAGCATCCGGTCAGCAGCGCCGACGACGAGGGCCTGCGGCGGCGGGCCGAGGCGACCGCTCGGCAGCTGTGTGCGCTGCTGCTGAAGGGCTGACCCTATTCCGCCGCGAGCGGCTGGCGGAACTGCAGGGCCGCGAGGCGGGCATATAGCCCGCCCTGCGCCATGAGTTCCTGGTGCGTGCCGATGCCGACCACCCGCCCCTCCTCCATCACGACGATCCGGTCGGCGCTGAGGACCGTGGCCAGTCGATGCGCGATGACGATCGTGGTGCGGCCGCGCGACAGCCGCTCCAGCGCGTCCTGGACGATCTGCTCGCTCTCGGCGTCGAGCGCGCTGGTCGCCTCGTCCAGGAGCAGGACGGCCGGATCGCGCAGGATCGCCCGCGCGATCGCGATGCGCTGGCGTTGCCCGCCGGAGAGGCGCACCCCCCGCTGGCCGAGAAAGGTGCGGAAACCATCCGGGAGGCGGTCGACGAACTCTGTGACGGCAGCCGCATCCGCGGCGGCCCGCACCTCCGCCTCGCTCGCGTCGGGACGGCCGTAGCGGATGTTCTCCAGCGCGTCGGCGGAAAACAGGATGGGATCCTGCGGGACCAGCCCGATCCGGGCGCGCAGAGCGGCCGGATCGGCCTCGCGCACATCGACGCCGTCGAGGCGAACACGTCCGGACTGCACGTCGTAGAAGCGCAGGAGGAGTTGAAAGACCGTCGTCTTGCCGGCCCCGGAGGGACCTACGAGCGCCACCGTCTCGCCCGGACGGACGTCGAGCGAGAAACCGTCGAGCGCCGACCGCTCGGCAGCGGCGGGATACCGGAAGACGACCTCCTGAAAGGAGACCGCGCCGGTTGCGGGTGTCGGCAGAGCGACCGGGCGCACCGGCGGCTGGACGTCGGAGGGCGCGTGCAGCAGTTCGAGAAGCCGTTCGGCGGCGCCCGCCGCCCGCTGCAGGTCGCCCAGCACTTCGCTGATGGCGCCGACGCTCCCGGCGACGACGACCGCGTAGAAGATGAAGGCCGCGAGCTCGCCGCCGCTGATCGTGCCGGCCATCACCTCGTGGCCGCCGCGCCAGAGCACCATGGCGACCGCGCCGAAGACCAGCAGCATGACGACCGCCGTCAGGACGGCGCGTGCCCTTATCCGATCGACCGCGATCGCCAGCGCCGCCTCGACCCGGCGGCCGAACAGATCGCCGTCGCGTCGCTCGTGACCGAAGGCCTGTACCGTGAGGATGGCGTTGATCGTCTCCTCGGCCTGGTCGGCGACGTCCGCGACCCTGTCCTGGCTGTGGCGCGACAGGCGCCGCACCCGCCGGCCGAGGAACAGGATCGGGATTACCACGAGCGGCACGACCAGGGCGACCAGCCCCGTCAGCTTCGGGCTGGTCACGACGAGCAGCACGGAGCCGCCCAGGAAGAGCAGGAGATTGCGCAGCGCCACGGACACCGAGGAGCCGATGACCGTCTGCACGAGCGTCGTGTCGGCGGTGAGCCGCGACAGGATCTCGCCGGTCCGGTTCGTCTCGAAAAAGGCGGGGCTGAGCCGCAGCACCCTTTCGAACACGGCCTTGCGCAGGTCGGCGACGACGCGCTCGCCGAGCCAGGAGACGAGATAAAACCGCGCGTAGGTCGCGGCCGCCAGGACCGTGACGACCGCGAGCATCAGCAGCAGGGCGCGGTCGAGGATCGCCGGATCTTCCGCGGAAAACCCCGTATCGACCAGGCGTCGCAGTCCAAAACCGATATAAAGGACCGTGCCGGCGGCGACGACGAGGGCGACCAGGGCTCCGACAACGCGTGTCCGATAGGGGCGCAGGAAGACCGAAAGCGCCAGCAATGGCCGCAACTGGCGCGGAGCCAGGGCGGCGCGGGGGACCGCGGGTTCATCGCGTCCGGCGGCTCTGCCGCCCGTCGGGGGCGGTTCTTGATCTGAGATGGTCACTGGCCCGCCGCCGGCTGGAGTGAGCGAATGGTCCTCATAGCAACCGCGGCGGCCCATCACAACGGACCGCGGCAATCCGGCGCGGACCATTCGGGATCGATTAAGGATTGCCGCTCACGATGATCCGCTCAGATCAACCAAACCGGCCGCCATATGACCCCGCCGCTCGATCAACAGGCTCTCGATCTGGCGATGGCGGCGCATGTCAAGTTCCTGCGCGGCATCCCGGGCGGTCGCCGCCTGATCCTCAACGGGCTGGACGCCTCGAACCTCCAGTTCCGCAGCGGCAATCTGGCCACGGCCGAAATGGTGGGCACCCGGCTGCACTATGCCCAGATGGCCGGTGCCGTGCTGGCGCGGGCCAACCTGTTCGGCGCCGACCTGTTCGGGGCCAATCTGCGCAATGCCGACCTGACGCGGGCGGACATGCGCGGCGTCTCGTTGCGCCGTGCCAACCTGGATTCCGCCAATCTGACCGGTGCCGACATCCGCGACGCCGTCCTGATGGGCTGGGATCGGGAGCGCGGCGTGACCGACTTCCGGACCGCGCATCGCGGCACCGTCATCGAAGACACGATCCTGACCAACGCGAACCTCACCGGATCCAGGCTGAACAAGTCGGGCAGCCGGCGCACCGACCTGCAACAGGCCAACTTCCGCAACGCCCGTCTCGCGCAGACCGACTTCAGCGACTCCGACATGCGCGGCGCCAGCTTCGTCGGGGCGGACCTGACCGGGGCGCTCCTGACCAACTGCCTGCTGAACGGCGCGGTCCTGTCGGGCGCTTCCCTCGCCGGCGCGGACATGTCGGGGGCCGACCTGACCGCCGCCCATTTCGCGGACACCGACCTGTCCAAGACCAACATGTCCGGCGCGCTTTTTCCCAAGCAGCTGAAATCGCTGAAGCGCACCATCCGCGTGATCATCCAGGACCACCTCCGCTGGGTACAGTCGCTCGGCCGCGAAGGCGAGCAGGCGGACCTCACTTCGGTGGACATGACACGGGCCGACCTGGCCGGCGTCGATTTATCGGCGGCGCGCCTGGAACTGGCGACGCTGACCGACGCGCGGCTCAGTTCGGCGCGCCTCACGATGACCGATTTCGGCGGCGCCCTGCTCTACCGGACCAACCTCGCGGACGCCGACATGCGCGGCGCACGGCTTCGCGGCGCCAACCTGACCGGCGCCGTGCTGCGCCGCGCCAAGCTCGGCCCGATGCGGATCGCGAGCTCGCAGGCGATCACCTGGCCCGCCAACCTGACGGAGAGCCTGCTGGTCGGCGCCGACCTGGAGGGAGCCGACCTGCGCGGCGCCAACCTGGCGGGCGCGGTGCTCGAGCGGGCCAATCTGCGTGGGGTCGACCTGCGCGGCGCCGACCTGCGGAGCGCCGTGCTCACCGACGCGCAGACCGAGGGGACGAACTTCGAGGATGCGGTGACGCTCAATGCGGTGGGGCTGCCGCCGCATGTAGCGACGGCGGCCCCTGCCCACATCTATTTAGCCTAGGGGTACCGGTAGCGCGTCAGTGCTTGCGCCCGAGCTTCACCTGCTCGGCGAAGTAGGACGGGAACGGGCCGATCGCGGCCATGTCGACCTCGACCAGCGACGGCCCCGACAGCTTGATGGTTTTCGCGACCACGTCGCCCAGTTCGTCGGCGCGGCTGACCTTGGCGTAGGTCATGCCGGCGAGGCGCGCCACCTCCTCCAGCGGCGGGTTCTGGAAGTCAGCATAGTAGTTGCGGCCGCCCTGGAGCGCGTCCTGGATGTGCTTGATGACGCCGTAGCCCTTGTCGTTCATCACCAGGAACATGACGTCGGCCTTCTCCTGGCTCGCCGTCAGCAGTTCCGCGATGTTGAGGAAGAAGCCGCCGTCGCCGCACATGGCGACCGTCTTGCGTCCGGTCGCCGCGATGGCCGCGCCGATGCCGTGCGACAGGCCCATGCCGATCGCCGCCCCCACCGCGTAGACGCTGTTCTTGGGGTCGTTGAGCGGAAAGAGGCGGTTGCCCCAGGTCGTGTTGTTGAGGGTGATGTCGCGCACCCAGACCGTGTCGGCCGGCAGCGCCGCGCGCAGCTGGTCCGGGAAGGTCCCATAGGGGCCGAGGAACGATTTGAGCGCGGCATGCTCGCCCTTTCGCAGTTCCTTGACCTCCTCGACATAGGCCGGATCCGCCTTGTAGCCGCGCTTCTCGAGCCGGTCCGCAAGGCCCTCGAGCGCCAGGGCGGCGTCGGCGCAGATGAACAGGTCGCAGGAATAGGTCCGGCCGTTGGCGGCGGGATCGACGTCGATGTGGGCGCGCTTGGCCGGCAGTTTCACCGATAGGTCGCGGGTCTCGTGGCCGCGGACGCGCGAGCCCGCCATCACGAAGGCGTCGACGGTCGCGTAGAACTTCTCCACCGCGCCGGAATTGTTGAAAGCGCCGAGTACCTGGGGATGGTCCTCCGGCACCACGCCGCGGCCGTTCACGCTCGTGAAGAGCGCAAAGCCCATGGCGAGCAGCCGCTTGACGGCGGCACCGGCGTGCTTGGCCCCGTTGCCGAGCCACAGGGCCGGCCGCTTGCCGGCCGCCACCATGTCGGCGAGAGCGTCGAGCGCGGCGGAATCGGCCGGCTGCGGTGCCGGAACCGGCAGGCGGAAACCGTCGAGGGCGGCCGGGCGTTCGACCGGTGCACGCTGCAGATCGATCGGGATCTCGACGCTGACCGGTCCGGTCGGCGCCGTCAGCGCCTCGCTGGCGGCGCGCATCAGCGTCCCGAACGCGGTCTCGGCCGAGGTAATCCGGTAGGCGCTCTTCGAAATCGAGCGCAGCATGCCGAGCTGGTCCGGCACGTCGTGCACCGCGCCACGGCCGCGGTCGACATGGGCGGTCGCCGTCTGGCCGGTGATGTGAAGCATCGGGGCGCCGGCGAAGCGCGCTTCGACGATGGCGCCGACGGCGTTGGCGGCACCTGGCCCGGTGCTCGTGAACAGCACGCCGAGGCCGCCGACGACCCGCGCATAGGCATCCGCCATGCTGCCGGCGCCGGCCTCGCCGCGCGTGGGTACGAAGCGGATGGCGTTGCGACGCCCGATCGCGTCCAGCATCGGCATGTTGTGGATCGAGACGATGCCGAAGGCGGTCTGCACGCCGCAGCCCTGGAGAAATTCGGCGACGAGGTCGGCGACGGTGTAGGTGTCGGCCATCGTGGTCAGCTCCCTGAGAGGTCGTTCCGCCCCGCGCGGCCGAAACCTGTGGTTTCGGGGCGGGCGTTTGTCGTGGTTCGCATCATCATCCGGACCACCGCGCGGCGCAACGCCCCCTCCCCCCGCCGGGGACCGACGGAGACCCGCCCGACCCCGGCGCTCGGGGCCAGCCGCGGCTCAGACGGTCAGGACGCAGGAGCCGGTGGTTTTCCGGCCCTCCAGATCCCGGTGCGCCTGGGCAGCGTCCTTCAGCGCATAGGTGTGGTTGATCTCGACCTTGACGATTCCCTGGCGGACCGCACCGAAGAGGTGCCCCGAGACCTCTTCCAGTTCCGGCCGTGTCAGCGTGTAGCTGACCAGTGTGGGCCGGGTCAGGTAGAGCGATCCGTGCGCCGCCAGGACGCCGACGTCGATGGGCGGGATCTTGCCCGAGGACTGGCCGAAGCTCACCATCAGTCCGCGCGGCCTGAGGCACTTCAGGCTGTCCATGAAAGTGGTGGCGCCGACCGAATCGTAGACGACCGGCAGCATCTTGCCACCGGTTATCTCCTTCACACGCTCGACGAAATTCTCGCGGGTATAGATGATCGCATGGTCGCAGCCGTGCGCCCGGGCGAGCGCGGCCTTCTCGTCGGTGCTGACGGTGCCGATGACCGTGGCGCCGATATGCTTCGCCCACTGGCAGACGATCAGTCCGACACCGCCGGCGGCCGCGTGGATCAGGATCGTCTCGCCCTTCTGGACGGCATAGGTCCGGAACAGCAGGTATTCGGCGGTCATGCCCTTGATCATCATCGCGGCCGCCTGCCGGTCCTCGATCCCCTCGGGAATCCGGACCACCTTGTCGGCCGGCAGGATGCGGGCCTCGACATAGGCGCCGATCAGGCCGGGATAGGCGATGCGGTCGCCTTCCTTGATACCGGTCACGCCCGGGCCGACCGCCTCGACGACGCCGGACGCCTCGTTGCCGATGATGCCGGGCAGCTTCATCGGATAGAGGCCGCTGCGCTGGTAGGTGTCGATGTAGTTGACCGCGACGGCGGTCTGGCGCACGCGGACCTGGCCGGGGCCGGGCGCGCCGACCTCGACGTCCTCCCAGCGCAGCACGTCCGGACCGCCCGCCTCGTGGATACGGATCGCCTTGACCATGAGACCCCCTGACTATGGGACGGCCGCTTCGCGTAGGCCGCGCCGTGGTTGACCGAACATCAAGCCGAACCCTCACAGAACGGGCGGCCCGGTTCAAGCGGGCCGTTCCCGGCTCAACCGGAGCATGTCGCGCACCTTCGCGGCCAGGTCGGCCCGCCGATACGGCTTGTTCAGGAGCTGGACGCCCGCATCGAGGCGGCCGTGATGAACGATGGCGTTCTCCGTATAGCCGGAGGTGAACAGCACCGGCATGTGAGGCCGCAGGCGACGGACCTCTTCGGCGAGCTGGCGGCCGCTGAGCCCGCCGGGCATGACGACGTCGGTGAAAAGCAGATCGAACGTGCCGCCCTCGTCGAGGACCTCCAGCGCGCGGCGCCCGTCGCCGACGGCAACCACGACATAGCCGAAGCTCTCCAGCTGGCGGGTCACGTGGGCGCGAACAAGGTCGTCGTCTTCGACGACGAGGATGCGCTCGGTGCCGCCCGCCACGGCACGGTCCACCGTCGGCTCGGCGTCGACGCCGGGCTGGAGGGCGCGCGGCAGGTACATCCGCACCGTCGTACCCTGTCCAGGCTCGCTGTAGATCTTCACATGGCCCTTCGACTGCTTGATGAAGCCGTAGACCATGCTGAGCCCGAGGCCGCTGCCCTTGCCCACCTCCTTGGTCGTAAAGAAGGGCTCGAAGGCACGTTCGGCGACATCGGGCGCCATGCCGATGCCGGTATCCGAAACAGCGATCATGACGTACTGGCCCCGCGCGACCTCGCTGTGCAGCGCGGCGTAGGTCTCGTCCAGATGGGCGTTCGCGGTCTCTATCGTGAGGCGACCGCCATCGGGCATCGCGTCGCGCCCGTTGATGCAGAGGTTGAGCAGGGCGTTTTCGAGTTGCGGTGCGTCCACCTGCGCCTGCCACAGGCCGGCGCCGCGCACCAGTTCGATCTCGACATGCTCGCCGAGCGACCGACGCAGCAGGCCGTCCATCCCGGCGACCAGCCGGTTAACGTTCGCGGGCTTCGGATCGAGGGCCTGCTTGCGGGCGAAGGCGAGCAGCCGATGCGTCAGTTCGGCCCCCCGTTCCGCCGAAACCCGGATCACCTCGGCGAGCGCCCGCAGTTCGTCCGAGTTGGAAAGCCCCTCCTCCAGGTATTCGGCATTGCCGAGGATCACGGTCAGGAGGTTGTTGAAATCGTGCGCCACGCCACCGGTCAACTGGCCGACCGCCTCCAGTTTCTGCGCCTGACGCAGTTGCTCTTCCTTCCGGACGACGTCGGAGACGTCCCGGAAATACACCGTCAGCGTCTCGTCGCGCACGAAGACGCGAATGTTGAACCACGTGTCGAGCGGCGGGTAGTAGAACTCGAATTCCGAGGCAGAGCACTCCTCGCGGCAGCGCCGGTACTCGGCTTCGAGCTTTGAGCCGACGACGTCCGGAAAGGCCTCCCACAACACTCGGCCGAGAAGATCCCGGCGCGAGCGCTGAAGAAGCTTCTCGGCCCTGTCGTTGAGGTAGATGAATCGCCAGTCGGGATCGAAGGCGTAGACGGCGTCCGTAATGGAAGCGAAGATCTCTTCGATTTCGCGCCGCGCCGCCTCGGACTCCGCCAGTGCCGCCCGGCGGGCGTCGTCGCTCTGCAGCCTCTGGACGGCATCGCCGGCGATCCGGGCCAGTTCGACCAGCAGGGCCTCGTCCTCGGCCGTGAACTCGCCGCTCTCCCGGTCGGACAGCTGGATGAGGCCGAGGCTGCCCCCGTCGTCGCGTGTCACGGGCGCGGCCAACCATCCGCGCATGGGCGGATGACGGTCGCGGGCCTCGCCGAACCCGCGCCAGGCCGGATGCGCCTCCAGTTCCGCCTGAGTCAGCCGCATCGGGCGGTTCGGCTCGCAGACGATCCGGTAAATCCCCCGGCCGCTGGGAGCCTCCTCGTATCCGCGCCAGCCGGCATAGCGGTCGGAGAGCTGGACCGCCTGTATCGACTGGGCGAAATCGGGGCCTGTGGTGAGGCTGGCCACGGCCTGATGGCAGGGCACGAGTTCGCGTGCCAGGATGGTCGATCGCTCCAGCGCTTCGTGCAGCGTCCGGCAACGCATCAGCGAGGTCGCCGCGGCGTTGAGCCGGGCGAGCTGTGCGATCCGCGCCGCCGTCTCGCGTTGGCGCTCGTCGAGCCGCCGCAACGTCAGCAGCGAAAGACCGAGTACCAGCATCCCGGCGAGTACGGCGATCGCCGTGTCGATCGCCGCCCGCCGCCGCCAGGGCGTCAGCCGCTCGTCCACCGAAATGCCGACATAGACGACTACCGGCAGGCCGGGGACCCGGCCGTAGGCGGTGACCCGGTCGATCCCGTCGGTGACGAAGCGGGCGCGATAGACGCCGCTCGCCGCTGCGGGCAGCAACTCCTGGAACAGCCGTGTGTCGGTGAGGCTGCGGCCGAAATAGCGGTCCTCCACCGGCGTGCGTGTGAGGATCGTGCCATCGTCACGGACGAGACCGACTACACCCTCGCTGCCGACGCGCAGCGCCTCGTAGAAGCGGCCCAGATGGTCGAGCGAGAGCGCCGCGGCGACGTAGCCGGCGAACCTCCCGTCCGGATGCGACAGGCGCCGGCTGACGTTGACGATCCATCGATCCTCCGCATAACCGATCATTCCCTTGCGCGGCGCGGCCAGGAACAGGCCGGCGGCGGGATCGTCGCGGTGTCGCGCAAAGCTCGTTCGGTCGCTGAAATCGACTGGTTCGGGCGCCGCGGTGCGCGACGTCGAGACCAGCAGGCCACGGTCATCCACGACGAACAGGGCGTAGGTTGCGGGCATGCCTCCCTGCCGTGCCGCAAGTTCACGATGCGTTCGAGCATCCGCCAGGGCCGTCGTATCGATGTCGCTCGCGATGCTCAGCAAGGCGACGTCAAGGGCCGCGAAGGTCTGGCGCGTATGCTCGACCAGGGCGTCGCGGAGGTTCTCGACATCGTCGGACGTATCCGCGATGACCCGGTTCCGGTCGGAGACGACTTCGAATGCGATGACCGAGGCGACGAGCACGACGACGAGCGTGCTGAACAGGAGGAGGACCTGGCGGATGCGCCGCAGCCCCGTATCACCGCCCTTCGGAATCCCCTGCATGCCCGGCTCGCTCATGTCGTGCAACGCACGCTTGGTACCGATTTTGTGGAACTGAGCCGTCGGCCGGGCGCCCGGCCCCGGTCACGCCCAGGGCGAAGGGGCTGGGACGCACGACTGGAGAGCCGGGTGGTGGGGATCAGCGCAGCGTCGTCTTGAAGAGTTCGGCTGTTCGGCCGTTCGCCGCGTCGGCCGCCGCCCTGTCGTAGGGCTGGCCGCCGATCCGGGCGAACGCATGGTCCATGCCGGGATAGGTGTGGATCGTAACGTTCGGATTGCCCGCGAGGCCCTCCTTGATCTTGGCCTGCGCCTCCGGCGGCACGAACTTGTCGGCCTCGGCGATGTGCAGCATGAGCGGCTTGGCGATGGCCTTCGCCTCGCCCAGCTTGCCCTCGATCCCGACCCCGTAGAAGCCGACATTGGCGTCCGCGTCCGACCGGCACGCCATCATGTAGGCGAGGAAGCCGCCCAGGCAGAAGCCGACCGTGCCGACCTTGCTGGTGCACTCCGGCATGGCGCGCATGTGCGCGAGCGTCGCCTTCAGGTCCTCGACGCCCTTGTCCGCATCGAAGCCCTTGTAGAGTTCGAACGCCTTCGCCCACTCCGCCTCGGTCCGATCGGTGATGTCGACGCCGGGCTCCTGACGCCAGAACAGGTCCGGCGCCACCGCGACGTAGCCTTCGGCGGCCCACATGTCGGCGATGTCGCGCATCGACTTGTTGACGCCGAAAATCTCCTGGATGCAGAGGACGCCCGGGCCCTTGCCGGCCTTCGGCATGGCCACGTAGGCCGAGAAGCTGCCACCGTCGGCGGCCTTGATCGTGGTCGTCGCCATGTGCGTTTCCTCCATCGTCGTGCTGACTGCATCGGCCGAACCTTAGCGCGCGGCGGCCGGGGCTCCAACCGCGCCCTGATCCCGCGTCACGCCGGCGCGTCGCCGACGAAGCGCGAGGCCGGCAGGCGCACCGTCACCGTGGTACCCGCACCGGGGGCGCTCGCCAGCGAAATCGTTCCCCCGTGCAATTCGACGAACCGCTGGGTGAGCGGAAGCCCCAGGCCCGCTCCTTCGGTGTCGCGCGTCATGTGGTTCACGATCCGGCTGAACGGCTCGAAGAGTTCGGAGATGCGGTGCTCGGGAATACCGATGCCCGTGTCGCTCACCTCGATCTCGAGATCGGGCATGGTACGCGCGGTGACCGTGACCGCACCGCCGGCCGGGGTGAACTTGACGGCGTTGGACACCAGGTTGAACACGATCTGGCGCAGGCGGCGCGGTTCGCATCGGAAAGGCGGCGGCTTGCGCATCATGCGCAGGCGCAGGTCGACCCGGCCCCGGTCGGCGTGGACCTGCATCGTGCGCATGACGCCCTCGAGCAGGGCGTCGAGTTCCACCTCCTCCTCGACGATCGCCTCGCGGCCCGCCTCGATCCGGGCGAGATCCAGGATGTCGTTGACGATGCCGAGAAGGTGCCGGCCGCCATCGCCGACGCTGCGGATGTAGGCGCGATAGCGCTCGTCGCCCAACGGGCCGAAGGGCTCCATCTCCATCAGTTCGCTGAAGCCGATGATCGCGTTGAGGGGCGTGCGCAGTTCGTGGCTCATCGCCGCGAGGAAAGCGCTCTTCAGGTGGCTCGCCCGTTCCGCCGCCTCCTTGGCGTCGAGGAGGGCCTGTTCGGCACGGTGCCTGGCGGTGACGTCGGTCCCGATCGTACCGACCCCGGTGATCGTGCCGTCGTCGCCGCGGATAGGAAATTTCAGCACGCTGGAATAGGCGACGCCCTCGGGGCGGCGATGTTCTGCCTGCGTTTGCTGGGGTCGCCCGGTCTCGATGACCAGCCGGTCGACCTCGTCGTAGACACGCCCGAGTCCGGCCGGATAGACGTCGATCGCGGCGCGCCCGAGGACGTCCTTCGCCTGCACCCCGAACCACTCCTCCGTGCTGCGGTTGACGAGGACGAAGCGGCCCTGCGTGTCCTTGAGCGTGATCCGCGCAGGCGCATGGTCGAGCAGCGCGCGCATCTGGGCCTCGCCCATCAGGCGCGTGAAGGGCGTGGCGGCGCCATCGCCGGGAGGCAGGAGCTTCGCGAGAGCCACACCCGCCAGAACCGAGGCACCGGCCATGGCCGCGAGCAGGATCGCCATCGCCGTGCTCGCCCCGGCCGCGCGCGCCGTCGCCGCCACGATAAGGACAGCAATGACGGCCGCCGCGCCGATCCAGACACGCACGTGAACCGAAGCGGCCAAGCGACGGAGCCGTTGCCCGGCCGTCCCATTCTGCGGGTCGCCGCCCAGCGTCTGGTTCATGCCGACAGGTTACCACCATACGCGGCGGCATCGGCGGCAAACTTCCCACGACGCACCGGTGACGTCCGGTGCGTCGCAGGCGTTCCGGCAATCCGTCGGCTACTTGAAGGTGGAGATGCTGGTCTCCTTGCAGGTGATGAACTCGAGCAGGGCGGGAACGCCCTTCTGCGTCTGCTCGATGCCGCGCTTGATCGCCGGGATGATCTCCGAGGGATCGGTGATCCGCTCGCCATAGCCGCCGAAAGCCCGCGCCATCGCGGCGTAGTCGCCGGAGATGTCCGTCGAGCGGTACTTCTTCGTCGACTCCGGCATGACGGCCAGTTCGATCGCCATGGAGAAATTGTTGAGCAGGATCGACAGGATCGGGATGCGCTCGCGCACCGCGGTCTCGAAATCCATGCCGGTGAAGCCGATCGCGGCGTCGCCCCAGACGTTGATGCAGAGCTTGTCCGGGCAGGCGAGCTTTGCGCCCATGGCAAGGCCGAGGCCGTAGCCGAGCTGGGTCGTCTTGCCCCAGCCGATATAGGTGAGCGGCTCCGTGCAGTTCCAGAAGGGCGAGATCTGGTCGCGGGGGCTGCCCGCGTCATGGGTGATGATCGTGTTGGCGACATCGACCGTGTGCAGCAGGTCCCAGAGCACGCGGTAGGGCGAGAGCGGGGTCTCGCTCGAGGTGAGCTTGGGCATCCATTGCGCCAGCCATTCCTCGCGCATCGCGGCGATCCGCTTGGCGACGGGGGCGTGGTCGCGCGGGCCCTTCACGCTCCTGCCGATCTCTTCCAGCAGGGCGTCGAGGGTCAGCCCGGCATCGCCGACCAGGCCGACGGCACAGCGCACGTCCTTGTTGAGATGGTCGGGATCAAGCGTGGCGTGGACAATCGTCTTGCCCTTCGGCATGGCCACGCCGAAGTTCGTCTCCGTGAAGCTGCAGCCGATGCCGAAGATGACGTCGGCATCCTGCAGGAACTGATGGACGGGCTTGGGCATGGCGCGGCCGCCGGAGCCGAGCGCCAGCGGGTGGTTCTCCGGGAAAGCGCTCTTGCCTTCCAGGCTCGTGCAGACGGGTGCGGCCAGAAGTTCCGCCAGCTGCTTCAGCTGCGGCCATGCCTCGGCATAGTGGACGCCCTGCCCCGCATAGATCACGAGATTCTTGGCGTTCACGAGCAGTTCGGCCGCGCGCTTCAGGTCCGACGGATCGGGCCCGTAGCGCGTGGAGATGACCGGCGCATAGTCGATCTCTCCGATCTCCTCGTTCATCAGGTCCGACGGGATCTCGACCAGGACCGGGCCGCCGCGGCCGTTGCGCAGCTTCGAGAAGGCGCGGCGGAAGATGTTCGGAATCTCCTGCGGAAAGACCACCGGCTCCGTCGACTTGGTGATCGACTTCATGCTGATGGTCGAATTGTAGTTGGGGTCGATATGCGCGATGCGCCGCGCATAGCCCATCGGCAGCACCAGAAGCGGCACCGACTCGCCATAGGCCTGGGCGACGCCGCCGTAGGCGTTCTCCGATCCGGGGCCGTGCTGCATCGCGAAGACGCCGATCGTCTTGCCGCTGCTGAGCCGCGACATGGCGTCGGCCATGTGCAGGCCGACGCGCTCCTGCCGCACGATGATCGGGCGGATGTCCACCCGCGCGGCGTACTCCAGTATGTGGTTGACGGGGTAGCCGATGACGATCTCGATCCCCTCGCGCTTCAGGATCTCGCAGACGGCTTCGACGGCTTTCATGGGTTCCTCCCTCTGACGTGGCGGCATTCTTCGGCAGCCGCATCGCGAGGGCAAGCGGCGACGACGCGCCCACGGTCGCGCCGCACCGTCCGTTCATGCTATCAGGGCGTTCGCGAAAGTTCAGCGGGAGCAGCGCATGGCCGTCGTCCGGGGTCGCCAGTTCTTCCAGAATCCGGGGCCGACCAACATTCCCGACCGCATTCTGCGCGCGATGGACAGGCCCGCGGTGGACTTCGTCCAGAAGGACTTCCGCGACGTCATCGCCGAGTGCATCGCCGGACTGAAGTTCGCCCTGAAGACCGAGGCCACCGTGGTGGTCTACTCGGCCTCCGGTCATGGCGCATGGGAGGGCGCGCTCGTCAACGTCCTGTCGCCCGGCGACAGCGTCCTCGTCTGCGACAGCGGCTACTTCTCGGAGCACTGGGCGACGATGGCGAAGGCCCACGGGATCGAGGCCGAGATCCTGCCCGGCGACTGGCGCCGCGGCGTCGATCCGGAGGCGGTCGAGGCACGGCTGCGCGCGGATTCCGCACGCGACATCAAGGCCGTCCTGCTCGTGCACAACGAGACCTCGACCGGTGTTGCGAACCGGGCGGCGGATATCCGGCGCGCGATCGACGCGGCCGGCCATCCGGCGCTCTACATGATCGACACGATCTCGTCGCTGATGTCGTTCGACTTCCGCATGGACGAGTGGGGAGTGGACGTCGCGGTGGGCGGGTCGCAGAAGGGGCTGATGCTGCCGCCCGGCCTCTCCTTCAACGGAATCAGCCGCAAGGCCCTGGCGACGACGCAGTCCGCGCGATGCGCGCGCAGCTACTGGGACTGGCGCAACCTGCTCACCGACGGGCGCCAGACCGGCTTCTCCGGCACGGCGGCCGTGCATCTCTGGTTCGGCCTGCAGGAGTCGGTGCGCATGCTGCAGGAGGAAGGGCACGAGGCCCTGTTCGCGCGGCACCATCGCCTCGCCGAGGCGACCCGGCGGGCGATCCGCGCCTGGAGCGCCGGCGGCGGCCCCGAACTCTACGCCTCGGATCCGCGCGTCGAATCGGACTCGGTCAGCGCCGTGCTGATGCCCGAGGGGCATGATGCCGAGGCGGTGCGCCGCATCTGTCTGGATCGGTTCAACCTGTCGCTCGGCGGCGGTCTGGGCGCCCTTTCCGGCCGGGTGTTCCGGATCGGGCATATGGGCGACCTGAACGAACCCATGATCCTGGGCACGATCGCCAGCGTCGAGGCCGCATTGGCCATGGCCAAGGTGCCGCACGGCGCCAGCGGCACCGCCGCCGCCATCGCCTGTCTCGCCAGCGCAGGCTCCGCATGATCATCGCGCAGATCGGCGACACCCATATCGATCCCACACGTCCGGCGGCGGGCGGCCGCATCGACACGGCGGCCGCACTTCGGCACTGCATCGAGCAGATCAACGCACTCGACCCGCAACCCGACCTGGTGCTGCACACGGGCGACCTGATCGAACGCCGCACGCCGGAGGAGTATGCGCGCTTCCGCGAGATCGCGGCCGCGCTCCGCGCACCCCTCTATGCGATCCCGGGCAACCATGACGGCCGCGAGGCGATGCGCGCCGCCTTTACCGATGCTCCCTGGATGCCGCAGGAAGGGCCGTTCCTGCACTATACGGTCGAGGATGCCGGCCCCGTGCGCATCGTCGCCCTCGATTCGACCATACCGGGAGCGGGCAGCGGCGAACTGTGTCCCGCGCGTCTGGACTGGCTCGCCGCCCGCCTGGAAGAAGCCCCGGCCAGGCCGACGGTCGTCGCCCTGCATCACCCGCCCTTTCCCACCAGCATTCCGGAGATCGACCGGGCGGGGTTCGGCGGGCTCGACCGGCTGAAGGCGATCGTCGGGGACAATCCGCAAGTCGAGCGGCTCGTCTGCGGGCACGTCCACCGCGCCATCCAGACGCGGTTTGCCGGCACCATCGCGGCGAGCGTGCCGGCAACCTGTTTCCAGTTCGCCCTCGACATGCGCGAAGGGGCGCCGCTTTCCTACATGATTGAGCCGCCGGCCTTCGCCCTGCATGTCTGGACGGCGCACGGCCTCGCCTCCCACCTGGTGCCGATCGGCGGGTGGGAGGGACCGATCCCGTTTTTGAAGGACGGCGCGCGCCTGACCTCGGCCGGGTGAGCCCGGCCGCCCGGCGCCGCGCGGCGGGCTGCGGCCCCGCCGGCGGTCAGTGGGCCATCAGGACGGGCAGCGTCGCCTCCGCCAGGATGTGGTGCGTAGCGCCGCCGAAGATCATCTGCCGCAGCCGGCTCTGTGTATAGCCGCCCTTGAGCAGCAGGTCGGCACCCGCCCTCCCCGACTCCTCCAGGATCGCCTCGCCCACCGTCCGGCCCGCGGCCGGTACCGTCACGGCCTCGACCGGGAAGCCGTGCCGGCGGAGCTTCGCCGCGACCTCCGTTCCGGTCGGACCGGGCACCGTACCGCCCTCGATCGTCAGCACCGTGATCTGCGTCGCCCGAGCCAGGTAGGGCATGCCGTGCGCGATGGTCAGCGCGGTCTCGGTGCTGCCGTTCCAGGCGATCACGACCTCCTTGCAGAACGACCGCGGCGGTGCGGGCGGCGCGATGAGGATGGGGCGGCCGGTCTCGAACAGCGCCGCCTCGAGCACCGAGACGGGCGGCGAGGTGCGCTCGCGCGTCGGCCGGCCGACCACGATGATGTCGAACAGGCGGCCGTGGCTGCCGACGTCGGTGTCGGACGCGTTGACCTGCATCCAGTTGAAGGTGAAGCGGAACGACGCGTCGCGGACCCGCGCCTGGAGATAGCTCTCGAACACCTCCCGGGCGCGGCGGCCGCGTTCGGCCTCCTCCCGGTCGAAATTCTCCAGCAGGGCAGGCGAAGCGGCGCCCAGGTCGTCGGCCGCCAGAACGGCGCTCGTATCCTGGCGGACGCGCAGACCCTCGATGTGCCCCTCGAACAGTTCGGCGACGAGGACGGCCGTCTCGAGCATCGAGGGCAGGCCGTCCGATTCGTTCACGGGAACCAGGATATTCTTCACGTGGCCCTCCAGCAGCTATTTGACCCGAGCCCGGCGCTCGCTATGTGAAATTGGTGAGGGGCGAAGCAAGCCGCTCGTCTCTCGCAACGCTGCCATGCATTGAAATCATGGCAGACACCCTGGCCGCCGGTCAAACGACCGGTCAACGCAAGGAGGGATCTCATGGATCTGGCGGTTCGGCTCAACTCGCTGAATGCGAAACACACAGAGATCGAACAGGAAATCGCAGCCGAGAACGCCAAGCCGGCGCCGGACGAGGTCCGGATGACCGCCCTGAAAAAGCAGAAGCTCAAGCTCAAGGACGAGATCACCGACCTGCAGCGACGGGCCAGCCCTGCGGCCGCGTCTGCCTGATCCAAGTCGCCCGGACGCCGCGGCACGGTCGCGGCGGCCCGGGCCAGCCCGCCTTCCGCCCCCCGCAGGTTTTCGCCGCCCTACCGATAGTCCCGTTCGTCGAGGCTCAGGTGCGGGAATGCGCTGTGGACATGCGGCGCGCCCACCGGGGCCGCCGGATGCAGGTAGCTGCGATCCAGCTGGTCCAGGTGGGAGACGCCCAGCAGGCCCATGACCTCGACGATCTCCTCCTCCAGCAGTTCCAGCATCCGCACCACGCCCGCCTGGCCGCCCGCCGCCATCCCGTAGCCGTATAGCCGGCCGATACCCACGACGTCGGCGCCGGCCGCGATCCCCTTGATCACGTCGGTCCCCCGGCAGAACGCTCCGTCCACGACGACCTTCGCGCGCTTTGCGACCGCGTCCACGACCTCCGCCAGGACCTCGAACGACCCGCGCCCATGGTCGAGTTGGCGACCGCCATGGTTGGACACGTACACCACCTCGACGCCGTGCTCGCATGCCGTGGCGGCATCCTCCGCGGTTGCGATGCCTTTCAGGATCAGCGGCAGATCGTGCTTGTCCTTGAAGCGCTTCACATGGTCCCAGGACAGGCCGGACTGGAAGTTCAGGCCGCTGGCGCGGGTCCGCCACGGCTTTACGAAACGGCGCGCTATGTCGCGTTCCCGCCGGCTGTAGACGGCCGTGTCGACGGTCAGGCAGAAGGCGTCGTAGCCCGCGGCCTTGGCCCGGCGGACATGGTCGTCGATCCATGCCTCGTCACCGCGGACGTAGAGCTGGAACACCTTGGGCCCGGCCGCCGCCTCCGCCGCCGGCTCCAGGCCCGGCTGGCAGACCGAACTGACGATGTGGAAGATGCCGAACTCCGCGGCCGCCTTCGCGCCGGTGGCGGCTCCGCCCGGATCGAAGGATTCCAGCCCGCCGATCGGCGCCAGCGCGACCGGAAGGCGGGTCTTCTGTCCCAGGAAGGTCGACGAGCAGTCGATCTTCGAGACGTCGCGCAGAACCCGCGGGCGGAAAGCGACGCTGTCCAGCGCCTGGCGGTTGCGGCGGAGCGTGGTCTCCGTCTCCGTCCCGCCGATGAGATAATCCCATGTGTGCACCGGCAGCTTCAGACGCGCCGCCCGCACGATCTCGTGCAGATTGAGAAATCCCTCGCCCGCTTCGTTCAGCATCCTGTCCTCCAGACTTGTCAGGGTCGATCCGTCGGTTTGAGCCGCGCGTCGGCCAGCGCACCGAGGCGGGAGCGCTCGACATACCGCGCGATCCCGAGAATCACGTCCATGTCCGCCGCGAAGCGCCCGAGGACGGCGTCCTCCGCAAGACCGTTGCGCGCGCGGATGCCGTTCAGCGTGGCCTGGGCATCGCGGGCGATGCCGGCGACGGCCAGAAGCAGCGGCCGGCGCTCGGCGGGCATCGCGGCGAAGGCCGCGCGGCGCAGCGCCCGCAGCGCCGCCACGCGCGCCAGCAGCCCGCCCAACGCCTCGCGGTCCTCGTCACCCGGCTCGGCGCGCTCGGCGATCATGTCGATCTGCGCCAGGATCGCACCGACCAGCGGCCCCAGCCGCAGCAGGTCCTCCACGTCGCGCAGGGGCTGGGCGATCGCGCGGTAGGCGTCGTGCAGCGGCCCCAGAACGGCGCCGGGGGCGACCGCGCACGCCTCCAGGATCAGTCCGCAATGACCGGCCGGCAGCAGCCTTTCGCCCACATGCCCTTCACCGAAGGACAGGCCGGGCGTTCCGCGTTCCACCAGGAAGACGCTGTAGCGCTTGCGACCCGCATCCTCGCCGGTGACGGCAAGGACCGCGAACAGACCCGCGAGGGGCCCGTTGGTGACGTACGCCTTGCGCCCGTCCAGGCGCCACCCGTCCGCCGTCGGTGTGGCGCGGGTGGAGAGATGCTTGGGATGCGCGCCCACCCCGGGCTCGGAGATGGCCACCGCCACGGTGGTGTCGCCCGCCGCGAGCCGCGGCAGCCAGCGCGTCTTCTGGGCGGCATCGGCGAACCCGAACAGATAGCGCGTCAGCGTGTTGTGGCCCTGCCATATCGTGGAGACGCCGAGATTCCGTCCGACTTCGACCAGGGTCTCGCCGAGGGCGGCCTGCTCCTCCGGCGCCAGTTCGGCGCCGCCATAGGCCTTCGGCGTGCCGAGACCCAGCAGACCGTCTCCGCCCATCCGGCGCCAGAGCGCCTCTGGCAGGGCGTGCATCGTGGCGAGTTCCGGCCGAGCCCGAACCTCCGAGGCGAAGGCGCGCATGCGCGCGGCCGCGTCACCGCCGGCAGCGCCGTTCCCGTACGCGTCACGCGCCATTTTTGCCCTCTTCCCGATCTATGCCGCCGCGGTCCTGCGGTGCATCATACGGGGCGACGCCGGGGGCGCAATTCGCGGAACCCGCACGTTCGGACCACGTTCTCGCTGCCATGCACCATCCGCCGAGGCGACTTCCATCGATGCTGCGGGCGCCGCGGCCGTTTTCCGCCGCTGCGCTCCGCATGGCGTCCGCGCAACTGCTCGGGTCGCCACCGGCGGCCGCAATCGAAGCCTGCCGCTCGGACGCCGGGGCGATGGAGGGCAGGCTGGGAGACCTGCCCGCGGACTCCGCCGCGCGGCGCGAGGCGGACGTGCTGACCCAGGCGGCACAGGCCTTCGCCGACCTGGACAACCGCGACGCCTGCCGCAAGGCTCTGGCGGAGGCGCAGCGCGTGCTCGACGCGCCGCGGCCGACGCCCGCGCCCGCCCCGACGGTGGCCGGTCGCCCCGAGCAGCCGACGTCGCCGCAGGCCGTACCGCCGGAACCGGGCTCCGCCGCGACCGCGAGCGCACCGGCAGAGACCGCTCCGCGCTCCGAGCCACCGCCGGCCGAAGCCCCCCTGCCCGCGGCCACCGCCGTTTACTTCGCGGTGGGCGCGGCCAGCCTGGACCAGGCCGCGCGCCGCACCCTGGCGCCGCTGGCGGAACAGGCGGCCCGCGACGGCCTGGGCGTGCGTCTGCGGGGTTTCACCGACGCCACCGGCTCGCGCGAGCTCAACCTCACGCTCTCCCGCAAACGGGTCGAGAGCGTCGCCACCGCCTTTGCCGCCGAGCGCGTGCCCGCTGCCCGCATCGAGAAGGACTGGTTCGGTATCGATCCGGCCGCACCCGACTCGGGCGACCCGGAAGCGGGCCGCAAGAGCCGACGCGTGGAGATAGAACTGGTCCGCTGAGGCCGATTCCGGACGGTGCCGCCGAAGGTCTCGACTTCGCCATGAACGGGTCGCACCCTGCGCCCGCTGCGAACCATGGGCGAGGCACCATGACGATCGACGACCCGCTCGAAAACGAGGTGCGAGACCTGTTCCTGCGTATCGTGGCGGCGGGGCGGCGCGAAGGCGAACGTCGCGCCACCCAACGCATCGTCGAGGCCGTTCGCAATGCGGCCGGCCAGGCCGACACGCCGGCCGCCATGCCGGCCGCGCCGACGTCGAGGAGCGACGCGACGACGCCGCCGGACCGGGAAGCGACCGCCGGCGCAGTGCACGCGGAACCGGCGGCCGCCGATACGGCTCCGGCCGATACCGTCCCAGCCGCCTCCCGTCCGCTGTCCCCCGAACGGCTGTCCCCCGAACGGCTGCCGCCCTACTGGCGGCCGCGCTGATCGGCCTGCACGACCGTTCAGCTACGCCAGAAGGCCGGCGTCAGCATCACCAGGATGGTGAAGAATTCGAGCCGCCCGAGCAGCATGCCGGCAGACAGCATCCACTTCGCTCCGTCGGGCAGCAGCGCGAAACTGCCCGCGGGGCCGATGATCGGCCCCAAGCCGGGGCCCACGTTCGACACCGCCGTCGCCGCGCCGCTCGCCGCGGTGAGAAAGTCGAGCCCCTGCAGGGCCAGTCCGATGGACAGCACCGCGACGGTCGCGACGTAGAGGAAGATGAAGACGATGACCGAAACGATCACGTCCTCGGTCAGCGGGCGCCCGCCGAACTTCCGCACGAACACCGTATTGGGATGGGCCAGCCGCGACAGCTGTGCGACGAGCAGCACGCCGCCGACGATGAAACGGAAAATCTTGATCCCGCCGGCCGTCGATCCGGTACAGCCGCCGACGAAAGCCAGGAAGAAGAACGTCAGAAGCGCGAAGCCGCCCCATAGGCCGTAGTCGGCCGTGGCGAAGCCGGTCGTCGTGACGACCGAGACGACATTGAACACGACGTAGCGGACGGCAAGACCAACTTCGATCTCCCTTGTCAGCGAGAGCCACAGCGTCAGGATCGCGCACACCAGGACGAGACCGCCGACCAGCGTCCGGACCTGCTGATCGCGGACGAGAAACATCGGCTCCCCGCGCAAGGCCTGGACGTAGAGGACGAAGGGGATCGCGCCGGCCAGCATGAACAGGACGGCGACGCCGTCGATAAGCGCGCTGTCGAACGCCGCGATGGATGAATCGAAGGTTGAGAAGCCGCCCGTCGAGATGGTGGTCATCGCATGCGCGACCGCCTCGAAGCCGGACATGCCCGCGACCCAGTAGGAAAGCGCGCAGAACGCCGACAGGCCGAGATAGGCCGCGCCGATGCCGCCGACGATCTGGGCGGGACGCGGCAGCATCTTGGCCGAGCGATCCGACGACTCCATCCGGAACAGCTGCATGCCGCCCACACGCAGGAAGGGCAGCATCGTGATAGCCATGGCGATGATCCCCAGACCGCCGATCCACTGCAGCAGCGCGCGCCAGAGCAGTATCCCAAATGCCATGTCGTCGAGCCCGACCATGATCGTCGACCCGGTCGTGGTCAGCCCAGACACGGCTTCGAAATAGGCATCGACGAGCCTGAGATCGGCTGTGCCGAAGATGAACGGAACCGCCGCGAAGGCGGGAAGGACGATCCACGCCGCAGCGGTGAGCAGGAAGCCCTGGCGCAGATCGAGCAGCACGCGCTCGCTGCGGTTGACGAGGACGAGCGTTCCCCCGACGAAGATCGCGATCAGCGCCCCCGCGATGAACACTTCCCAGTCGAGACTGGCAGCGAAAGCGTCGACCGCGGCCGGCACGAGCATGGTGACGCCCAGGCCGGCGACCAGCAATCCGAGAATGAAGAGGACAGGCCTGAGATCGGGCATTGTCGCGTGCCGTCCTGCGCCCGTGCCGCGGGGCGTCAGGCCTGGTGCGAGAAGAGCGGTCGGCCGGCGACGGGCAGTTCGGCCCGGAGCACCGTGCCCGTATCGGATTCGGTGACGAAGAGCGTCCGGTTGTCGGGCCCGCCGAATGCGACGTTGGTCGTGAACAGGCCGGTGCACGATACGACACGCCAGCGCGGCTGGCCCAGCCGGTCGAAGACCCAGACGCAGCCCAGGCCGGCATGCGCGACCGCGAGGCCGCCATCGTCGGTCATCGCCAATCCGTCCGGACCGCCGAGGCCGCCCGACAGCTGGATGAAGGTGCCGACCTTGGACACGCCGCCATCCGCCATGAGCGGCATCCGCCAGACCGCATTGGCCCGGGTGACGGCGACGTAGACGATACGCTCCGACCGGTCGAGAACGATGCCGTTCGGGCTGGGTATCGTATCGATCAGACAGTCCAGGCGGCCGTCGGGCGCCAGGCGGAACACGCGCCCCGAAGCGTCCTGGTGACCCGTCTGCCCCTGATCGGTGAAGTACATCGTCCCGTCCGAGGCGAAGGTGAGGTCGTTGCAGCCTTTGAACCGCTCCAGCCGATAGCGGTCGCACCAGGGCGTCACACGCCCGGAGACGGGATCGAGCAGCATGACGCCGTTCTTGTAGTCGGCGACGAAGATGCGCCCGTCACGATGGATCTTCAGACCGTTCGGTTCCCCGTCATACTCGGCCACGAGCGCGGTCCCGCCGGCCGGATCGATGCGGAAGATCCGGCCCCAGGGAATGTCGACGACATAGAGATTGCCCGCGCGATCGAAGGCCGGCCCCTCGAGGAAACAGTCGATCGCCTGGCCGCCCTTGTTGACGTCGGCCCAGACCGAGCGCTCGCGCCGGGTGCGGTAGCCGGGGGGCAGTTCGGCGAACACCTCGGTCCGGATGGGCTCCGGCGGCGCGAAGAGCGACATGACAGGGGGCTCGCTTCTGTTTCGTCACCCGCGCCGGGCGAACGGCGTCAATCCGCGAACGGGTTGCGACCCTTGCGCATGGTCATGCGAATGGGCACCCCGCGCAAGGCGAAAGCATCACGCAGGCCGTTGACCAGATAGCGCAGATAGGACTCCGGTACGTCGGCCGGCCGCGTCGTGAACAGCATGAAGGTGGGCGGCCGGCGCTTGATCTGCGTGATGTAACGTAGCTTGAGGCGCCGCCCGTCGACCAGCGGCGGTGGATGCTGCTCCAGCATGTCGCCGAACCAGCGGTTGAGCGCTCCTGTCGGCACGCGCCGGTTCCAGACCGCGTAGATGTCGAGCACCGCCTGCATCAGCCGATCCAGCCGCCGGCCGGTCACGGCCGACAGCGTCACGACCGGTATGCCCTTCATCTGCGCCAGGGAGGTCTGGAGCCGGTCCTCCACCGCGGCGAGCGTCCGGGCGGCATCTTCCACCAGGTCCCACTTGTTGATCGCGATGACGAGGGCCCGCCCTTCGTCCGCAACCATCCGCGCGATGACCAGATCCTGCCGGTCGAGCCCCTCGGCGGCATCGATCACCAGGACGACGACCTGCGCGAATCGGATGGCGCGCAGCGTGTCCTCGACCGACATCTTCTCGATCTTCTCGAAGACGCGCGCGCGTCTTCGCATCCCCGCCGTGTCGATCAGCCGGATCGGCCGGCCATCCCACTGCCATTCGACGGCGATCGAATCACGCGTCACCCCCGGCTCCGGCCCGGTCAGCACACGGTCTTCGCCGAGCAGGCGGTTCACCAGAGTGGACTTCCCGACGTTGGGGCGACCGACGATGGCGAGCTGGATCGGCTGGGCGAGATCGTCGGCTTCGTCGTCCGAACCGTCGGGGTCGTCGGATTCGACGACGTCGGACCCCGCCTCTCCGCCTGCGTCCGACGTCGTCGCCGCGGCGTCTTCGTCCTCGGGCCGCAGGTGCGCCGCCACCGCCTGGTAGAGTTCGGCGAGACCCTCGCCATGCTCCGCCGACAGCGCGACGGGTTCGCCGAAGCCCAGTTCATAGGCCTCGTAGAACCCGGTGTTACCGGCATTGCCCTCGCACTTGTTGGCGACGAGGACGACCGGCACGGGGCGTTCGCGCAGCCAGTCCGCGAAATGCCGGTCGATCGGCGTCAGCCCGGTGCGCGCGTCGATCAGGAACAGGACGAGATCGGCGCCGACGAGCGCGCGCTCGGTCTGCTGGCGCATGCCCTGTTCCATCTCGCTGGCCAGCGCCTCGTCCAGCCCGGCGGTATCGACCACACGGAAGCCGAGATCGGCGATCCGCCCGTCGGCCTCGCGGCGGTCGCGGGTGACGCCGGGCGTATCGGCGACGATCGCCAGCTTCTTGCCGGCCAGCCTGTTGAAGAGCGTGGACTTGCCGACGTTCGGCCGTCCGATGATGGCGACGGTGGGGCGCATCGTCCCCTCAGCGATAGGCCGCGAGCGTTCCGTCCGCAGACAGGACATACATCACGCCGTCGGCGACGACCGGCGGCACCTGGGTGCCGGACGGCAGCGCGATCGCGCCGAGTTCGGATCCGTCCGCGGGCGAGAAGAAGACGGCACGGCCGAGCGAGTTGACCATGACGAGACGCCCGCCGGCCAGCACCGGCCCCGACCATACGATCGGCCCGCTGCGGCGGTCCGGGTTCTGGAAGCGCGGCAGTGGGGTCACCCATCGCACCCGCCCCTCGGCGGCGACGATCGCCAGGAGTTCGTTGCGGTTGGTGAGCAGGAACAGGAACTCGCCCGCAGCCCACGGCATCTCGACACCGCCGAAGTCGCGATCCCAGATACGCATGCCCGAGCGAAGATCGATGGCGATCGTCCGCCCGCTGTGACTGGTGGCGAAGACCAGGCCCCGATAGGTGACGGGGTGGCCGCGGATGGCGGCCAGATCGGAGACGACGTCGGCGCGCCTCAGCGCGGCGAGATTGTCGGTCCAGGTGACCCGGCCGCTTTCCTCGCGCAGCGCGAAGACCTCGCCGGAATTGTAGGGCACGATGGCCGCCCCGCGGCCGACCGCGACGCTGGCCCCGCCGATCACCGCTGCCGTCTCCGCGATGCCGGAATGGGACCAGATCGGCTGGCCGTTGCCGGCGTCCATGACCTCGAGGCGGCTGTCCACGGTGACCGCGAACACGCGCCCGTTGGCGACGGTGGGCGCGGCGCGGACCGGCGTCGGCAGAGTGCGACTCCACACCGTCGCGCCCGTCCCGGCGTCGAGCGCGGCGACCTCGCCATAGCCGGTGGTCACGAACAGGCGGTCGCCGACCAACGCGGCGCCCCCGCCGAATCCGCCTTCCGCGCGCTCGGGGCGCATGTCTCGGCTCCAGGCGGTGCGGCCGGTCGCCGCGTCGAGGGCGGTCACGCGGGATGCCGCGTCCATCGCATAGACCCGTCCGCCGCCCACCACCGGTGCCGACAGGATGTGCCGGCCACGCGCGACCCCGGTGCCGACGCTCGCCTGCCAGATACGGGTCGGCTGCTCGCCGAGCGCGACGTGAACGGGCGCGTGGTCGGGCGTCCCGCCCGCCTGCGGCCAGGTCGGATTGTCGATCGGCGGCGGCAGGGTGACAGGCAGGTCGGCGACGGCCGGATCGGCCACGATGTCCATGTCGGTCGGCAGCACGGCGATCCGATCGCCGGGCAGGGGCGGGTCGGATCGGCCACCGAAGAGCGACCCCGCCCCGCAGCCGGAGACGAGCGCGGCCACCGCGAGCGCGGCGACGGGGATCAGTCGGCGCAAGGGAGTCATCCGGCCACCGTCCCTTGGGCTTCGCCACCGAGAATGCGCCGAAGCCTCTGCGCGCGGTCGCGCATCGGCTCCGGTACGGCTGCACCGGCATCGAGCAGCCGCGTCAGGACCTCGAGCGCCTGCGCGTCGTCGCCGGCGCGATGATGCAGCAATGCCGTCATCTCCATGGCGCTGAAGCGCATGTGGCTGGCGGCCAAAAGCGGCTGCAGACGCGCGAGCAGTGCCTGCGGGTCCTCGCTGTCGAGCCCGTGCATGGCGAGCATCACAATGGCGAGGTCGCGGTAGGGCGCGCGGGCGGAGCCGTCGTCCGCGACCGAACGGTAGAGCGCGATAGCCCCGGCCGCATCGCCGGCGTCCGCGCGCAGCGCCGCCAGCCGCAGCCGGGCGAGCAGCGGGTAGTCCCCGGCCCCCCTGTCGGCGATGGTCGTCAGCGTGTCGGACGCGGCGTCGGCCTGTCCGGTCCGGGCCGATTCGACCGCTTCAGCGAAGCGCAGGCCGTCTGCGGCGAGGCGCGATTCGCTCCATTCCCGCCAGCCGACCCAGCCAGCCGTAGCGAGCACGAGCGCGACCGCCGCCGCGATGATGAACGTCCCGTACTTTCGCCAGAGCTTCTCGGCGCTTTCCCGGCGCAGATCCTCGTCGACTTCGCGGAAGATGTCTGCCACGCGTTCCTCTGCTCCCTGGCCCCCGGACGGCCGGCAAGATAGTGCCCGCCCGGCGCGCGCGCAAACACGCGCCGAAGGTCTCCCGGCAGGCAGATATGGCCCTGCGGCGCGGCGCCCGCCATCCCCTCCCGACGATCGCGTGCGTCAGCCGCGCTTGGGCACCATGACGACGGCCTCGCCGTCCACCACGGTCTTGCCGCCGACGGTGCAGACGGTCGCCACGGTTACCCGGCGCCTCTGGGTGTCGAGCGCCGTGACCGTCCCCGTGGCCCGGACCGTATCCCCCGGCCGGACCGGGGCGCGAAAACGCAGCGACTGGCTGAGATAGACCGCACCCGGCCCGGGCATGCGCGCGCCCAGCACGGCGGAAATAAAGGCGGCCGTCAGCATGCCGTGTGCGATGCGGCCCTTGAACATCGTCCCGGCGGCATAGTCCTCGTCCAGATGGACGGGATTGGTGTCGCCCGAGACGCCTGCGAAGAGCACGATGTCCGCCTCGGTCACCGTCTTCGCGAAGCTCGCACTGGTCCCGATCTCCAGGTCCTCGAAATCCCAGCCACCCGCCTCGTTCATGACCGTCCCTCCCGCGGATCGACCGGCAACTGCCTGTGGAGTCCGAGTATCTCCTCCAGCACCGCCGCCGCCTGGATGATGCCGGCCTCGTCGCGCGGCTTGCCGGCGATCTGCAGTCCCACGGGCCGTCCGTCGCGCGTGAAGCCGGCCGGGATCGCGATGACCGGCGCACCGATCAGCACCGTAGCGCAGCAGGCCGCGATCCACGGGAAGTCGAACTCCAGGCTGTCGGCCAGCGGTTTGCCCGGGCTGCGCTCCTCGATGGAGAACGGCGCCGTTCCCAGGGTCGGCGTCACGATCACGTCACAACGCTCGAAGGCCGCGGCAGCCTTCAGGAACAGCCGGCCGCGACCCCGCTCGGCGCGGACGATGTCCTCCACGGTGAACTTCTCGGCGTTGTCGACCGAGGCGACCAGCCCGGAGAAGGCACGATCGCGATGCTCATGCACGTATTGCTGCCGGTCGCCCAGCACGGACATGGGATAGAGGACCGAATAGATGTCCGGCGTCTCGGACAGGTCGAGGTCGATAGCGTCGACCTCGGCACCGGCCTCGGCGAACCGCCGGACGGCCGCGGCGCAGATATCGGCCACCTCCGGATCGATCGCCGCATAGCCCAGATCGACGCTGAAGCCGACCCGCTTCGGAGCCCGCGGCTCGGCCGCCAGGCGCGCAAAGGGCGTCGGCGGATCCGGAAGGCTCAACGGGTCGCCCTGGTGCCAGCCCGCCATCGCATCGAGGAAGAGGGCGCAATCCGCAACGGTGCGCGCCATCGGCCCCTGGACGGCCAGCGGGTTGAAGGCGCGCGAGGTCACCGCGCGCGGAACCC
>JBKBLL010000007.1:0-35040 GCA_046296375.1 Alphaproteobacteria bacterium | reverse complement strand
GCCCGCCACAGCGTGGCGCTCAGCGAACGCTGGTGCGCTCCCCGCAGCGACGCGCTGCTGCGACGCGCAGCCTCGGCGGCGGCGGCGGCCAGCGGCGCCGGCAGCGCGGCGGCTGCGGCATGCGCAAGGACATCGAGGTCCTGGCCGACGACACGATGCTGACGCTCCTCGGCGACCGGCACGTCAACGCGCCGTACGGGCTCTTCGGCGGGCTGCCGGGTGCGACAGCCGCAACGCTGCTGGTCCGCGACGGCGCGACCACGCCGCTCGGCTCGAAAGCCGTCTGCACGCTGCGGGCGGGCGACGTGGTGAGTTTCCGCCTTTCGGGCGCAGGCGGCTATGGCGACCCGGCCGAGCGCGACCCGGCCAGGGTTCGCGAGGATGTCCGTCAGGGCCTGGTCACACCGGGCGCGGCCGCCCGCCTCTACGGCACCAATCCGCCGGGCGATCGGGGCTGAGCCGCGCCGGCCAGGCGCCGGAAGACGGGCATGCGGCGCAACCGGCGCCACAGGCTGCGCGGGCGTTCCGGATCGACCAGATCCGTCTCGGCGATGACCTCCTCCATGTCGGACAGAGGCCGCGGTCGGACGGCCACGAGACGGCGGCCCTCCGTCCGGTTGAGACGGTAGACCGCGCCGAGGAGCGAGCCGCCCGACGCGGCGATCGCTGCCGCCACGGCGGCTGGCGCCGTCCCCAGATGCTCCGCCAGGAGGTCGTCGCGAATGGCGGCGATCCGGGCACGAACGGCGCCCTCCGCGGCCGTACCCACCGGCGCCTCCACGGCAAGGTCGCATTCGGTATCGAAACCGAGAGAGCGGTTGTTGAGGTTCGACGACCCAACCTTCAGCAGTCGGTCGTCGACGATCATGACCTTGGCGTGCACGTAGATCGGGTCGCCGGCCGCGGTGACCGGGTGGACGATGCGGAAACGCCCGTGCGGATCGCTGCGCGCGAGGTAGTGCAGCAGCCGCGCACGCGCCGAGTCCATCGTCGCCTCCTCCAGCCAGCCGTCGGCCGACAGCGGGTTCACCAGGAGGATCTCCGGTCCTTCCGGTTCGCGCAGGCGTGCGGCCATCGCCTCGGCCAGTTTGCGCGAGGCGAAGTACTGGCTCTCGATGTAGAGGGAGCGCCGCGCGCCCGCGATGGCGTCGAAATAGAGCCGCTCGATCTCCGCCACCTGGCCGCGGCCTGCCATTGCCGGCAGGGTGCGTGCGATCGCGACCTCCACCCCGCGCAGATCCGGCACGAGCATCGCCGGCCAGCAATCGTCGCGGGCTGGCGGGCGCGGCAGGCGCTCGCCGGTCGCGCGCTCCCAACGGTCGCGTGCAAGGTCGCCGAGCGCCCGCGCCGCCGCCCCGTCGACCGCGGTCGTCGCGTCGTGCCAGGGTGAATAGGGGCGGCCGCCCGAATCGATCCGGAACGGATCTCCGTCGAGATGCGGTCGCCGGTCCCAGCGCTCCGACGTCATGTCGATGCCACCGCAGAAGGCGATCGCGTCGTCGATGACGACCAGCTTCTGGTGGTGTGCGGCACCCGTCGGGTGAACGCCGTCGAGACGGAAGCGGATGCTGCGTCGCGTCATCCAGTTGAGAATGAAGAGCGGCGTGGTCCCCCGACCGAGGGCGCGTAGAGCCCCGAGGCGCCATTTCAGCACGCAGACGGTGAGGTCCGGCCGTCGTTTCGCGACCCAGTTGAGAAATCGGCCGAGTCGCGCCGGTCCGACCGGGTCGGGATTGTCGGGCTCCAGCTTGATACGCGTGTCGAAATCCCAGCCGATCAGCATGACACTGTGCCGGGCCTCGAGGATCGCCGCCTTCACGGCCTTGAAATAGTCGGCCGCGTCGACGATCAGCGCGAAGCGGTCGGCGTGCTCGATGCGCCAGCAGTTGCGGTCCGGCCGAAGAAGCGCCTCCCGGGTCTCAGCCATCCATCGCCTCCCGCCGCCGCTTCACCGTGCAGGGTGCGCCCTGCGGCGGCTCGCGATCGAGATATCCCCGCACATAGAGACTTCCGACCAGGGCGAGGCCCAGCGCCGCCAGCGGCGTCGCGAGTGCGAGCCCCAGTATGCCGAAAAGGTAGCCCAGCAGAAGCTGCGTCGAGATCGTCAGCACCGGCGGCAGCGACACCGTCTCCTGCTGGATCATCGGTGTGACGACATAGCTCTCCACCGTCTGAACCGCGACGTACACAAGGACCACCCACATCACTGTGGTGGGCCCGTCGAGGAAGGCCAGCAGCACCGCCGGCACTGCGGCGACCACCGGCCCGATGTTCGGGATGAACGCCAGCAACGCCGCCAGCGCGCCCAGGACAAAGGCGAGCGGGATGCCGATGATCCAGAGACCCAGGCCGGTGAGCAGGCCGACGAAGCTCATCGACAGCAACTGCGCGGCCAGCCATCGGCGCAGCGTGCGGACCGCGTCGCGCACCGCCGCCTCGGCCCGCGGCCGCAGCGACGGCGCGACGAGCGCCCGCACCCCGCGCAGATAGAGGCGCGGATTGACCGCGATATAGACTCCGATGAAGAGGATCAGGACGAAACCGGCCAGCATGCCGATGGTGGAGGTGAGCGCCGAGGCCGCCATGCCGCGGCCGCGTGCCGACATGAAGTCGCCCGGGCTGATCGCCTCCATGAGGCGGGGCCCCCACGAATACTCTTCGATGCGGGCCGCCAGCTTCTGCGCCGCTTCCGGGACCCGGCGCCACAGTTCGTTGAACTGCTCGATCAGGGCGGGCGCCGCGAGCATGGCCGAGACCACGAAGGCCGCAGCGACCGCGAGGCCGAACGCCGCCAGACCCCAGCGATAGCCGATCCCGAGCTTCGCCGCGATCCACGAGCCGCCGCCCTGCAGGAATATACCGATCAGGATGCCGGCGAAGACGAGCAGAAGCACATCGGGAGCCAGCGCCACGAGCGCCGCGAAGGCGACGGCCAGGACCAGAAGCGAGACAGTGCGGCGCGACATCGACATTGTCCGGGTGAGCCCCCGAAGCGCATGAACGTAGCGAGACGCCCGCGGGTCGCCCCAGGCGGTCGAACGGTGCGCCGGCTAGTTCGGGCGCGCGGCCTTCTCGCGCGCGGCGCGCTGCAGTCGCCGCCAGTTGAGAACGTTTCGGTTGTGCTCCGCGAGCGTCCGGGCGAAAGCGTGCCCGCCCGTGCCGTCGGCGACGAAGTAGAGTTCGTCCGTGTCGGCGGGCGCCACCACGGCCTCCAGCGCGGCGAGCCCGGGACTGGCGATCGGCCCGGGCGGCAGGCCCGCCACATGATAGGTGTTGTACGGATCGGCGGTCTGCAGGTCGTCGCGGGTCAGCGGCCGTTCCTGTGGATGCTTGCCGCGGGTCATGGCGTAGATGACCGTCGGATCGGATTGCAGCTTCATACCGCGGCGCAGGCGGTTGACGAAGACGGCGGCGACCCGGGCGCGCTCGTCGGCGACCCCCGTCTCCTTCTCGACGATCGAGGCGAGCGTCAGCAGCTCTTCCGGCGTCGCGATGGGCAGGTCGTCCGGGCGCCGCTCCCAGACGCGCTGAAGGGCGGCGTCCATGGCGCGTTGCATCCGGCCGACCACCGCCTCCCGGCTTTCGCCCCAAACGTAATGATAGGTGTCCGGCAGCAGCCGGCCTTCCGGCACCTCCGGCGGATCGCCGGTCAGGCCCTCCGCGTCGACCACGCGGCGCAGCGCCTCGGTGACGGTCAACCCCTCGGCGACCGTAATGCGGCGCACGACCGTGTCGCCCGCCACCATCTTGTCGATCACCGCTTCGACGCTGATCCCGGACGGGAAGGCGTACTCCCCGGCCTTCACCCGCCCCTGCTCGTCCCGCAGCCGAAGGGCGGCGAGAAAGAGCAGCGGTTCACGGATCACGCCGGCTTCCGCCAGGCTCTCGGCGATCGAACGCGTTCCCTGTCCGCGTTCGACGACCACGTTGCGGTCGGCCGGGAGCGGGCCGGGGGCGGTGTACTGGTGCCATCCCCACAGGCCCGCCCCACCGGCAGCGGCGGCCAGGACGAGGAAGAGGACGAGGAAGAGGCGCCGCACGATACCCCGGTCAGGGTGCCGGCGCGAAGATCAGGGAGGCGTTGGTGCCGCCGAACCCGAATGAATTCGACAGGACGTAGCGGACCTTCCGCTCCTTCGCCTGTTTCGGCACCAGGTCGATGTCGCAGCCGTCCGACGGATTGTCGAGGTTGAGCGTCGGCGGCACCACGCCGTCGCGCATCGCCAGGATCGAGAAGATCGCCTCCACGCTGCCGGCCGCCCCGAGAAGGTGGCCGATCGCCGACTTGGTCGACGACATGGACAGCTTGTACGCATGGTCGCCGAACAGGCGCTTGACCGCACCCAACTCGATCTCATCGCCGAGCGGCGTCGAGGTGCCGTGCGCATTCACGTAGTCGATGTCGGCCGGAACGAGTCCGGCGCGCTTCAGCGCGGCACGCATGGCGCGGAAGCCACCGCTCCCGTCCTCGGACGGCGCCGTGATGTGGTGCGCGTCGCCCGACATGCCGTAGCCAACGAGTTCCGCATAGATGCGCGCCCCGCGCTTCCTGGCATGCTCGAGTTCCTCGAGCACCAGGACGCCGGCCCCCTCGCCCATCACGAACCCGTCACGGTCGCGATCCCATGGCCGCGAGGCGCGTTCCGGCGTCTCGTTGAAGTGGGTCGACAGGGCCCGCGAGGCGGAGAAACCCGCTATGCCCAGCCGGCAGACCGCCGCCTCGGCGCCGCCCGCGACCATGACGTCGGCATCGTCGCAGGCGATGATCCGCGCGGCGTCGCCGATGGCGTGAGCGCCCGTCGCGCAGGCGGTGACGACGGAGTGGTTCGGCCCCTTGAAGCCGTATATGATCGAGACGTGCCCCGAGGCCAGATTGATCAGCGCCGAGGGGATGAAGAAGGGGCTGATGCGGCGCGGCCCGCGGTCCTTCAGCAGCACCGAGGCTTCCTCGATCGATTCGAGGCCGCCGATTCCGGAGCCGATCATCACGCCGGTCCGCTCCTGCGACTCCTCGTCGTTCGGTTTCCAGCCGGCATCCTCGATCGCCTGTCCGGCCGCGCCCACCCCGTAGACGATGAAGCGGTCGACCTTGCGCTGCTCGCGCGGCGCCATCCAGTCGTCGGGATTCCACCGTCCTTCGGCCGTATCGCCGCGCGGCACCTGGCCGGCAATCTTGGCGGGCAGGTCCGAAACGTCGAAGGACTGGACGGCGCTGATGCCGGACTCCCCTTCGACGAGGCGCTTCCAACTGGCGTCGGCACCGCATCCGAGCGGCGAGACGACACCCATGCCGGTTACGACAACGCGTCTCATCTCATTCTCCGGCCTGATCGCGCGGAACGGCACCGGCCATGACCGGTCCGGTGCCGCATGCCCCCCGATACAGCGTCCGCCGACAGATCAGGCGGCATGCTCCTTGATGAAGTCGACCGCATCCTTCACGGTGACGATCTTCTCCGCCGCATCGTCCGGGATCTCGACCCCGAACTCTTCCTCGAAGGCCATCACCAGCTCGACGGTGTCGAGGCTGTCCGCCCCGAGATCGTCGATGAAGCTGGCGCCTTCGGTGACCTTGGCCTCGTCGACGCCAAGGTGCTCCACCACGATCTTCTTAACGCGCTCGGCAATGTCGCTCATGGAGAGGATACCTCGAGAATTCTTGCTGTGTTTTGTCGAAGGCCGCTGCCGCCGAGCCCACATCCGGCCGGCGGCGAGGGCCGGGTACCTAACATGAAAGCCGGAGCGTGGCCAGCGTTCCGCAGGACGTTTCGCGCGCCCGCACGGACGCGGTCATATCATGGCCATGCCGCCATTTACGTGCAAGGTCTGGCCGGTCACATAGGTGGCCTCGTCGCTGGCCAGATAGACCACCGCGGCGCCGATGTCGGCCGCATCCCCCAGTCGTCCCGCCGGAATGCGGCCCAGCAGCGCCTCGCGCTGGGCCTCCTTCAGCGCGTCCGTCATCGGCGTGGCGATGAAGCCCGGCGCCACGCAGTTCACGGTGATGCCGCGGCTGCCGACCTCGGCAGCGAGCGACTTCGTCATGCCGATCATGCCTGCCTTGGAGGCGGCGTAGTTCGCCTGCCCCGGGTTGCCGGTGACGCCGACCACCGACGTGATCCCGACGATGCGCCCGTACCGGCGCTTCATCATCCCCTTCAGCGCCGCCCGCGACAGGCGGAAAGCCGAGGTCAGGTTGACGGACAGGACCGTCTCCCAGTCCTCGTCGCGCATCCGCATCGCGAGCCCGTCACGCGTCAGGCCGGCATTGTTGACGAGGATGTCGACCTTGCCCATCGCCGCCTCCGCCCGACCCACCAGCCCGTCCGTCGCGGCCGCGTCGCGCAGGTCGCAGGGCAGCACCCAGGACCGGCCGCCGAGTTCGGCGGCCAGCGCCTCCAGCGGCTCGACCCGCGTCCCCGACAGCGCGACCGACGCCCCCCGTGCGTGCAGCGCGCGGGCGACGGCCCCGCCGATACCGCCGGAAGCCCCGGTGACGAGCGCCTTGCGGCCGGTCAGATCGAACATGCGTCCCTCTCGGTCAGTCTCGGTTGGGTACGGCAGTCGCCCGGGGCTTGCCGGATCGGAAGCGGGCGCGGCTCAGAGCTGGCCGGCGAAGGCCTCGATGTCCGCCGGCGTCTGGACGGACGCGCCGGTCATCTCCGGGTCTATGCGGCGGACCATCGCGGTCAGCACCTTGCCCGCTCCGAGTTCGACCAGCTGCTCGACGCCCTGCGCCTTCATATAGAGGACGCTCTCGCGCCAGCGCACCATCGCCGTCACCTGCTCGACCAGAAGATCGCGGATCGTATCCGGATCGTCCACCGCCGTGGCGGTCACGTTGGAGACGAGCGGCAGGTGGGGCTGCGTCAGCGACACGCCGGCCAGGGCCTCCGCCATGACGTCGGCCGCCGGCTTCAGCAGCGCGCAATGGAAGGGGGCGCTGACGGTCAGCGGGATGGCCTTGCCCTTGCGCCCCTGCGCCAGCGCCACGGCGCGGTCGACGGCCGCCTTGGCACCGCTCAGCACCACCTGGCCCGGCGCGTTGTCGTTGGCGACGGCGCAGACCTCTCCCTCGGCGGCCTCCTCCGCCAGGGCGCGGACCGTGTCGAGGTCGAGCCCGAGTATGGCCGCCATCGCCCCGGTGCCGACGGGTACCGCGCCCTGCATCGCGAGGCCGCGGCGCTTCCGCAGGCGCGCCGCCTCGGCGACGGGAAGGGCACCGGCCGCCGCCAGTGCCGAGTACTCGCCGAGAGAATGGCCGGCCACGAAGCGGCCGGCCCGCTGCAGGTTCAGGCCGCCCTCGCGCTGCAGCACGCGCACGATGGCGACGCTGACCGCCATCAGCGCCGGCTGGGCATTCTCGGTCAGCGTCAGTTCCTCGACCGGCCCTTCGAACATCAGCCGGGACAGGCGCTGCGACAGCGCCTCGTCGACCTCTTCGAAGATCTCGCGTGCGGCGGGGTGCGCCTCGGCCAGGGCCTTGCCCATGCCGACGGCCTGCGATCCCTGGCCCGGAAAGACGAAGGCGCGCTCCATTCCTCAGATTCCTCCCTACCTTTCAGCGTTCAATGGCCGCCGCCCCGCCGGCATGTCAAGCGACCTGTCGCAGCGATGACATGCCGTACTTGCCTGCATCGGGGATTCGTGTATAAGCCCCGTTCTTCCCGGATGGAGCCGCCGCAGGACCCCTCGGTCCATGCGACGATTTCGCCATGGGCGTTTGCAGCGTCGTTTTTCTGCACTATCTGCGCGTCGTCCAATTCAGGCCGATCGGCACTACGGGACCGGTCTGACGCAGGAGTTGAAGGAGCCTATGCCTTATTACGAGAGCGTGATCATCGCCCGTCAGGACATGTCGGGTGCCCAGGTCGAGGCGCTGGCCGACCAGCTGGCCGCCGTCGTCGAGGAGCGTGGCGGCCAGATCGCCAAGCGCGAGCACTGGGGCCTGAAGAACCTCGCCTTCCGGATGAAGAAGAACCGGAAGGGTCACTACGTCATGTTCGATCTGGACGCGCCCTCCGACGCGATCCAGGAGATGGAGCGGCAGATGCGCCTCAACGAGGACGTGCTGCGCTACATGACCATCCGCATCGATGCGATCGAGGAAGGCCCGTCGGCGATGATGCAGGCCCGGTCCTCCCGCGATGACCGCAGGCGCGGCGACCGGCCCGAGCGGGGAGACCGGCCCGAGCGGGGAGACCGGCCCGAGCGGGGCGATCGGTCCGACCGAGATCGCGGCGACCGCGACCGGCCGGAACGGGCCGAGCGTAGCGAGACCGTCAGCGAAGGAGCATCGGAATGAACGCCTCCACCCAGCGCTCCGGTGGCGGCGGCGGCGGCCCGCGCCGGCCGTTCTTCCGTCGTCGCAAGTCCTGCCCGTTCGCGGGTCCGAACGCGCCGACCATCGACTACAAAGACATTCGGCTGCTGCAGCGCTTCGTTTCGGAACGGGGCAAGATCGTGCCGAGCCGGATCACTGCGGTCTCGGCCAAGAAGCAGCGCGAGCTCGCCCAGGCGATCAAGCGGGCGCGCTTCCTGGGCCTCCTTCCCTACATCCTCCAGTAACGGCGAAGGCCGCCGCGACTGGCGGCGGCCCGGTCCGCCCACGGAGATGACGGCATGCCGAGACCGATCGTCCTCGCCGTCGCAGGCGGCATCGCGAGCGGACTTCTCTACATCGCCCTGCTGGCCGGCACGATGGGCGGGATGCTTTTCGCTTACCTGTCGCAGGTCCCGCTCTTTCTGATCGGGCTGGGGCTTGGTGTCGGGCCCATAGGGATTGCCGGCGCGATCGCCACCCTGATCGTTGGCGCGGTGGGCAACGTCTTTTCGGCGATGCTCTTCGTGGCGACGAGCGTCGGGCCGCTGCTCATTCTGGTCCGGCAGGCCCTGCTGAACCGGGTCGAGCCGGACGGGAGCGTCGTCTGGTACCCGCCCGGCTATCTCGTCGCGGTGCTCGCGGGCATGACGGCCGCGGGCATCGTCGCCACTGCGTTGCTGCTCGGCGGCGGCGAGGAGGGTCTGCGCGCCACGGTGCGCGACGGCCTCTCCCGCGTACTCGATGCGATGATGCCCCCCGGCCAGAGCGAGGCGGAGCGACTGGCGTTCGCCGATCGCATCGCCGGTTTCTTTCCCGGCATCGCCGGCGTCTCCTGGATGCTGATGATGGCGGTCAACGGTGCGCTGGCGCAGGGCGTGCTCTCCGGCTTCGGCCACAACATCCGGCCGTCGCCGCCGCTCGCCGAGTTCGTCCTGCCGAACTGGCCGTACCTCGCATTGGCGGCGTCGCTGCTGTTTGCCGTTGTGGCCGACGGAGCGGTGGGCTATATCGCTGGCAATCTGGCAATCGTGTTCGCCGTGCCGTTCTTCTTCCAGGGCTTGGGCGTCGTCCATGCCCTGGCGAATCGCGTTTCGGCCCGGACACTGTTGCTGTCGATCTTTTACCTGGTCCTGATCGTCTCCGGTTGGCTGGCGCTGGTGGTGACCATAGCCGGCCTCATGGAGCCGTTCGCAAAGCTGCGGCAGCGCTACGGACGCCCGCGGGGACCCGAGGAGGAATGAGCATGCTTATGGACATCGTCCTTCTGGAGCGCGTCCCGAGCCTGGGACAGATGGGGGACGTGGTGAAGGTGAAGCCGGGCTATGCCCGCAACTTCCTTCTGCCGCAGAAGAAGGCGCTCCGTGCGACCAAGGCAAACCTGGTCCAGTTCGAGAAGCAGCGCGCCCAGCTGGAGGCCACGAACCTCGAGCGCCGGCGCGAGGCTGAGGGCGTCGCCGGCAAGATCGACGGCATGAGCGTCACGCTGATCCGGCAGGCCGGCGACAGCGGCCAGCTCTACGGCTCGGTGTCGGTGCGCGACCTGGCCGAGGCGATGCAGGCGGCCGGCGTTTCGGTCGACCGCAAGCAGGTGCGGCTCGCGCAGCCGATCAAGATGCTGGGCCTGCATACCGTTCGCGTCGCCCTGCATCCGGAGGTCACCGTCAAGGTGACGGCGAATGTGGCGCGGACGCCGGACGAGGCCGAGCGCCAGTCCCGCGGCGAGGATGTGAACCGCCCGGTCGAGCACGAGCGCGACTTCGAACTCGGCGCCGGGCTGGACGAGTTCCTGGGCGGGGCCCCCGAGGACGATTAGGTCCTGAAGGCTGGGGCGACGCCACGCATCGTCCCGTCGCAGACTGCAAACCTTTGGGCGGGCGGGTCTTTTAGGCCCGCCCGCTATCCGGTTTAGGGGTACCGCCCCCGTCCCCACCCCGATAGACTGCGCGTCGCCACTGTGCCGCGACAGTCAGCAGGACGGGGGGATCATGCTGTTCGCACAGCTCTTGAAGCGAATCATCGCCAAGGGGACGCTCCGGGTCATCGACGCCGGCGGCCGCACCCACAGTGTGGGCGGGGTCCGGCCGGGGCCCGTTTCCGCCATCCGACTGCACGACCGCCGGCTCCATACGAAGCTGGCGCTGAACCCGCGCCTCTATATCGGCGAAGCCTATATGGACGGGACGCTGACGATCGAGGAAGGCACGCTACGCGACTTCTTCGACCTGGTGGGCGTCAACGCCGAGCTCTTCGAGGGCAGTCCCTGGCAGGCCTTCATGGACCGGGTGGTGCAGTTCGGCCGGCCGCTGCAGCAGTTCAATCCCCTGCATCGCGCACGCCGGAACGTGGCGCACCATTACGACCTCTCGGACCGGCTCTACGAACTGTTCCTGGACAGGGACCGGCAATATTCCTGCGCCTATTTCCGCAACGACAACGAGAGCCTCGAGGTCGCGCAGGAGAACAAGAAGATCCACATCGCCTCGAAGCTGATGCTGCAGCCGGGCCAGCGCGTGCTCGACATCGGCTGCGGCTGGGGCGGCATGGCCCTGCATCTGGCACAGGTCGCCGACTGCGAGGTGACCGGGATAACCCTGTCCGAACGCCAGCACGCGGTCGCGACCCGCCGCGCCGAGGAGACGGGCCTGTCGGATCGCGTGCGCTTTCATCTGCGCGACTATCGCGAGGAGACCGCCCGCTACGACCGGATCGTCTCTGTCGGCATGTTCGAGCATGTCGGCTTCCTGCACCATCGGCGTTTCTTCAACAAGGTGAAGGATCTGCTGACCGACGACGGCGTGGCGCTGCTCCACTCCATCGGCCGGATGGAACCGCCGGGCACCACCAACGCCTGGATCCGCAAATACATCTTCCCCGGCGGCTACACGCCCGCCCTCTCGGAGACGCTGGCCGCGGTCGAGCGGACGGGACTGTGGGTCACGGACATCGAGATCCTGCGCCTGCACTATGCGAGGACGCTGGCCGAGTGGAAGCGGCGCTTCGACGAGAACCGCGACGAGGTGCTGCGCCTCTACGACGAGCGGTTCGTGCGGATGTGGGAGTTCTATCTTCTCGCCTGCGAGTCGTCGTTCCTCTACTGGCGCCAGATCGTCTTCCAGATGCAGCTTTCGAAGCGGCTCGAAACCCTCCCCATCACCCGGGACTACATGGTGGAGTGGGAGCGCGGGCGCATGGCTGCCTGAGGGCAGTCTCCCCGCGCGACGGCCAGCCCCGTCCTGCACAGACTTGTCCACAGGCGGCACGGCGGTTCCGCAGCCCTTACGCCGCTTCGTCCGCAGGCTGGGGATAACCCCCTCGCGCCATCGGCCGACGCGGGGCCCCGCAGCACCCACGCGATGGGGTAGACTGCGCCGATGAACAGCACCGCCGCCGTCGCCGCCATCGACCCCCGCGCACAGGACCGGGCGGAGGACGAACCCGCCTACCGCTCGCCGCCGGCCAACACCGAGATCGAGATCGCGCTGCTCGGCGCCATCCTCGTGAACAACCGCGCCTACGAGAAGGTGTCGGAGTTTCTGCTGGCCGAGCACTTCGCCGACCGCGCGCACGGGCGCATCTTCGAGGCCTGCGGCAAGCTCATCGAACGCGGCCAGCAGGCGACGCCGGCGACGCTGCGCCGCTACTTCGAGAACGATGCCGACCTCACCGAGGTGGGCGGCGCGCGCTACCTCGCCGAGATCGCGGCCGCGGCCTTCAACATCATCGACGCGGAGGACTATGGCCGCACCCTCTACGATCTGCACCTGCGCCGCAGCCTCATCGAACTCGGCCAGGACGTGGTGAACGAGGCGTTCGGCGCCGACCTCGACAGCAACGCGGTCCAGCAGATCGAGAAGGCGGAGCACCGCCTGTTCGAGCTCGCCTCCACCGGACAGATGGAAGGCGGCTTCCAGGAGTTCGGGCGCACGCTGGTCAAGGCGCTGCAGATGGCCGAGTCGGCCTTCCGGCGCGAGGGCATGCTGACCGGCGTGACGACCGGGCTGGAGGGGCTGGACCGCCTGCTCGGCGGCCTGCAGCGGTCCGACCTCGTCATCCTCGCCGGACGCCCCGGCATGGGGAAAACGGCGCTCGCCACCAACATCGCCTTCAACGCGGCGCGCGCCGCCTTCGACGAGACGGACGAGCGCGGCAACCGCACGCGGGTCGAGGGCCACATCGTGGCGCTGTTCTCCCTGGAGATGTCGGCGGAGCAGCTGGCGCTCCGCATCCTCGCCGAGCATTCCGGCGTCTCCTCCGACCGGGTGCGCCGCGGCGCCATCACCGGCGACGAGTTCCAGAAGGTCTTCGTCGCCTCGCAGGAGATCGCGCGCTCGCGCATCTTCATCGACGACACGCCGGCACTCTCCGTCTCGGCGCTGCGCACCCGCTGCCGCCGCCTGCTGCGCACGCAGGGGCGGCTCGACATGATCGTCGTCGACTACATCCAGCTGATGCGCGGCTCGCCGGGGGCGCGTCAGGAGAACCGGGTGCAGGAAATCTCGGAGATCACGCGCGGCCTCAAGGGACTGGCGAAGGAACTCGACGTTCCGGTGCTCGCCCTGTCGCAGCTCAGCCGTGCCGTCGAGCAGCGCGAGGACAAGCGCCCCCAGCTCGCCGACCTGCGCGAGTCCGGCTCGATCGAGCAGGACGCCGACGTCGTCATGTTCGTCTTTCGCGAGGAATACTATTTGGGCCGCAAGGAACCGGCAGAGGGCACGGCCGAGCATGCCGAATGGCAGGCCGAAATGGACAAGGTGCACAACATGGCGGAGGTCATCGTGGCCAAGCAGCGCCACGGCCCGACCGACAAGGTCCGCCTGCTGTTCGAGGCCGAACTCACCCGCTTCGGCAATCTGGCGCCGACCGGCATGGGCGGCGATGTCCCGTTCTGACCGCTGTCGTCCGGGCCTGCGCCGACCGCCGCCGCGCGGGACCCCGCGGCCGTGAGCGCCGTTCTGACGATCGACCTCGACGCGATCGGCGCGAACTGGCGCCTGCTGCGGGGGCGGCTCGCGGGCGTGCCCTGCGCCGCCGTGGTGAAGGCAGACGCCTATGGCCTGGGCTTGACGCGCGTGGCCCCGGCGCTGGCCGCCGCGGGGTGCGACACCTTCTTCGTCGCCCAGCTTCAGGAGGGCGTGGCGCTGCGCGCGCTTCTGCCGAAGGCGACGATCGGAATCCTCGCCGCGCCGGTCGCGGGCTTCGAGGCGGACTATGCAGCCAGCCGCCTGCTGCCCGTGCTGAACGGGCTCGGCGATGTCGAGGCCTGGGGACGCTTCGCGCGCGACCGCGCGGCGCCGCCGGCGATCCTCCAGCTGGACACCGGCATGTGCCGCCTGGGCCTGTCGCCGGCCGAGGTCGGCGCCATCGCCTCCGACCCCGACCTGCTGGCCGGCATCCGGCCGGCCTGGGTGATGAGCCACCTCGCCTGCGCGGACGAGCCGGAACACCCGCAGAACGGCGAGCAGCTTCGCCGGCTGCGCGCCGCGCTGCGCCAGCTTCCGCCGCCCTTCGCCACCGCGCCGGTGACGTTCGCCAACTCCTCCGGGATTTTCCTCGGCCCTGACTGGCACTTCGATCTTGGCCGCCCCGGATACGCCCTGTACGGTGGCAATCCGCTGCCTGGGGGGCCGAACCCGATGCGGCCCGTCGTGGGCCTCGAGGCGCGCATCCTGCATGTCCGAACGATTGACAGGCGCGAAAGCGTCGGTTACGGGGCGTCCGCCGCGGTGGAACCGGGGACCCGGCTGGCCACGCTCGCCGTCGGCTATGCGGACGGCTGGTTCCGCTCTTTCGGCGGGCGCGGCGCCGTGCTCGTCGCCGGCAAGCCCGCGCCGTTGGTAGGACGCGTATCGATGGACCTGATCGTGATCGACGTGACCCAGACGGAGCCGCAACCGCGGCCCGGCGACACCGCCGTCCTGATCGGGCCCGGCCGCGACATCGACGTGGCCGCGGACGAAGCCGGCACGATCGGCTACGAACTCCTCACCGCACTCGGCACCCGCTACGTGCGGGCATATGCCGGAACCGGCGGGGCGACGAGGGTATGAACTTCGTCGCCCAGATCGGCAGCGTCTTCCTGACCTTCCTGCAGACCGCCGGCCGGCTGTCGCTGTTCGCGCTGTCGGCGGTCTCGCACATATTCCGCCCGCCCTGGTATCCGCGCCAGATCGTGCGCCAGCTGGTCGACATCGGCTACTACTCGCTGCCGGTGGTGGCGCTCACCACGCTGTTCAGCGGCATGGTCCTGGCGCTGCAGAGCTATACCGGCTTCGCGCGGTTTTCGGCCGAGGGCGCCGTCGCCAACGTGGTCGTCCTGTCGATGACACGCGAGCTCGCGCCCGTGCTGGCAGGCCTGATGGTCGCAGGGCGCATCGGCGCCTCCATGGCGGCCGAGATCGGCACGATGCGGGTGACGGAGCAGATCGACGCCCTGACGACCCTGGCGACGAATCCGTTCAAGTATCTGGTCGCGCCGCGGATCCTCGCCGGCGTGACGATGCTGCCCCTGCTCGTCCTCGTCGGTGACATCATCGGCGTGCTGGGCGGCTATCTCGTCGCGATCTACAAGCTGGGTTTCAACCCCTCGGCCTACATCCGCCAGACACTGGAGTTCGTCGAGTTCATCGACGTATTTTCCGGCCTGGTGAAGGCGGCGGCCTTCGGCTTCATCGTTACGTTGATGGGCTGCTATCACGGCTACCATTCGCGCGGTGGCGCGCAGGGCGTCGGCGTCGCGACCACCAATGCCGTCGTGTCGGCCGCCATCCTGATCCTGGTCGCCAACTACATCATCACCGAACTCTTCTTCGCCCGATGACCGACACCACCCCCAAGATCGAGGTCCGCGGGCTGCACAAATCGTTCGGCTCGAAGCAGGTCCTGCGCGGCGTCGACCTGGATGTCGGCGTGGGCGAGTCGGTGGTCGTCATCGGCGGGTCCGGCACCGGCAAGTCGGTCCTGCTGAAGTGCATTCTCGGCATCATGCAGCCGGATTCGGGCAGCATCCGTATCGATGGCACCGAGGTCGTGGGCCTCGGCCGGCGCGAACGCGAGGCGGTGAGCCGCAAGTTCGGGATGCTCTTCCAGGGTGGCGCACTGTTCGACAGCCTGCCCGTCTGGGAGAACGTCGCCTTCGGCCTCATCCAGACCAAGCGCACACGGCGCGCCGATGCGCGCGAGGCGGCCGTGACGAACCTCGCCGCGGTCGGCCTGGGACCGGAGGTCGCGGACCTGTCGCCGTCGGAACTCTCGGGCGGCATGCAGAAGCGCGTCGCCCTGGCCCGGGCCATCGCGACACGGCCCGAGATCATCTTCTTCGACGAGCCCACGACCGGCCTCGATCCGATCATGAGCGACGTGATCAACGACCTGATCGTGGAGTGCGTGCACGAACTGGGCGCCACCGCGCTGTCCATCACCCACGATATGGCGAGTGCCCGAAAGATCGCGCACCGCATCGCCATGATCTACGAGGGGCGCATCATCTGGGCCGGCCCCGTCGCCGAAATCGACCGCAGCGGCAATCCCTTTGTCGACCAGTTCATCCACGGCCACGCCGAAGGTCCGATCCGCATGGAGGTGCGGCGTGACTAGGCCGGTGCCGCACTGATGGCCCGCGCCGCGGCGCGCTTCGTCTGCCAGGCCTGCGGCGCCGTCTACGGAAAGTGGGCCGGCCGCTGCGAAGCCTGCGGCCAGTGGAACGCCATCGTCGAGGAGGCGCCACGGGAGTCCGGGCCGCGTGGTCTCGGCCGGGCGTCGGGCCGGCGCATCGAACTCGTCGCGCTGGACGGGGCGGCCGAACCGCCGCCGCGGCGCGTGACCGGCATCGGCGAACTCGACCGGGTCGCCGGCGGCGGGCTCGTTCCGGGTTCCTGCGTCCTGATCGGCGGCGACCCGGGCATCGGCAAGTCGACCCTGCTGCTCCAGGCGGTCGCGGCCCTCGCCGGCGGGGGCGCACGCTGCGTCTACATCTCGGGCGAGGAGGCGGTCGATCAGGTGCGCCTGCGCGCCGCGCGCATGGGACTGGAGCGCGCGCCGATCGACCTCGCCGCGGCCACGGACGTGCGCGACATCGTCACGACGCTGGAGGCCGGCGCGCCACCGGACATCCTGGTGATCGACTCCATCCAGACAATGTATGTCGACACCTTCGACTCAGCCCCCGGCACGGTCGCGCAGGTCCGCGCCTCGGCCCAGGAACTGATCCGCTTCACCAAGCGGCGCGGGATCACGCTCCTGCTCGTCGGCCACGTGACGAAGGAAGGCACCCTCGCGGGGCCGCGCGTGCTGGAGCACATGGTCGACGCCGTCCTCTACTTCGAAGGCGACCGCGGCCACCAGTTCCGCATCCTGCGTGCCGTCAAGAACCGCTTCGGGGCGACCGACGAGATCGGCGTCTTCGAGATGACCGGCCTGGGGCTGGGCGAGGTCACCAACCCGTCCGCGCTCTTTCTCGGCGAACGCGACGACGCGGCCGGCGTCAGCGGCTCCTCGGTGCTCGCAGGTGTCGAAGGGACCCGGCCCCTGCTCGTCGAGATCCAGGCCCTGGTGGCGCCCTCGTCCCTCGCGACGCCGCGTCGCGCCGTGGTCGGATGGGACTCCGCACGCCTCGCCATGGTCATGGCGGTGCTGGAGGCGCGTTGCGGACTGGAACTCGGCATGCGCGATGTCTACCTGAACGTCGCCGGCGGTTTGCGCGTCACCGAACCGGCGGCCGACCTCGCCGTCGCCGCCGCGTTGGTGTCGTCCGCACTGTCCAGGCCGGTACCCGCCGGAACCGTGGCGTTCGGCGAGATCGGCCTGTCCGGCGAAATCCGCCCCGTCGCACAACCCGAGGCACGGTTGAAGGAATCCGCCAAGCTCGGCTTCGCGCACGCGCTGATGCCGCGCCGCACCGGCCGGGACGCCCGCGAGGCGGCCGGTACCGGCCAGGCTTCAGGGGGCCACGCTTCGGGGGCAGGCAGCCTCGCCGCGCGCGAGTTGGGGCGCCTCCAGGAACTCGTCGACATCATCCGCGACCAGCCGCCCGAGCACGCGCCCGGCGGCATCGTCACCGCCGCACCCGAGCGCGGCCGCCACCGGACGGAACGGACGTGAGCGACATCCACACCCTCGACATCGCCGTGGTCGGCCTGCTTCTGCTGTCGGCGGTCGTCGCCTGGTCGCGCGGCTTCGTGCGCGAGGTCCTCTCGCTCGCCTCCTGGATCGGCGCGGTCCTGGTGACGATCTACACCTTCGAGCTGGTGCAGCCCTATGTCCGCCAGATCATCACGATCGAACTGTTCGCCAACGCCGCGACCGCCGTCGGCCTGTTCACGCTGGCGCTGATCGTCTTCGGCATCATCGGGGGGCGCATCGCGCGCGCCGTCGGCCAGTCGGGCCACGGTGCGGTCGACAAGTCGCTGGGTTTCCTCTTCGGCCTGGTGCGCGGTGGACTTCTCGTGGCGGTCGCTTATCTGGTGGTATCGTGGGTGATCCCATGGGACGAGCAGCCGCCGTGGCTGCGGGACGCCAGGACGACGCCGCTGATCCGGGAGGCCGCGGCGGAGATCGAGAAGCTGCTTCCGGAGAATCTAGGCCTCGAGGGCCGCCGGGCGGTCGACCGGGCCGAGCACCGGAGCCGGGAGGCCGCCGAGGCGGATCGGCTGCTGAGGCGGCTGAACGCGCCGACGCCCACCACCGCCGGCCCGGCTCCGAGCGAGGACCGGCCCGGCTATACCGATCAAGAGAGACGCGACCTGGAACGCCTGATCAGGGGGACGCAGTGATGACGGGAGCGGACATGGACGCGGTCGCCAGCACCAATCCCTTCGACGACGACAAGCTGCACGAGGAGTGCGGCGTCTTCGGCATCTACGGCCACCAGGATGCGGCCGCGCACGTGGCGCTCGGCCTGCACGCCCTGCAGCATCGCGGCCAGGCGGCCGCGGGCATCGTCGCCTTCGACGGCGAGCGCTTCCATTCGCACCGCGGCCTCGGCCACGTCGGCGACAATTTCGGCGACGAGGCGACGATCGGCCGGCTGCCCGGCTATGCCGCCATCGGTCACAACCGCTACGCCACGACCGGCGACGTGCTGCTGCGCAACGTGCAGCCGCTCTATGCCGACTTCGCCTTCGGCGGGCTTGCGGTCGCCCACAACGGCAACCTCACCAACGCCGTCGCGGTGCGCAAGGACCTCGTCCGTCAGGGGTCGCTGTTCCAGTCGACCACGGACACGGAGATCATCGTCCACCTGATCGCGCGCAGCCAGGCCGGGAACGTGGTCGACCGGATCACGGACGCCCTGCACAAGGTGGAGGGTGCGTACTCCCTCGTTGCCCTCACACAGAAGAAGCTCATCGGCGTCCGCGACCCGTTCGGCGTTCGCCCGCTGGTGCTCGGCCGCCTGGGCGACACCTGGATCCTGACGTCGGAGACCTGCGCCCTCGACATCATCGGCGCCGATCTGGTGCGCGACATCGATCCCGGCGAGATGGTGGTGATCGACGGCGACGGCCTGCGCAGCCTGCGCCCGTTCGACGTGGTGCCGCCCCGCCCCTGCGTCTTCGAGTACATCTATTTCGCGCGTCCCGACAGCATGATCGAGGGCCGCAGCGTCTACGACGCCCGCAAGCGGATCGGCGTCGAACTGGCGCGCGAGAGCGGCGTGCCCGCCGACGTGGTGGTCCCGGTACCGGATTCGGGCGTGCCGGCCGCCATCGGCTATGCCGCGGAGGCGGGCATCCCGTTCGAACTGGGCATCATCCGCAACCACTATGTCGGCCGCACCTTCATCGAGCCGACCGACTCGATCCGCCATCTCGGCGTCAAGCTGAAGCACAACGCCAACCGCGCGCACATCGAGGGTAAGCGGGTGATCCTGGTCGACGACAGCATCGTGCGCGGCACCACGTCGCGGAAGATCGTCGAGATGGTCCGCGCCGCCGGTGCACGGGAGGTGCACATGCGCATCTCCAGCCCGCCGACCACCCATTCCTGCTTCTACGGCATCGACACGCCGGATCGGGAGAAGCTGCTGGCCGCGCGGCACAACACGGCGGAGATGGCACGTATTATCGGTGCCGACAGCCTCGCCTTCATTTCCATCGACGGCCTCTACCGCGCGCTGGGGTTGGCGGGCCGAGACGCCGGCCAGCCGGCCTTCTGCGACGCCTGCTTCACCGGCGACTATCCGATCGGCCTGCTGGACCACGCCGCCGCCCAGCGCGCCCGCGGCATCCATCTGGTCGAGGCGGTAGCAGGATGACGGCGGGGCAAGGCCGTCTCGCGGGCCGCATCGCGCTCGTCACCGGCGCATCGCGCGGCATCGGCGCCGCCATCGCCGAGCGTTACGCCGCCGAGGGTGCGCACGTCTATCTCGTCGCCCGCACGCAGGGCGGCCTGGAAGAGGTTTATGACCGGATCGCGGCCACCGGCGGTGCCGCCACCGGCGTGCCCCTCGACTTGCGCCAGCCGGAGGGCATCGAGCGCCTGTCGGCAGCAGTCCACGCGCGGTTCGGCCGCCTCGACATCCTGGTGGGCAATGCCGGCGCCCTCGGCATGCTGACGCCCGTGCCGCACCTGGAGCCCGGGACCTGGGAGGAGGTGATGTCGGTGAACGCGACCGCCAACTACCGCCTGATCCGCTCGTTCGACCCGCTGCTGCGCGCCGCCGACGCGGGCCGCGCGATCTTCGTCAGCTCGGGTGCCGCCCGTGGCGGCTTCGCCTATTGGGGCGCCTATGCCGCCTCCAAGGCCGCTCTCGAAGCCCTCGTTTCCTGCTGGGCCGCCGAGTGCGCGAAGACCCCGCTGCGCATCAACACGGTCGACCCAGGAGCGGTCCGCACCCGCATGCGCGCCGAAGCCTTCCCGGGCGAAGACCCCCTGTCGCTGCGCCCGCCCGAAGCCCTCGCTGACGCGATGGTCGAACTGGCCGAAGCGTCCTGCACGCGCCATGGCGAGGTCGTACGGGTCCGTTGAGGGCGGACGGTAGCCTGCACGATTGCGCCCGGGATGTCCCTACCCGGCGGCTCGCATCGCCGGGTCGGCGAGAGCGTAGAGGCCGCGCTGCGACGGGACCGGGTGGAAGCGGCTGCTGATGCCGAGGACCGTCTCCGCGCCGCCGAGATAGAGGTGGCCGTCCGCGGCGAGCACGCGGGCGATGCCGTCCAGGATGCGGGTCTTCGTCTCGGGATCGAAATAGATCAGCACGTTGCGGCAGAACACGACGTCGAAGCTGCCGAGTTGGCCCGGATCGCTCAACAGATTGAACGGCCGGAACGTCACCATGGACCGGATGTCCGGCTTCAGCTGCCACTTGTCGCCCTGCTGGGTGAAATACTTCACCAGAAGCTGGATCGGCAGGCCGCGCTGCACCTCGAACTGAGAGTAGACGCCGTCCTTGGCCATCCGCAGCACTTCGGTGGAGATGTCCGTCGCCAGGATCTCGATCCGCCAGCCGGAGAGCTGCGCCGCCGCTTCCTTCAGCAGCATGGCGATCGAGTAGGGCTCCTGCCCGGTGGAGCAGGCCGCGCACCAGACGCGGATCTGCCGGCGGTTCGCGCGCGCCGCGAGCAGGCCCGGCAGGATGAACTCCCTGAACTGGTCGAACGGCTTCCTGTCGCGGAAGAAGAAGGTTTCGTTGGTGACCATCGCCTCCACGACCTCGCGCACCCGGTCGGCGCGCGTCTCCTTCATCATTTCCCGGACGAACTGGTCGGCGCTGCCGCAGCCGAGCCGTCGGGCCACCGGGGTCAGGCGGCTCTCGACCAGATAGCCCTTGTCGGCCGACAGAACGAGCCCGCACTCCTTGCGGACCAGCCTGACGATGAAGTCGAATTCCTGCGGCGTCATCGTTCTGCTCCGCCCGCGATCCGCGCCAGTCGCGGACCGATTTCCGAAATGCTCACGATCTCGCTGCACACGCCGGCCCGCGCCACCGCGCCCGGCATGCCCCAGACGACGCTGGTCGCCTCGTCCTGCGCGATCACCTTGCCCCCCGCCTCGACCACCGTCCGGCAGCCGGCCAGACCGTCGCTGCCCATGCCGGTCAGGATCAAGGCCAGCACCCCGTCCCGCCAGACGGACGATAGGCTCTGCAGCATCGGATCGACCGACGGCCGGCAGAAATTGATGCGCGGTCCCTGGTCGAGCTTGATGAAGCGGCCGCCGTCGCGTGCCACGACGCTCATATGATTGTCGCCCGGCGCCAGATAGATCCGGCCGCCGACCACCGGCTCGCCGTCCACCGCCTCGGCGCAGGGCATCGTCGCGACCCGGCCGATATGCTCGGCCAGGATCGTCGTGAAGGTCGCCGGCATGTGCTGGGTGATCAGCACCGGCTGGCGCAGCGGGCCGAGCCCGCCCAGAACCTTCAGCAGCGCCTGCGGTCCGCCGGTCGAGCTGCCGATGCCGACCACCGTCGGCGGACGCAGCCACTGCGCCGGGCGCAGCACGAGTGCCGCCGCCGGTGCCGGAGGTACCACCGGCCGCGGTGCGGCCACGGGCCGGGCCGATCCGGCCGACGCCGGCACGCGCTGACGCCGCCGCGCACCCAGGATCAGGACCTTCTCGGTCAGGTCGTGGCGGAACTCTTCGGCCGTGTTCACCTCGCGCGAGGTGGTCGGCTTGGCGACATACTCCGCGGCACCCGCCGCGAGTGCCCGGATGCTGATCTCGGCGTTCTTCCGCGTCAGCGTCGAGGCCATGATGATCTGGAGGTTCGGATCCTTCCTGATCAGCAGCGGCAGTGCCGTCATGCCGTCCATCACCGGCATCTCGATATCGAGGACGACGACCTCGACGTCGTTGCGGTCGAGCGCCCTGAGCGCCAGTTCGCCGTTCGCGACCGTGGTGACGACCGAGATCTTCGGATCGGCCTCCAGGATGCGTGCGATCAGCCCGCGGATGACGAGCGAATCCTCCACAACCATGACGCGGTAGGGCGTTTCTGCGCGACCCGGCGGGGCCGTCGCGCGGGACGGCCCCGCGGACGCCAAAAGAGCAGGCCCCCCAGCGCGAAATTCGCTTCCACGATCTCCTTGTCGAACGGCTTCATGATGTATTCGTTGGCGCCGGCCTCCAGCGCCTCCTGGATGAAGCTGAAGTCCTTCTCGGTCGTGCAGAACACCACCACTGGGTCGGCGCCGCCGTTGACGCGGCGCAGCCGGCGCAGGAAGTCGATGCCGTTCATGACCGGCATGTTCCAGTCGAGCAGCACGGCATCGGGCATGCGGGCGACGCACTTGGCCAGTGCCGCCTTGCCGTCCTCCGCCTCCTCCACCTCGAACGCCAGACCTTCGAGGATCTTGCGCGCCACCATGCGGACGACCTTGGAGTCGTCGACGACCAGGCAGGTCTTCATCATCCTCTCCGTGTCAGGCCGCGTCGGCGGTGCGGAGGCCGTCGAGAACCCGCCCGACGTTGAGGACCAGCAGGAGCTGGCCGTCCAGGCGATAGATGCCGTCACAGACCTCACGCCACAGCTGGCGCAGGGTCCCGGGCGTCTGCTCGAAGCTGTCGGGCGACAGGGTCATGACCTCTCCGACCGAATCGACCAGCAGGCTGTACAGTTCGCCCTCGCGCTCGGTGACGACGCTCATGCTGGCGCTCGGGTCGGGGCATGCCGGAAGGCCGAGGCAGCTGCGCAGGTCGATCGCGGTGACGATCCGGCCCCGCAGGTTCAGGGAGCCGGCGATGGCCGCGGGTGCCAGGGGGATCCGTACGATCCTCTGCGGATTCAGCACATCCTGGGCCTGCAGCACCGGGATACCGAACAGCTGGCCGCCGACCGTCACGCTGATCAGGTGGCCCGACGCAGCCTCGGCGCCCTCGCGTTCCGCCGACGGCCTCTTGGTCTGGTTCGCGCTCATCACGCCGCACCTCGCGTCAGGGTGAGGGACTGCGACAGCGTTTCGAGCAGCCCGTCTCGGTCGAACTTGGGAACGTAGTCTGTGAAGCCGACTCGCCGGCCGCGGTCGATATCACCGGGCGACACTTTGGCGGAAAGCGCCACCAGCGGCGTGTCCTGCCAGCGCTCGCTGCGCCGGGCCGCCTCCGCGAAGCCGAAGCCGTCCATGCCGGGCATGTCGATGTCGCTGATGATCACGTCGAAGTCCTGCCCGCGATCGTGCAGCGCCAGCGCCCGATCGGCGCTCTCGACGCTCGTGACCTCGTAGCCCGCCCGCTTCAGCAGCGGCGACAGCATGTTGCGGAAGAAGGCGCTGTCGTCGACCAGCAGGACGCGGCGAAGCGACTCGGCTTTGGCCGCGGCGCCGGCCTTCGTGCCGAACCAGTCGTCGAAGGTCTGCGACAGGTACCACCCCAGGTCGATCACCTCGGTCGCCTTGCCGTTCACCACAGCGGTGCCCATCGTTCCCCGGCGCGATACGCCGTCGAGCTGGAAGTCCAGGGCTTCCTCGGCGATGTCGAGGATCTCTTCGACGACCAGGCCCATGGTGCGGTCGCGGTCGCTGAAGACGATCACCGGCTGGCGGCCGGCCTCGGCGAAGCGGACCGCGTCGGAAGCCGCGACGAGCGGCATCAGCGTGCCGCGATACTGCACCACCGGACGGCCGTCGGCGTGTTCGATCGCCGCCACGTCGATCTCCTCCAGTCGGGCGACGAGGGCCAGCGGCACTGCCTTCGGCGTGACTCCGCCGGCGCGGAAGAGCAGCAGCGCGACCTTCTCTTCGCCGGCTGCGCCATGGGCCGCGACGATGCCCGCATCGCCGCGGTCGCCGGCTTTGACCTGACCGCGCTTCGAGGCGATGCCGTTGGGATCGAGGATCATGACGACGCTGCCGTCGCCCAGGATCGTATTGCCCGAGAAGACGGGATTGTCGCGCAGAACCGGCGCCATCGGCTTCACCACGATCTCCTCGGTGTCGAACACGCGGTCGACCATGATGCCGAAGGTGTAGGTTCCGACCTGCGTGACCACGATGAAGACGTCCTGATCGCCATTCTCCATCTCGCCGAGACCGAGAAGTTCGCGCAGCGAGACGAGCGGCAGCAGCCGGTCGCGCAGGCGCAGCACGGGCGTATGGTCGAGGGTCTCGATGCGATGCTCGCTGGTCCGCGAGGCGCGCACCAGTTCGAGAACGCTGAGCTGGGGAATGGCGAAGCGCTGGCCCGCGCACTCGACGATCAGCGAGGCGACGATGGCGAGCGTCAGCGGGATCTTGATCGTGAACTCGGTCCCGCGGCCCGCGACCGAGTTCATCTCGATCGAACCGCCGATCTTCTCGATGTTGGAACGCACCACGTCCATGCCGACGCCGCGGCCGGAGACGTTGGTGACCTGCTCGGCGGTCGAGAAGCCCGGGGAAAAGATGTATTGCTGCGCGACGTGATCGGGCATCTGCTCGACCTCCGCGGCGCTCGCGAGGCCGTTGCGGACGATCTTCTCGCGGATCTTCGCCACGGACAGGCCGCGGCCGTCGTCGGCGATGCGCAGGATGATGTGGCCGCCCTCGTGCCAGGCCTGCAGGCGTATGCGGCCCGTCTCGGGCTTGCCGGCGGCGCGGCGGTCGTCGGGACGCTCTATACCGTGGTCGAGCGAGTTGCGGACCATGTGGGTGAGCGGATCCTTGATCAGCTCCAGCACCTGCCGGTCCAGTTCCGTCTCGGCCCCGGACTGCTCCAGCTCGACCTTCTTGCCGAGGTCGTGCGCGATGTCCCGGACGATGCGCGGCAGCTTCGACCAGGCGTTGCCGATGGGCTGCATGCGCGTCTTCATGACGCCTTCCTGCAGCTCCGAGGTGATCTGGTTGAGGCGCTGCAGCGGCGTCGTGAACTCGCTGTCCTCGCGGTTGCGGACCATCTGGAGCAGCTGGTTGCGGGTCAGCACGAGTTCGCTGACGATCGTCATCAGGTTTTCCAGGACACTGACGCCGACGCGGATGGACTGGCCGGCGGCGGCGAGCTCGACCGGGTGCTCCTCGGCGCGCGGCGCGTCCGCCTGGACGGCGTGCATCGCGGTCGCGACCGGCGTTTCCTGCCGGGCGGCGACCGGCACGACGTCGCGTCGCACGCTCTCGAGCACGCCCAGGACGTCGTCGATCACCGCTTCCGCCGCGCCGATCTCCCGCACCGCGTCAACCAGGTGACCGATCCAGGCGTCGAAGTGACGGTCGGACAGGCGGCCGGCCATGCTCGCATGGGCATGGGCCAGGTCGGCGCCGGCATAGTCGTCGGGACCGCCGAAGCCGCGCGCCAGCCAGTCGCGCAGCATGGCCTTCTGCACGTCCAGGATGGTGTGTTCGAAGAAGGGTGCCAGCAGCGGATCGCCCGTGACCTTGGCGTAGAAGCGGCCGACCGCCGCCTCGATCGCGGCCATGCCGCCGATCCGCTCGAACAGGCTCCCTCCGGAAGGCGGGGCGCTCGCGGCCCGGGCCTCCGGCATGGCGGCGACGGGCGCCTCGCCATCCGCGGTCCGGTTCAATTCGTCGATCAGGGCCGCGTCCCCGCCGTCTGGCTCCGCCCCCGTTTGCTCGAGCGCGCCGAGGATCGCCTTGAACTGGTCCAGAGTGCGCAGGATCAGCGTCACGGACACCGGCGTCACCGCGAGTTCGCCGTCGCGATACTTGCCGAGAACGTTCTCCGCCGCATGCGCCAGCCGCTCCAGCCGCGGCAGATCGAGGAAGCCGCACGTTCCCTTGATCGTGTGGACGATCCTGAAGATCTTCCCCAGCAGCTTGGGGTCGTTCGGGTTCTGCTCGAGCCTGACCAGTTCGGTGTCGAGTTCGGCCAGCCCTTCCGCTGTCTCGGTAAGGAATTCGCCGAGCAGGTCGTCCATCGTCTCGCTCCACTGTCGCTCTCCCCTCGCGGGGGAACGTCATGGAACCTAAGTCCGAGGTGTGAACACCTCGTAAAGCATGCGTTCAGCCGGTGCGGCAGAGCAGGCTGACCCGGTCGGTGCCGCGATCCACGACCAGGGCCAGTCCGGCCGACCGGGCGAGCAGCAGGGCGAGATGAGCCGGGATCGACCGCGCATCGAGGTCTTCGTCCTCACCGGCAAGAACTGCCTCGACGCGGGGATGCAGTGCGGCACCGCGCCCCTCGGCCCGCAACGCCAACAGGTCGCCCGATCCGCCCGCTGGCGGCGCTACCGTCACCGTGCCGCCGCGCGGCAGCGCTTCGCCGGCGATCAGCGCCAGATGCAGCAGCAGTTTGGCCTGCACGGCCGCGATCTCGAGTGTGCCGACCGCCGCATCGTCCGGCCAGGCGAGGATCACCTTGCCGCCTTCGAACCAGCCGACGGCATAGCGACCCAATTCCGCCATCGGCCAGGTCTCCCGGCCACCCGCGGCGCCGAACGCGAGACGGAAGAAGTCGAGGCGGCGCCAGGCCTGGCGGGCGCTGGTCTGCAGCAACGGCAGCACATCCTCGGCCGTCGACGGATCGAAATCCTCGAGCAATTCGATGCCGTTGTTCACCGCGCCGACCGGGCCGACCAGATCGTGGCACAAGCGCGAGCAGACGAGCTCGATCACCTTCATGTCGATCTGCGGGGTCACGGGGATACCTCCGGGGCCGGTCGCGTCGTTCATTTCCGCGCCTCTAGACTAGAGGCGGCACGCCGCGCGGCGCAAACCCCCCATTTTCGGCATGGTCCCGACGCACTACCGCCCGAATCGGGCGTAGCGCAGCCCGGACAGATCGGCGACCGGCGTTTCCCCGGTCACCATCTGGGCCATGACGAAGCCGGTACCGGGACCGATGCCGAACCCGTGGCCGGAGAAGCCCGTGGCGAGAAACAGGCCGGGAATCGCGTCGACCGGCCCCAGGACCGGCACCTCGTCCGGGGTCACGTCGATGATGCCGGCCCAACGGCTCGCCGAGCGCGTATTCCGCATCTGCGGGAAGAGATCCTGTGCGGACCGCAGCACGTCGTCGAGCAGCCGGTCGTCCGGGTCCGGGTGCAGCATGCGGACCGCCTCGAACGGGCTCATCTGATCGGCCTGCCAGCGGCGCTGCCGATCTCGAGAAATGCCGGGAAGGCGGCGAGACCGTCGGGCGTGAAGGTGACCGCCCGGCTGCCGGGCTCGCGCCGTGCCCAGCCACGCGCCAAAATCATCTGTACCAGCGCCGCGCCCAGGCTGCCGGCGAGGTGGTGCCGGCGCTCGCTCCAGTCGAGGCAGGCGCGGCAGACCGGTCGCGGCATCCGCTCCAGCGCCTCCACGTCGATGCCTTCAGCCGCGAGGACGGTGCGCCCCGCGGCCGTCACCCCCAACCCGTCCGCCGTCGCGGCGATCACCCCGCCCGCCGCCAGCGCGTCGTACAGCAGCGTGCCCATTTCGCCGGCCAGGTGGTCGTAGCAGATCCGCGCGCGCCGCAGCGCCGGGTCCTTCGGCCCGGGCCGGGTGCGCAGCCGTCCGACATGCGCCGCCAGCCCCATGATCGCCTCGACCGCCTCCGCCACCTCCGGCCCGGCGATCCGGAAGTAGCGGTGCCGGCCCTGGATCTCGACGGCCAGTAGCCGCGCTTCGACCAGCCGCGCCAGATGGCTGCTCGCCGTCTGCGGCATGATGCCCGCCTCGCGCGCCAGTTCGCCGGCCGTGAGCGCACTTCCCGCCATGAGCGCCGCCAGCATGTTGGCACGCGCCGGATCGCCGAGCAGCGTCGCGAGCGCCGCGATGTCGGGCCCTTCCTTCATGGCCGCCATCATAGCAGGTCGCCGACCGCGACGCTTCGGAGCGCATCGAAACGACCGGCCCGACAGCGGCCATAGGGTCGAAGCCACGCCGGCCGCAGGGGCCGATGCGAAGCTGGACCGCTCTCGATGACCATGCGCGATCACTCTCTCCCCTTCTTCGGCTGGCGCGTCGTCGCCGCGGCGTTCGTCATGGCGACGTTCGGCTGGGGCGTCGGATTCTACGGCCCGCCGATCTACCTGTATGCGGTACATGCGGAACGGGGCTGGTCGGTGCCGAGCATATCGGCCGCCGTCACCGTGCATTTCCTGGTCGGTGCGGCCGTCGTCGCGGGCCTGCCGGCGCTGCACCGGCGGTTCGGCGTGGCCCGGGTAACGGCCGCGGGCGCGGCGGTGCTGGCGGTGGGGGTCGTGGGCTGGTCGCTGGCGCGCGAGCCCTGGCACCTCTTCCTCGCGACGATCTTCAGCGGCACCGGCTGGGTGACGATGGGGGCCGCCGGGGTCAATGCGACGATCGCGCCCTGGTTCTTCGCAGATCGACCGAAGGCACTCTCGATCGCCTACAACGGCGCCAGCGTCGGCGGCATCCTCTTCGCGCCGCTCTGGGTCGCGGCGATCGCGGCCGTCGGCTTCCCGCTCGCGGCGGCGCTAGTGGGGACCGCAATGGTCGCCGTGATCGGCGTTTTGGCCGCCCGCGTCTTCACCGTCTCCCCCGCCGACCTGGGGCAACAGCCGGACGGCCGCGCCGCCCCTCCTGACGCCCCCCTGCCAAGGCAGCCGCTCCCGCCGGTCCCGATCCGGCGCCCCTCGCCCGCCGGCCCTGGCGCGACAGACGCTTCCTGACGCTCTCCGCCGGCATGGCGCTCGGCCTCTTCGCCCAGATCGGCCTCCTCGCCCACCTCTACTCGCTGATCGTGCCGACCGTCGGTGCGCAGGGGGCCGGGCTCGCCATGAGCCTCGCCACCGGCGCGGCCATCGTCGGCCGCTCGGCCTTCGGCTGGTTCATGCCGCCCGGCGCCGACCGCCGCCGGGTCGCCGCGGCGAGTTACCTCGTCCAGGTGGTCGGATCGGCGGTGCTGCTCGTGGCGGGCGTGCAGGATCCCGTGATCGTCCTGACCGGCGTCGTCCTGTTCGGGTTCGGCATCGGCAACGCGACCTCGCTGCCGCTGCTCATCGCCCAGGCGGAGTTCGCAAGGGCCGACACCGCACGCGTCGTCGCCCTCATCGTCGCCGTCAGTCAGGCCGGATACGCTTTCGCGCCCGCGGCCTTCGGCATGCTGCGCGCGGCCGCGCTGCCGGACGCCGCCGGCACGACCGTCTTCGCCGCCGCTGCCGCCGTCCAGGCCGGCGCCATCGCGGTGCTTCTCGCGGGTCGCCGCCGGCGCCGTCGGCCCATGCCCGCGCAAGCGGCTTGAACCGCCGCCGTCGGGGACTCCAATGCGCCCGTCTCCACCCGGCCACGCGACGCGGACAGCTCTTGGCTTCCAGCCCCCCACCTTCCGGCAGGCCGCCGCGCGCCTGGCAGCGCATACTGTCGGGGCGGCGGCTCGACATTCGGGGGATGAAGAACGGCGTCGGACGGGCGGTCAACCTGCGCTTCCGGCGGCAGGGTCGGCAGGGCTAGCCTCCGAAGCGGGAATAGGCGAGGCCGGAGACGTCCGCGATGGGCCGCTCGCCCGTAACCATCTGGGCCATGACGAAGCCGGTACCGGGACCGATGCCGAACCCGTGGCCGGAGAAGCCCGTGGCGAGAAACAGGCCGGGAATCGCGTCGACCGGCCCCAGGACCGGCACCTCGTCCGGGGTCACGTCGATGATGCCGGCCCAACGGCTCGCCGAGCGCGTATTCCGCATCTGCGGGAAGAGATCCTGTGCGGACCGCAGCACGTCGTCGAGCAGCCGGTCGTCCGGGTCCGGGTGCAGCATGCGGACCGCCTCGAACGGGCTCATCTGATCGGCCTGCCAGCGGCGCTGGCCGAGCGCGTCGAAAAACGGCTTGCCGAAGCGCAGCGTCATGATGCGCCAGTTGCGCTTGAGGATCGGCGTGAAAGCGCCGAAATGGCGGAATGCCGCCGGGATGATGTCGAACGTTGCGGCTCCGCTGCGCGCCACCGTGAAGCCGCCGTCCTGGCGCGGCCGGATCGAGGCGCCAAGCGCGCCGAAGGCGCTCTGCGAAAGCGGCTCCGCCGGCGTGGTGCGCAGCACCGACGACTTGACGCCGAGCTGCGGCAGAGCGAGGCCGATATTCTCGAGGAACGGCCGCGACCAGACGCCGCCCGCCAGCACTACGGTCGAGCAACGTATCGTTCCGTGCTCCGTCACGACGGCTGAAACCGCACCGCCCTGCCGCTCCACGGTGCGCACCGCCGTCGATTCGCGGATGTCGGCCCCGAGGCGGCGCGCGGCACGCGCGATGGCGGGCACCGCCTTCCAAGGCTCGGCGCGCGCATCGCTCGGCGTGTGCAGCGCGCCCAGAAAGCGCCTGTCGCTGCGGCCCAGCATGGCGTCCACCTCGGACGGATCGAGCATGCGCGTGTCCAGCTGATAGGCCTGTGCATGCTCCAGCCAGGGTGCACGCGTGGCCATCTCCGCCTCGTTCTCGATCAGGTAGGTGACGCCGCCGACGGTGTAGCCGATGTCCTCGTCGAGGTCCGGGAGGAGTTCCTTCCACAGCCGTGCCGCCTCGATCATCAGGGCGAGTTCGCGCGGGTCGCGGCTCTGCTTGCGGATCCAGCCCCAGTTGCGCGACGACTGCTCGCCCGCGACCGTACCCTTCTCGCATACGACGACGCGCACGCCGCGCTTGGCCAGATAATACGCCGTGCATATGCCCGCGATGCCGCCGCCGACCACGACCACGTCCGTCTCGGTCGGAAACGGCTTGCCCGTCGTCTGGCCGCGGTCGTCCGCACTGGTGAGGGGGGTACTGGTCTGCGGGACGGCATTCATGCGGAAGTTCCTCCACGGCAGGCCGTGGGCGGGGCGCCATCGCCCGCGCCGGACCGCGGGTAATGCTACAGGGTTGCGGGCATGCTCAACCAGCCGGGAAAGGCATGCCTGCCGAGACGAACCTCGGATGCGGCACGCCCTTCCCGACGGTTCGGCTGATCACGCTTTCGGAACGAACTGCGCCTGATAGAGCCGGTGCGCGTCGTGCCCCTTGTAGACCATTACGAGGCCGTCACCGAACGTGGTCGCCGCCCCTGTCCGGTTGCTCTCCGGAGAGGTGCCCGACGTCTTGCCGATCTTCGCACCGCCAAACCAGTGGACGCCGTCGAGCACGGCACAGTCTGTGGAATCGCCCAATTATGATTGTTTCATCATGATCATCCGGTCGGCCGCGAGGCTGCGCGGCCATGCGAATGGGGTGGTTGGGACACTGGCGGAAGCCCGCTACCCTGGCAGCCGCCACACCCGCACAGGATCGCCGCCATGGACCTCGCCCGCTTTCCGCGTTTCCGCCTCTGCCACGCGCCCACACCGCTGGAGCCTATGGATCGGCTGTCGGCAATGCTCGGCGGACCCCGCCTGTGGGTGAAGCGCGACGACTGCACCGGGCTCGCGACCGGCGGCAACAAGACGCGCAAGCTGGAATTTCTGATCGGCGCCGCCCTGGCCGAGGGCGCCGACACCGTACTGACGGTCGGCGCCACCCAGTCCAACCATGTCCGCCAGACGGCCGCCGCCGCGGCCAAGGCCGGGCTCGCCTGCGAGGTGCTTCTGGAGCGGCGCATCACCGATGCCGGCGTCGAATACGACCGCTCCGGCAACGTGCTGCTCGACGGACTGCTCGGCGCGCGCATCCACTATGTGCCGAAGGGTACCGACCTGAACGCGGCCCTGGACACGCTCGCCGAGGAGATCCGGATCCGCGGCGGCCGGCCCTACGCCTTCCCGGCGGGCGGGTCGAGCCCGGTCGGTGCCCTGGGCTATGCGCTCGTCGCCGCCGAGATCGAGGCGCAGGCCAACGATCTCGGCCTGCGGCTCGCGTCCATCGTCCATGCGACCGGCAGCGCCGGCACCCAGGCCGGGCTGGTCGCGGGCCTCGCCGCCAACAGCAACGCCACGCCGGTCCTCGGCATCGCCGTCGGAAAGCAGCGCGACGTGATGGAGGGCCTGGTGCGCGATCTCGCCGCGGCGACGGCCGACCTGATCGGCGTGCGCGGCGGCATGGACGACGCGGCCACGCTGGTGAATGCCGGCTATTACGGCACCGCCTACGGCGTGCCGACGCCCGGCATGATCGAGGCCGTCGAACTCGCCGCCCGGCAGGAGGGCCTGCTGCTCGACCCGGTCTACAGCGGCAAGGCGATGGCCGGCCTGATCGACCTCGTCCGCAAGGGGACCTGGAAGGCGGGCGAGGACGTCCTCTTCCTCCACACCGGCGGCATCGCCGGCCTGTTCGGCTACCGCTCCACCTTCGACGGGGACAACGGAGGCAGCGCGGCCTGACGCCTCAGCAGACGCGCCGCCCGCCGCGCAGATAGTGGAGCGCGCCGCCGTCGACCTCGGCGACGGTGACCTCCTGGACATAGCCGCCGTGGCCGGCGCGCAGCACGTGCTCGCGCCAGTCGACCGCCGCGGGTCCGCCGGCGAACGTCTCGCGCAGGGGCCGCCCCGCCACCGTGCCCGGCACCTCCAGCCCGAACGCAGCCAGCATCGTCGGCACCATGTCGGTCAGCGCACAGGGACTGTCCACCACCGTCGCCGGCCGGAACACGTCGCCGCCCAGGGTCAGCAGGGTGTTCAGCTCCGACCGGTGCAGCCCGCCATGCATGCCGCCGCCCTCCGGGATGTCGGGATTGTCGCACAGCATCGTGCCGGGATAGCCATAGGCGTTGGGCCCGTCGGTCGTGCGCAGCGCCACCCACAGGTCGGGTGCCCGGCCGCTCGCGACGTTGAGTGCCGCCATCGGCAGGGCGCCGTCGCGCGGCTCGCGGCTCAGCACCAGGCCGCACCACTCCTGCTCGACCGCCCACCGGAACACGCGGTCGATCAGCGCCGGGTCGCGGTCACGCACGGTGATGCCGCCGGCATAGCTGGGCTTCACCGCCACATCGGCGTCCGGGCCGATCGCCTTGGCGGCGGCGAAGCCGGCCTCGCGCAGCTTCGCCAGCAGCGACAGCTGCCCGGTCGCGGTGATCTGGCCGTGGTCCGAGGCGGTGACGATCTGCCAGCCCGCCGCCCGGCCCTCGGTCTGCCACCAGTCGACGATCCGGCCGAAGGCGCGGTCGACCGCCGCAATCGCCTCCAGGCTCTCGGGCGAGCCGATGCCGCGATAGTGGAACGAGAGGTCCGGCTCGTTCAGCCAGAGCACCGCCACGTCCGGATCGTGCCGCGCCAGGAAGTCGTTCAGCAGGATGTCGGTCGCATAGTCCGTGACCGCGACGTTGGGAAAGGTCCCCTTCGGCACCGGGCCGAAGCGCGCGACGATCTCCGCGTGGCACGCGGCCGGGCTCGACACCTCCGGCCCGCGGATCGAGAACACCGGCTGGCCGCGTTCCGCCGCCGCCCAGTTCAGTAGGCGCGCATTGCCGATCGTACCGGTGGTGACGACGCCGTAGCGCAGGCCCGCCCGGTGCAGGATGGCGCCCAGGTCGTCGGCCGCCAGCAGCCGGCCGCCATAGGCCGCGTCCGCACGGTTCATCCGCGCGAGGTCGGACGTGTCCATCGGCCCGTCGAAGCCGAGGGCGGGATCGTAGAAGGTGTTGGCGATGATGCCGTGCCCGTCGCCGCGGTTGTCGCCCGCCCGTGCGCGCGCCGGCCGGCCGGAGAAATTGCCGGTGACGAAGCTCGAGACCTGCACCCGCGTCTCGCTGGGGAAGGTCGCCGCGGCATTGGGCAGGGTGCACCAGGCGCGGCGGAAGGCGTGCAGGTGCGGCGCCGTGTCGGCGCGCACCAGGTCCGGCCGCAGGCCGTCGAACAGGATGATCAGGAATTTCGGCCGCGCCATCGCTCGCACCCCATCTCGGACGAGGAGCATCATCGCCCGCCGCAGCCGCCCGGTGAAGGGGCGGGACCGTTACGTGTTCGTGACGGTGCCCCGGGACGGGATCGGGCCCAGCCAGCCGGCGGCGCGCAGGTCGGCGCGGTAGGTGCGGCCCACCGGCACCATGCGCCCGTCGGTCAGGCGCAGCGCCACCCGCGCGCCGTCGCGCTCGACCGCCGCCACCGCGTCGGCCGCGACCCACCACGACCGGTGCACCCGCCGGCCGAGCCCGTCCAGTTCGCGCGCCGCGTCCTCCATCCGGCAGAGCACGAGTTCGCTGGTCCCGCTGCCGCCGGCGTCGGTGTGTACGGCGAGGTAGTGGTCCTGCATCTCCAGGCAGAGCAGCCGCCCCGCCGGCGGCCGGGCCAGACGCGCGAAGAACAGGGCCGGCCCCGAAGGCGAACGAGGAGGCCGCGATGAGGGCGGCGCGGCGGCCGGCGAAGGCTCCGGCTCCTCCCCCGGCGGCTCGCCGGACGATGCCGCGTCAGCCTCGGTCCGGGCCGCCCAGGTGTAGAAGGGCAGCGAGATCGCCATGCAGAGCAGCGCCACCTTCCACCAGAGGCCGAACAGCCCCAGCGCCCCGGGCAGGCCGAACGCCGCCCCCGCCAGATGCACGATGCCGGTCGCGGGCAGCGAGGCGATCAGGCCGCCGGCCAGCGGCACCGCCGCCTCGCGCAGCGGCAGGCCCGCCGGCAGCCGGTCGTCCATATGCCGGATGACGAGGTCGCACACGATCCAGTTGGCCGACACCACGGCCAGCCAGTAGCCGAGCCGCGCCGGCACGGGCAGCGCATCGTAGGTGCCGAACGGGCCGAGCAGCCCGAGCAGCAGGCCGACCGAGACCGGCGCCCCGTACCGCCGTGCCAGCCGCTTCACCGAGAGGAAGGATCCAAACCGTTCACGCATCGCGAACGGACGGTAGCACGCCGTCCGCGAAGTTTTCGATGCGGGCGGCGCAGGCGCCGTTGAGGCCGGGCGGATGCGCCGGTCACATGCCCGGCACTATCCCAGGCACCGTTCGAAGGGACCTGCCCGATGATCTTCCAGACGACCCTCTCCCTCCACATCGCCGGCGGCGTGGCGGCGCTCGCC
>JBKBLL010000006.1:0-35527 GCA_046296375.1 Alphaproteobacteria bacterium | reverse complement strand
GGGTCGGCTTCAACTCCGCATGAGGGGATCCCGTCCCGGCCGGCCGCGGCGGGAACCCTGCTATCATGCGGGTGTTCCGGTCGGAGGCAACCGCAACGGCGCTGTCGCGCCGCTCCGGAGCGAAAGAGGGATAGAGATGCGTTTTCTGGGACGAGCCGTCGTCATCTGCGTGCTCGCCGGACCTGCCGCCGCGGCGGGGTCGGTGGCGGCCCATGCCGCGGCGGAGACCTTTGCCGGGGCTCCGACGCTGGGTGCCGTGACATCCGCCTCGATCGGATCCCTGCTGCGCGAACCCGGCATCGCGGCCGGTCTGCGCGACGTGCGCATGCTCGACGACTTTTACCGTACCCTCGGCTATCGCCCGGCTTGGCAGTCCGCCGGCGGCGGCTGGAGCGACGATGCCCGCCGCGTCCTGCGCCGGCTGCAGGCGGCGGACGATCACGGGCTCGATCCCGCCGACTATGCTTCGCCGCGCCTGGTGGGCCTGATCGCCGACGCCGGCAGCGGCCATGCTTCAATGCGGGGCGACGTCGCCCTCTCGGTAGCGCTGCTGCGCTTTCTCGACCATGCGTCGAACGGTCGGATCAAGCCGAGCCGGGCGGGCTGGGACGTCTGGCATCATCCGCGCTCCGCATTCGCCGTGGAGGCGGCGACGGCCCTCTCGGGCGGACGCATCGCCGACTATGTCGAGCGCGCCGGCCCGCCCGGTGAGCGCTACGCCGCGTTGCGGTCGGCACGCGCGCACTATGTCGCCCTCGCTGGCGAGCCCTACCCGCGGATCGGCGAAGGACCGACGCTGCGGGTCGGCGACCGGGCGCCGGAAGTCGCGGTTCTGCGCCGCCAGTTGAGGGTCCTCGGCGACATCGAGGGTACGGGCGATGCGGTCGCCGGGCGGTCCGGCGACTGGCGCCCGCCGCACTTCGTGCTGGCATCCGCCGTCGCGGGCGAGACGCAGGCCGACCTGGAACTTTACGATTCCGGCCTGGAGACGGCGGTGCAGGCCTTCCAGCGCCGGCACGGGCTGGCGGTCGACGGGGCGGTTGGACCGGCCACGCGGCGCGCCCTCGACCGGACTCCGCGGGAACGGCTGGAGCAGATCGACCTCGCCCTGGAGCGCCTGCGCTGGATGCCGGTGCAGCGGGGTGAGCGGCACGTCCTGGTAAACGTCCCGGGGGCGGAACTCGTCGCGGTGAACAAGGGGGTCGAGCGGCTGCGCATGCGCGTCGTGACCGGCCTGCCGGACTGGCAAACGCCGATCTTCAGCGACGAGATCGTCAATCTCAAGTTCGCACCGACCTGGACCATCCCCGTCAGCATCGTCCGCAAGGACACGCTACCGCGCGTAAGGCGGGATCCCGGCTACCTGGCCGCCAACAGCATCCGCGTGCTGCGCGGCGGCCAGGAGATCAATCCCTGGTCGGTGGACTGGCACGGGACGGGCCCGGGCGAGTACGTCTTCCGACAGGATTCCGGGCCGGCCAGCGCGCTGGGCGGGGTGCGGTTCTCGCTGACGAACAATAACGGCATCTTCCTGCACGACACGCCGTCGCGGCGCTATTTCCAGCGCGCCGAACGCGCCCTCAGCCATGGCTGCGTGCGCGTCGCCGACCCGGTCGCGCTCTCGGCCTTCCTGCTGGAGGAGCAGGGCGGCTGGGACGACGGCCGCATCAGGGAGGCGATGGGTGCGGCGCGTGAGCGCTACCAGACGCTGCGCGCGCCGGTCCCGGTGCACATCGTCTATCTGACGGCCTGGGCCGAGGACGGCACGGTGCAGTTCAGGGACGACGTCTACGGCCTCGACCGCAAGCTCGCCGACCTCCTCGCGGCACGGCCCACCGGCTGAACCGGAGGCCCTACCCAATACCGGCGGTTTCGCGCAGGTGGCGGCGCAGGAGTTCGGCATTGCGGCGGTTCGCCTTGAAGGCGAAGTCGAACAGGTCGCCCAAGATCGGAACGGCGCCGATCGCCATGTCGATAGCGACGTTGACCAGCATGCGGCGGATGAGGCGGCGCGGTGCGCCCAGGCGCCGCGCCGCGTTGACGAGGTAGAGGGCGATCACCGCGCCGGCCGCGTCCCCGATGCCAGGCACCATCCCGATGATTCCGTCCAGGCCGATCCGGAACGACGTGCCGGGCACGGCGAACAGAGAATCCATGAAGTGCGCCAGACGCTCCAGCCGGCGCATCTCGGCTTCGATCTCGGCGCGGGTCGGCCCCGATCGGGCACGGTCATAGGTCGCAGCGGGCATTCTGTGGCTCCGGTTCCATCGGCCGGCCCCCATGGACGGCGCGCGGGGAACGCCCGCGCCGGTCGCCGCGTTCCCGTCGCGCCGCCGACGGGGTTGCCAGATGAACGTTGCCGCTCTCGATCCGTCTGTTTCGGACGGCCAGCGTATCGCTCACGAAGCCGGGCTGGTCTATGTGAGCGACGGCCTGCCGGGCATCGCGCGGCGGCGAAGGGGCAAGGGGTTCAGCTACTACGGACCGGACGGGGGGCGCATCGTCGACCGTGCGACGCTCGGCCGCCTGCGCGGTCTTGCCGTTCCGCCGGCCTGGACGGACGTGTGGCTGTGCCCCGTCGCGCGCGGCCACATCCAGGCGACCGGGCGGGATGCGCGGGGCCGCAAGCAGTATCGGTATCACCTCCGGTGGCGCGAGGTGCGGGACGAAACGAAATATCACCGGATGGTCGCCTTCGGCCGCGCCCTCCCCGCGATCCGGGCACGCGTTTCGGCGGACATGGCCCGGCGTGGCCTCCCGCGGGAAAAGGTTCTCGCGACAGTCGTCCGGCTGCTCGAGACGTCCCTGATCCGTGTCGGCAACCGTGCCTATGCCAGGGAAAACAAGAGCTTCGGGTTGACCACGCTGCGAAATCGCCACGCCCGTATCGCGGGGAGCGAAATCCGCTTCCGCTTCCGTGCCAAGGGCGGCGTGGACCGCGAGGTGACACTGCGCGATCGCCGGCTGGCGCGTGTGGTCAAGGCTTGCCATGATCTGCCGGGGCAGGACCTTTTCCAGTATCTCGATGCGTCGGGCGAGCGGCACCCGATTGGATCGGCTGACGTCAACGGGTCTCTGCAGGACGTCACCGGCGTCGATTTCACCGCCAAGGACTTTCGGACGTGGGCGGGCACGGTGCTGGCCGCATTCGCGTTGCAGGAGTTCGAGGCTTTCGACAGCGAGGCGGCCGCCAAGCGGAACCTCACCCAGGCGATCACCGCCGTGGCGAGCCGGCTGGGGAACACGGTCGCGATCTGCCGGAAGTGCTACGTCCACCCCGAGATCGTCGCCGCTTATCTGGATGGGACGCTCCTGGATATGGTCGTGCGGCGGATCGAGGCGGACCTGGCTGGCCCCATCCTGGGACTGACGGGAGAGGAGGCCGCCGTACTCGCGTTCCTGGAGGCACGGCTCCGGCGTGAGGCGGCCGCGCGCGGCCGGGCGAGCGTCAGACGGCGTCCGGAAGGGGCTCCACCGTCACCGCGACGCTCGGCTGGTGGTCCCCACCGCCGAGGATCACGCCGCGCAGCGGGCTGATGTCGCCGAAATCGCGCCCGTAGGCCAGGACGATGTGCTCCTCGTCGACCACCAGGTCGTTCGTCGGGTCGAACTCGATCCAGCCCAGTTCCGGTCCGCACCAGACGCCGACCCAGGCGTGGGTCGCGTCGGCGCCGCGCAGCGCGTGCGGGTCGGCGCCCGCGGGCGGATAGGTCCGCAGGTAGCCGGAGACGTAGCGCGCCGGCAGCCCGACTGCGCGCAGCCCCGCGATCATCACATGCGCGAAGTCCTGGCAGACGCCGCGGCGGTCGGCCATCACGGTAGCGACCGGCGTGGAGAGGTCCGTTGCCCCCGGGACGTAGGTAAAGTCGCGGTGGATCCGGGTCGTCAGGTCGCGCACGGCCTCCAAGACGGGGCACGATGCGGGGAAGGACTTGGCGGCGTAGGCCTGGACGCCCGGCGTGGGCAGAGCATAGGGTGAGACATGGCCGTATTCCGCCACCAGCGGTTCGGACGGAAAGCCGTCGTCGCGGATGGTCGCGCGGATCGCCTCCCAGGGCGGCGACGCGACGGGACCACGGGGCGCATGCCGATCGACCTCGACGGTCGCGCGCAGTTCCACGGTCAGCGACTGATGCGGCATCTCCAGTACGATCCAGGCCACGCCGTTGCCGAAATGATCGCGCTTCTCGCGCAGCGCGGCGGGGCGCGGCAGGATCGCCACCCGGCGGTCCAGTACCCGCTGGTGCGGCAGTTCCAGCAGGTCCAGGCGGAGCAGATGGTGGCTCAGGTCGACGGGTGCCCCGTACTCGTAGTGCGTGCGGTGGCGGATGCGATAGCGCGTCATCCGAGGGCGGCCTCCGCCTCGGTGCGCTCTGCCGCCGGCGCCACATGCGAGAAATAGGTCCGGGTCAGAAGGTCGGAGAGTTCCATCAGGCCGCGGCGGGTCTCGCCCAGCAGGGCGAAGACACCGTCGAGTTCCGGGTCGCCGGGCACGACCTCCACGTCGGCGAACCGAAAGCGGGTCAGCCCGTCGCGGACGGCCAAGGCCAGATCCCGATCGGGGGCGCTCTCACCGGCAAGGGCGTCGAGATGCTCGACGAGCCGGTCCAGCTGGTAGATCAGGGCGCGCGGATTGGCCGGGTCGGCCAGCACGAGGTCGAGGATCGGCACCGCCTGGGGTTCGGCGAGATAGCGCGTCTGGTAGGTAATGGCCGAGTCGCACAGTTCGAGCGCCAGCGCGAAGCCGGCCGCCGACTGGGCGCGGCTTCCGGACAGGACGGCGGCGACCGTGCCGGCGATGCCGACGCCGCGTTCGATGCGGCGCCCCACCTCCAGAAAGCGCCAGCCGGCGCCGCGCGTCATGTTTTCCGCCGCGAGGCCGGAAAAGGCCGCGAAGGTCCGGATCGTCTCGTCGAGGCCGTCCAGCAACCGGTCTACGTCGTTTTCGCCGGCCTTGAGCGCTCGGGCGACGCCTGTGTTCAGGTGGTTGAGCCCCTGCCACATGTCGGACGAGAGGCGGTCGCGCACCGCGAAGGCGAGCTGCCGGATGGCCGCGAGGCGGCCGCGCATGGTGTCGCCGGCGGCGGCGCTCTGGATCGCGTCGGCGAAGCCGCGGCCGTCGACGGGGTAGCCCGCGTCCGTGTCGTCGATCCAGCCGGCGGCGAGAAGTGCCCGCGCCAACTGGTGCACTTCCGCCATGTCGCGCGGGCCGAGGGTGCCGCCGGCGAGCCGGATCAGCACCGCGCGGAGCAGCCGGGCCCCCGCATCTGCCCGTTCGACCTGACGGCCGAGCCAGAACAGGTCGTCGGCGTGCCGGCTCTGCACGATGCCGGCCGGCCGGACGAATGCGCTCGGCGCCCGGGGCGGGGCCGGGACAAAGGCGAACTCGTCCTCCGTCGTCAGGACCCAGACGTCCTTGGCAGTGCCCCCATGACGCAGGGAGCCGCGATAGAGCGCGTCGCCCTCGACGGTTCTGGCGGCGCCTCCGGGCAGTGCCATCCATGTGCCGTCCTGGCGCACCAGCGTGACGCGCAGCAGGACCGGCCGCGGCTCCATCGCCCCGTCCCCCAGCGTCGGCACCATGCTGTGCTCGGCGCGCTCGATCGCCACCCAGGCTTCCGGCGCGGCGTCCACGCCGCGGCGCAGTTCGCGGCGCCTCTCGGGCGCCAGCAGGTCGAGGCGATGCGGCTCCGGGTCGCTCCCGAAGGTCGGACGCAGGACGAACCCCTCCGGATCCGCGTCCAGCGCGGCCCTGCCCGCCGCCTGGCCGCACCACCACGAGGCCACCGACGGGAGGGCGAGTTCCTGGCCCAGCAGTCGCCGCGCGAGAAGGGGCAGAAAAGGCGCGAAGGCGGGCGTCTCGACCAGGGCGGTGCCGGGCAGGTTGACCACGGCGACCTGACCGGCCGCCATCGCGCCCAGCAGCCCGGCGACGCCGAGGGCCGAGTCGGCGCGCAGCTCCAGCGGGTCGCAGAAGGGGCCGTCGACCCGCCGGTAGACGACGTCGACACGGAGCAGGCCGTCGAGCGTCTTGAGATGGACGCCGTCGTGCCGGACGGTCAGGTCCGATCCCTGCGCCAGCGTCACGCCCATCTCGCGCGCCAGATGCACGTGTTCGAAATAGGCGTGGTAGTAGGGGCCGGGCGTCAGCAGCACGATCCGGGGCTCGGCATCGGTACGGCCAAGGCCGAACAGGCTCGCTTTCCAGAGGTCGATGAACGGGCGCAGCCGTCGGACCGGTGCCGCGCGGAACGCCTCGGGAAACGTCCGCGCCATGATGGCGCGGTTGCGCAGGGCGTAGCCGATCCCCGCCGGCGTCTGGGTCCGGTCGGCGAAGACGCGCCAGCGCCCGTCGGCGAGCCGGATCAGGTCGGCGGCATAGACGTGCAGGTGCGGCGCACCCTCGGGCAGGAGGCCGCGCACCGGGCGCAGGAACTCGGGATTGCCGAATACGAGTCCGGGCGGGACCGCCCCCTCGGCGATCAGGCGCTGCGGACCGTAGAGATCGGCAAGGACGAGGTCGAGGAGTTGCGCGCGCTGGGCCAGCCCGGCCTCCAGGGACGACCATTCGCGCTCCGGAATGATGAGCGGCAGCAGGTCGAAGCTCCAGGCGGGGCGGTGTTCGTCCTGTCCGTAGATCGACAGGAAAGCGTCGGCTTCCGCGAAATGGCCCCGCGCACGAGCGGCGCGCTCGGCCATGAGGCCGGGCGGGAGCGATGCCATCGCCGCGATCAGGCTGCGCCAATGCGGCCGCAGCACGCCGCCGCCGGCCGCCATTTCGTCGTAACCCGTACTCACGTCCCTGTCTGCCCCCGCAATGCGGAGCGGATGTTACGCGCTCTTCGCGCGGGGGAAACGCACGTTTCTACGGTCCGGGCCGCAACGGCCCGATCTCGTGCGCGGGCGCAAGGCCGGGTGCCATGGCGTCGCGCGGCGCGTCAGCGCTCGGCGTCGCGAGCGCAGTCTTGCCGGCGCTCCTCCATGCAGCGCAGCATCGACTCTGCGATCTCGGCCGATTTCTCGGCTTCGGCTACGGTCGCCATCACGCAGTCGCGGTATTCCATCATCTGTTCGTGATAGCGCTTCACGTCTTCGATGCAGCGCATCCGTTCGGCCTCGGTGACCGCGAGATCCGTCGTCGCGGGCTGCATGTCGGTCGAACAGAGCGGCTGGATCGGCCGGCTGCACATCTCCAGCGCCTGTGCCGGGGCGGCCGCCGCAACGAAGAGGGCGGCGGCGCCGAACAGGGCTAGCGGTGTGGCGCATCGTGTCTTCATCGGTGGGGCCCCGCGGGAACTGTCGGTCGTCGGATGGAGGGCATGCCCGGGCCGGAGCCCGTGCGTGTCCGCTCTACGTCCTATGTACGCCCGCATGCCAGAACGGTTCGCCGGATCTACCGCCGGCGCCGGTTTCAGTGCGGTCGCTGGCGCCGCAGATCGAGCGTGACCGGATGCTCCGCCGCGGGCGCCGCGACGCTCGGAGCGGTGGTGCCGGGCGTGTGGCCGATCGTGAAGAAGCGGGCCCGGCGTCGCGCCTCCGCCTCGTTCGCGTTGACCGGAAAGGTCTCGTAGTTCCGCCCGCCGGGATGGACCACCTGGTAGGTGCATCCTCCGATCGCCCGCCGGTTCCAGGTGTCGTAGAGATCGAAGACCAGGGGCGCGTCGACCGGGATCGTGGGGTGCAGGCAGCGCGGCGGCTGCCATGCGCGATAGCGGACACCGGCCACATACCGGCCCTTCGTGCCGGTCGGGCGCAGCGGCACGATACGGCCGTTGCAGACGAGGCGGTGTCGTTCGTCCGTAAGGCCGTCGAGCTTCACCTGGACCCGCTCGACCGAACTGTCGACGAACCGGACGGTGCCGCCGGCCGCGCCGTCCTCGCCCAGCACGTGCCACGGCTCCAGTGCGGTGCGCAGTTCCAGTTCGATGCCGCGATAGGCGATCTCGCCGATCTTCGGAAAGCGGAACTCGTGGTGCGCCCTGAACCAGTCGGGGTCGAAGGCATAGCCCGCGCGCTCCAGGTCGCCGAGCACGTCGGCGAAATCCTGGCCGACGAAGAAGGGCAGCATGAACTCGTCGTGCAGGCGCGTGCCGTAGCGCGCGAGCGGAGTTCGATACGGTTCCCGCCAGAACCAGGCCACGAGCGAACGCAGCAGGAGTTGCTGGGCCAGGCTCATGCGCGCGTGCGGCGGCATCTCGAAGGCGCGGAGTTCCACGAGGCCGCGTCGTCCGCCGGCCTGGTCCGGCGTGAACAGTTTGTCGATGCAGAATTCGGCGCGGTGCGTGTTGCCGGTCACGTCGATCAGCACGTCGCGGAAGATCCGATCGACCAGCCATGGCGGCGTCGTCTCGGCACGCTCCAGTGCCTTGAAGGCGACCTCCAGTTCGTAGGTGGCGTCGTCGCGGCCTTCGTCGACCCGCGGGTGCTGGCTGGTCGGGCCGATGAACAGGCCCGAGAACAGGTAGGAGAGCGACGGGTGATTGTGCCAGTAGCCGATGAGGCTCCTCAGCAGGTCGGGCCGGGTCAGGAAGGGCGATTCCTCGGGCGACGGACCGCCCAGGACCATGTGGTTGCCGCCGCCCGTGCCGACATGGCGGCCGTCGAGCATGAATTTCTCGGTGACCAGGCGCGTCGCCCGTGCACCCGCGTAGACGGCCACCGTCTTGTCGACCAGTTCGTCCCAGCTTTCGGACGGGTGGATGTTGACCTCGATAACGCCGGGGTCCGGGGTGACCGAGAAATGGGCGATCCGCGGATCCCCCGGCATGCCGTAGCCTTCGATCACCACCTTCTGGCCACGCTCGGCGGCGACGGCTTCGACCGCCGCGGCGAGTGCCAGATAGTCTTTGGCCGTCTCCAGGGGCGGCATGAAGACGTGCAGCAGGCCATCGCGCGGTTCGACACACATGGCGGTACGAACGACGCTCGGGTCCGACCGGTCGCTTCCGGCCCGGCCATGGGGCGATTGCTCGCGACGCTCCTGCCCGGTCGCGCCCGGCGCCGCCCGGACCGCGCCGGCGCCGGGTGTCGGAGGCGTCGCGGACTGGCGCAGGATCGCATGCGTCGGCAGCGGCTGCCGCGGCGCCATCGGGTCGGGCTCGATCAGGTAGGGATAGTCTTCCGGGGTCACCCAGGGCAGGGAGTCGAGCGGCAGCCTCAGCCCCATCGGCGAGTCGCCGGGCAGCAGGAACAGGCGCTCGGTCCGGAGGACCCAGGGGCCGCTCTCCCACCGGCGGCTGTCCTCTTCGCCGACACGGCGGATCGGCAGCGCGTAGCCGACGATACGGTCGAGGCCGCGCTCGAAGATCTTGCCCAGCCGCGCGCGCTCCATCGGGTCGGACAGTTCGCTCTTCAGCGGATCCACGTTCGCCGGCAGCCGGCGTTCCTTCCAGATGTAGTAGAGCGCGTCCTCGTATCCGGCGATCCGGAGCGCGGGATCGAGCTGCAGCCGCTCGGCGAGCCGCGCTATGAAGGCCTCGGCCGCTTCCGGTCCCAGACCCGGGTCGACATCCTCGTCGCGCGCGAACAGGGCAGGATCCTGCCAGACCGGCTCCCCGTCTCGGCGCCAGTGGCAGGTGAGGGCCCAGCGCGGCAGCTGTTCGCCGGGGTACCATTTTCCCTGCCCGTAATGCAGCAGGTAGCCTTTGCCGAACCGGTCGGCGAGGCGGCGCAGCAGCCGGCCCGCCAGCGCACGCTTGGTCGGGCCGAGCGCGTCGGTGTTCCACTCCGCGCCGTCGGGATCGTCGGCGGCGACGAAGGTGGGCTCGCCGCCCATGGTGAGGCGAATGCCCGAGCCGGCGAGATCGGCGTCCACCTCGCGGCCCAGGGCCACGAGCGCCTCCCACTTCTCGTCGCTGTAGGGCCAGGTCACGCGCGGCGTCTCGGCGACGCGGGTGACCTTCATGTCGAAGCCGAAGGTCACCTCGGCATTCTCGACCATGCCGCTGATCGGCGCGGCGCTCTGCGGCTCCGGCGTGCAGGCGAGGGGGATATGACCCTCGCCGGTGAGGAGCCCCGAGGTGGGGTCGAGACCGATCCAGCCGGCGCCCGGCAGATAGACCTCGCACCAGGCGTGCAGGTCGGTGAAGTCGACGGTGGTGCCTTCCGGGCCATCCAGCGGCTTCTGGTCGGCGACGAGCTGGATAAGGTAGCCGGAGACGAACCGGGCGGCGAAGCCCAGGTGGCGCAGGATCTGCACCAGCAGCCATCCCGTGTCCCGGCAGGAGCCGAGGCGCTTCTCCAGCGTCTCCTCGAGCGCCTGGACGCCCGGCTCCATCCGGATCACATAGCCGATCTCCTGCTGCAGCCGCTGGTTCAGTGCGACCAGGAAGTCGATCGTCTGCTCCGGCGCCCGCGGCACCGACTTCAGGAAGGCGGAGAGCAGCGGGCCGGCCGGCGCGCGCTTGCGGAACGGCGCCAGTTCCTCGTCGAGCGCGGGGTCGTACTCGAAGGGCCAGCGCTCGGCCTCCGGTTCCAGGAAGAAGTCGAACGGGTTGATCACCGCCATGTCGGCGACGAGGTCGACGGTGACCGAGAACCGGTCCGTCCGCTCCGGGAAGACCAGACGCGCGAGATAGTTGCCCTGCGGATCCTGCTGCCAGTTGATGAAGTGGTTCTGGGGCTCTATCCGCAGCGAATAGCTCTGTATCGGCGTGCGTGCGTGCGGGGCGGGTCGCAGCCGCACGATCTGGGGACCCAGGGCCACGAACCGATCATAGCGGTATTCCGTCCTGTGATGCAGGGCGACGTGAATGCTCAAGGTGAGGCCCCCGTGAAACGCGCTCCGGCCGCCGCCGGAAGCGGCCGTCGCGACGCAGCTTACGCGACTTTGGCGACATGCAAAAAGGTGGCCTGATCGGAGCCCCGGCCGAGGGGGTCAGCGGCCGGCCCGCAGCGCCGGCGCCAGCTCGCGCCGGAACAGGTCGAGGAAATAATCCTGGTCGGGGCCGACCTGGACGAGAATGATGTGATCGAACCCGGCGTCCACGTCCTTGCGGACGGCGGCGAGGTGGCGTTCGGCCCACGGACCGCAGCTGACAGTCTCCGCGACAGCGTCGGGCGTCGCCTGCGCGCTCGCCGCGGCGAAACCCTCCGGGTCGGGCAACTCCGTTTGCACGGGCCAGCCGGTGATCGCCCAACGAAAATGGCGGTGGGCGCAGCATCCTCTGGTCCCTCCTGCCGGCGGGTGGCGCGCCGGCAGGACGGCCTCCGTACGGAGGAGGCAACAGGCGCAGCGGGCGAACGTTCCGGACCCGGCCGTGCGGCTCCCTGCGCCGGACGCGGGGAGCGGGGCCGCCGGTCGCAGTGCGGCCGGGCGCGGTCAGCGGGCCGCGAACGCATCAAAGGCGCCATAGGCGCCGTGCTTCCGCTGCTGCTGGGGGATCCGGTTCGGAGAGGCGCGCCCTGTCAGGCGGCGGCGGAGCGCTTTCCGCGGCCGCCGCCGGAGCGCTGTTCCTCGGTCGCCGACTGCGGGTCGCGCAGCACATAGCCGCGGCCCCAGACGGTTTCGATGTAGTTCTCGCCGCCGGTCGCGGCCATCAGCTTCTTGCGCAGCTTGCAGATGAAGACGTCGATGATCTTCACTTCCGGTTCGTCCATGCCGCCATAGAGATGGTTGAGGAACATCTCCTTGGTGAGGGTCGTGCCCTTGCGCAGCGACAGCAGTTCCAGGATCGCGTATTCCTTGCCCGTCAGGTGCAGGGCCTGCTCGCTTACCTGGGCGGTCCGGCTGTCGAGATTGACCGTCAGGCGGCCCGTGCGGATGACCGATTCCGAATGGCCGCGTGCGCGCCGGATGATCGCGTGGGTGCGCGCGACGAGTTCGCGGCGGTCGAAGGGCTTGGTCAGATAGTCGTCGGCACCGATGCCGAAGCCGCGGATCTTGCTGTCCGGCTCGGCGAGCCCGGAGAGGATCAGCGTCGGCGTATCGACGCGGGCGGACCGAAGGCGGCGGAGAACCTCGAAGCCGTCGATGTCCGGCAGCATCAGGTCGAGGATGATCAGGTCGTAGTCGTAGAGCTTGCCGATCTCGAGGCCGTCCTCGCCGAGGTCGGTGGTGTCGGCGATGAAGCCCTCGGCCTTGAGGATCGCCTCGATGCTCTTGGCAGTGGCCGAGTCGTCCTCGACGATCAGAACGCGCATCGATTTCTGCCCCTGTACCGCTGTTGTGCCGCCGTCGCGTCAGATTGCGTTAACGATGCTCTCCGAAAGGACCTAACGAAAGGTTAATACGCACATCCGTCTGGGCCAATCTGAATCGTGCCGCAATTGCGTGAATCGCCCGGCGCCCAGGGTCGCGGTCACCGCCGCGGGCGGCGGTCGACGCGCTTTACGCCGCGTTAACGGGGCTCCGGCTATTCCCTCTACCGGTTCGGCGAGCGAGGGGACGATCGGTGCGGGGGAGCGGTGCGGCGGGGCTCGACGGCGTTGTGCGCGACATCGACGCCCTGCCGGAAACCTACCTGTACGGCCGCGTGACCGGAATTCTCGGCATGATGGTCGAGGTGGGCGGGCTCGGCGCGGCGCTGTCCGTCGGCGGGCGCTGCGACATCCACACGCGCGACCGGCGGGCCATCACCTGCGAAGCCGTCGGCTTCCGCAACGGCCGTGCCCTGGTCATGCCGTTCGGCCCGCTGGAAGGCATCGGCCTGGGATCGAAGGCGGAGCTGGTGGCGGGCGAACCGACGATCGCGCCCGACCGGTCCTGGCTTGGCCGCGTGATCGATCCGCTGGGACGGCCGCTCGACGGCGGGCCGCCGCTGCCGTCCGGCCCGCGGACCTACGCCCTGCGCGGCAGCGCGCCGCCGGCGCACGAGCGCCAGCGGGTCGCGGGCAAGGTCGATCTCGGCGTGCGCGCCCTCAACACCTTTCTCACCTGCTGCCGCGGCCAGCGTATGGGCATCTTCGCCGGGTCGGGCGTGGGCAAGTCGATGCTGCTCTCGATGCTCGCCCGCTTCACGGATGCGGACGTCAACGTCATCGGCCTGATCGGCGAGCGCGGTCGCGAGGTTCAGGAGTTCGTCACGGAGAATCTCGGGCCCGAGGGGCTGGCGCGCAGCGTGGTGATCGTCGCGACCGGCGACGAGGTGCCGCTGATGCGCCGCCAGGCCGCGCACATGACGCTCGCCGTCGCCGAATATTTCCGCGACCGCGGCCTCGACGTGCTCTGCATGATGGACAGCGTGACCCGCTTCGCGATGGCGCAGCGCGAGATCGGCCTCGCCGTCGGCGAGCCGCCCGCCACCAAGGGCTATACCCCCAGCGTGTTCGCCGAACTCCCGCGCCTGCTGGAGCGGGCCGGCCCCGGCACGGGGCGCGGCAGCATCACGGGCCTGTTCACCGTCCTGGTCGAGGGCGACGACCACAACGAGCCGATCGCGGACGCCGTCCGCGGGATTCTCGACGGCCACATCGTGCTGGAACGCGGCATCGCCGAGCGCGGACGCTATCCGGCCATCAACATCCTGCGCAGCGTCTCGCGGACCATGCCGGGCTGCAACGGCGAGGAGGAGAATGCGCTGGTGCAACGCGCCCGCTCGCTCCTGGCGGCCTACGAGAACATGTCGGAGATGATCCGCCTCGGCGCCTACCGGCACGGCAGCGACCCCGCCACGGACGAGGCCATCCGCTACCAGCCGGCGCTCGAGGCCTTTCTCCGGCAGGCGCCGGGCGAGCGCGCGGGTCTCGCGGACGGCTATGCCGAACTCGCGCGCATCCTCGGCATGGCCGTGCCGTCATGAAGCGCCTCGACATGCTGATCCGGGCGCGCCAGTGGCAGCTCGACGAGCGCCGCCGTCAGGTCGCGGACCTGGAGGTTTCGGTCGACCTGACGCTGGCCCGGATCCGCAGCCTGGACAGCAGCATCGACAGCGAGGCGCGGCTCGCCGACCAGGTCGGGCCAGGCGCGGGCTTCGCGGCGTATGCCGCCGGCGTACGCGAGCGCCGGAGCAAGCTGGTGGCGACCCTGGAGACCCTGGAGGCCGAACTGGCCCAGGCGCGCGACCTCGTCGCCGAGGCGTTTCAGGACCTGAAGAAGTTCGAACTCGTCCAGGAGTCGCGGCGATCGCGCGAACGCGCGGTCGCCGCGCATCGCGAGCAGTTCGCGCTCGACGAGATCGCCGCGCTACGCCATCGGGCGCACCGCGGCTGACGGCAGCGGATTCCGTACCGCCTTGATACGGATGCCGCGGCGCGCCATCTTCGCGGGCAACATGCCGCCAGCGGAGTGCAGAGCCATGTTCATCCAGACCGAGCCGACGCCGAACCCCGCGACCCTCAAATTCATTCCGGGCGAGGCGGTGCTGGCGACCGGGACCGCCGACTTCGCCGATCCGGTCGAAGCCGCGCGTTCGCCGCTGGCACGGGCCCTGTTCGAGATCGAGGGCGTCGCCCGCGTGTTCCTGGGCAGCGATTTCATCAGTGTCAGCAAGTCCGAAGAGCAGGCCTGGCAGATTCTCAAGCCGGCCGTCCTCGGCGCCATCATGGAGCACTACACGGCCCGCCGACCGATCCTGCTGGACGAGGCGGAGGGTGACGAGGAGGGATCGTACGACCCGGCCGACGCCGAGATCGTCGGGCAGATCAAGGAACTGCTGGATACCCGTGTCCGGCCGGCGGTGGCCCAGGACGGTGGCGACATCGTCTTCCGCGGCTTCGAGGAAGGCGTCGTCTATCTGCACATGCAGGGTGCCTGCGCCGGATGTCCGAGTTCGACGGCGACCCTGCGCATGGGCATCGAGAATATGCTGCGGCACTATGTTCCGGAGGTCCTGGCCGTACGGCCGGTTCCCTGAGGCACCGTCCGGCCGGCTCGCGGGCAGGGCGCCCTGGGCGGCAGGCCGCGTTCAATATCTTGGAGGTGAGATTGGGGGCTAAGGTCGACGAATCGGCGCTCGACACCCTGTTTCGGCAGGCGCGCAGCCAGAACGGCTGGCGCGCCGAGGCGGTCCCCGAGTCGCTGCTGGCGGAGGTATACGCCCTGGCGAGGATGGGCCCCACCAGCGCCAACTGCAGCCCGATGCGGGTCGTGTTCGTCACGACCCCGGCCGGCAAGGAGAAGCTGGCGCCGGCGCTCAGCGCCGGCAATCTCGCCAAGACAATATCGGCACCGGTCACCGCGATCGTCGCCTACGACCTCGCCTTCTACGAGAAGCTGCCTCGGCTCTTCCCGCACGAGCCGGACGCGAGGTCGTGGTTCACGTCCAGCGACGAGCATATCCGCGCGACGGCGGTGCGGAACGGCACGCTCCAGGGGGCCTACCTGATGCTGGCCGCGCGGTCGCTCGGGCTGGACTGCGGACCGATGTCCGGTTTCGACCACGACAAGGTGGACGAAACCTTCTTTCCCGGCAGCGGCTGGCGCTCCAATTTTCTCTGCAATCTCGGCTATGGCGACCCGAAATCCCTGTTCGACCGCCTGCCGCGCCTCTCCTTCGAGGAGGCATGCCGAACCGTCTGATCGGCGCGACGGCGGCCGTTCTCGCCCTCGACTCGTCGGCCGGCGCGTGTTCGGTCGCGGTCGTGCGCTGCGACATCACGCTCGCCGCGGCCCAGCAGCGCATGACGCGCGGCCATGCCGAGGTGCTGCTGCCGATGGTCCGCGCGGTCATGGCCGAGGCCGGCATCGGCTTTGGCGATCTCGGCGCCATCGGCGCGACCGTTGGTCCGGGATCGTTCACCGGACTCCGGGTCGGACTCGCCGCGGCGCGCGGCCTCGCCCTCGCGACGGGCATTCCCTGCATCGGCGTCACCGTGACCGAAGCGATCGCCGCGCAGGTCGGGTCGGCGCTGCCGCTTCTCGTGGTGGTCGACACGCGTCGCGGAGACATCTACGGGCAGGTCTTCGCCGACGGCGCCCCCCGGGACGCTCCCTTCGTGGCGGGCGCGGCGGGCATCGCGCGCCATTGCGCCGGTGTCCGCCGCTTGGCCGGCGACGGTGCCCTCCTCGTCGCCGGGTGGCTGCCGACGGATGTGGAGGCGGTCGCCGTGGACCTGCCCGACCCCGCCATCGTCGGTCGACTGGCGGCCGCCCGGATCGGCGCTGCGAGGTTCCACCCGGCGCGGCCGCTCTATCTGCGCGACGCGGACGTCACCGTGCCCGCGGCCGGCGGCGGGGCGTCGGCATGACGTCCGGGCGGAGTCTGGCCCCCGAGGCGGCGCCCGCGGAGCAGACGAACCCGGCACGTCCCGCCGGAGATGCAGCCCCGCGATTCCTGGACCTGGCCCCGGAGCATGCCAGGGTGGTTGCCGTCGTCCAGTCGGCGGCGATGGCGGCCGGCACCGGCGACCGGGCCTGGGACGCCGCCGCGATCGGCGAACTCCTGGCGACCCCGGGGGCTTTCGGCTATCTCGCGGTCGAAGGGGAGGAGCCGCAGCCGCTGGGGTTCGTCTTCTGCCGCCACGTCGCGGGCGAGGCGGAGATCCTGGTGCTCGCCGTCCTGCCAGAGCACTGGCGGCGCGGCATCGGGCGCGGACTGCTCGATGCGGCTCTGGCGCGGGCGGCCGGCCTCGGCATAGAGCGGATCCTGCTGGAGGTCGCGGTCGACAATATCTCGGCCCGCGCGCTCTACGACTCGGCGGGTTTCGGCTCCGTCGGACGTCGGCCGGCCTACTATCGGCGCAGCGACGGCCGGCAGGTCGACGCCATTACGCTGGAGCGGCCGGTCCTCCCCTGAGGGTGGTTCCCGAAGGTCGCATCCGACGGGCCCGCCCCTTGGGGGGTCAGCGCTTGCGCACGCGAAGTCGGTGGACGGTCGGCGTCTGAGCTTCCGCGCCGAGGGGCTCGACCGTATGGCCGAGTTCGCTCAACGCGCGCGGCACGTTCTCCAGAGGTTCACCGGCGTTCAGCCTGATCTCGGCCGTCTGGCCCGGCTGCATGCGCTCGACGAGCAGCTTCGCCTTGACGAACGTGATCGGGCAGCGGTCGGTCGTGATGTCCAGGAAATAGTCGGCCAACTGCGGCACCATGCCCGTTTCGATTTGGCTACTATTGTGAAGGTTGGTCGTTGAACCCATCGGGTCTCTCGATTATATGGGCGCTCGATTGTCGATGATGCACCGTACGAGCGGAGACGGGTACGAGGATGAGCGAACAGCAGCGTGATACGAAGGAACTTCTCGAGCTGACGACGGAGATCGTCGCTGCTCACGTGTCCAACAACACGGTGGCGGTCAACGAACTGCCGGATCTGATCCAGCAGATATACCGCAGTCTGTCGACTGTCGGTGTCAACGGAACGGCGGTGCCCGAGCGGCCCCAGCCTGCCGTGGCGATCCGGAAGTCGGTGACGCCCGAGTACATCGTCTGCCTCGAGGACGGCAAGAAGCTAAAAATGCTGAAGCGCCACCTCAAGACTGCCTACAACATGACGCCGGAAGAGTATCGCGAGCGCTGGGGCCTCGGGGCCGACTACCCCATGGTGGCGCCCAACTATGCGGCGCAGCGCAGCAGCCTGGCGAAGAAGATCGGCCTCGGCACCAAGGCGCGGCGCCACCGTTGAGGCGCCCCTTCCGGCAGCGCTCCGGCGGGACGAAAGCGGCGTCGCGATCCATTGGGATTGCGGCGCCGTTTCGGTTATAGTCAGCCGCGGAGGAACGGTGGACGGCTGAGGATCCGACGGGGCGACGGACGAGACGCGGGCCCCGGCGCGATATCGACAAGAAGGACGGGCAATCGCAGTAGCGCACCGTCGCGACCTCCGAACAATGCTCGCTGGGAGCAGCTGGCGCGTGATGGCATTTCCATTGAGACGGGCACTGCAACGGAGCCGCGTCTGGGCACGCGGAGGAGCGCCGGCCGGCGTCGGCGTGATCGCGCCGCTGATCCGGCCGATCCTTCACCGACGTCGCGTCCTGCCTTCGGCGGAAACCTGCCCGACGGCGGTTTCGATCCAGATCGGCACGATGGAGGTCCGGCTCGCCGCGACACCCGCCGAGGTCGAAGCGGCGCAGGCGCTCCGCTATCGGGTGTTCTACGAGGAGATGGAGGCGCACGCTTCCGCCGATACGGCCGCCAGCCGCCGCGATGCCGACCAGTTCGACGAGCATTGCGAGCACCTGCTCGTCATCGATCATGCTCTGGGAGCGGGTCCCGAGGCGGTGGTCGGCACCTACCGTTTCCTCAGGCGGTCGCGCGCCGCGCGGATCGGCCGATTCTACTCGCAGGACGAGTACAATATCCGCCGCCTGCTCCAGGGCCACGACGAGATCATGGAGGTGGGCCGATCCTGCGTCGACATGCGCTACCGGCGGCATCAGACGATGCAGCTGCTGTGGCGCGGCATCGCCCAGTACGTACAGCATCACGGGATCACCCTGATGTTCGGCTGCGCCAGTTTCCACGGGACCGATCCCGACGAGCACGCGTTGCCGCTCAGCTACCTCTATTACGAACGCATGGCGCCGCTCGGCTTTCGACCGAAGGCGGTACGCGAGCGCTACGTGCCGATGCGCCGGCTGCCGCAGCACGCGGTCGATCCTAAGGCAGCCGTTGCCGCGCTGCCGCCGCTCATCAAGGGGTATCTCAGGCTGGGCGGCTTCGTCGGCGACGGTGCCGTGATCGACGAGCAGTTCAACACCACCGACGTCTGCGTGGTGGTCAAGACGGACTGGGTGACGGGCAAATATATCCGCCGCTACTATGGCGACGAGGCTGCCCGCCCCGCCGGATCCGGCGCCTGAACCGGGACGCCTGACACGGGGCGCCCGAACCGGCGGGTCACGATGACGGCTGTGAGCGGGGTGAGTTCGCCGTGGAGGGCGGCATGGCGGCTGGCCTGCTACCTGTGCCTCACCCTGGTGCTGATGCCGGTGCAGGCCGCGCTGGTCGCCACCCGATCGCGCCACGCCGTCCGTCTGCCGACCTTCTATCATCGCCTGTGCTGGCGGATTCTCGGCATCGAGGTCGACGTGCGCGGTGCGATGTCCGGGATCCGGCCGACGCTGTTCACCTGCAACCACAGTTCCTACCTCGACATCATGGTTCTCGGCGGCCTCATCCCGGGCTGCTTCGTGTCCAAGGCGGAGGTCGCGAACTGGCCACTGTTCGGCCAGCTCGCCAGGCTGCAGCGGACCGTCTTCATCGAGCGTCAGGCGCGACGCGCGGCCGACCATCGCGACGCTCTGCAGCGCCGGCTCGAGGCCGGCGACAACCTGATCCTGTTTCCGGAAGGAACGAGCAGCGACGGCAATCGCGTCCTGCCCTTCAAGAGCGCGCTGTTCAGCGTGGCGGAGCGGCGCGTCGACGGTGCGCCGCTGGCCGTGCAGCCGGTCTCGATCGCCTATGCCCGGCTCGACGGCATGCCGGTCGGCTATATGCTGCGGCCGCTCTTCGCCTGGTATGGCGATATGGATCTGGCCCCCCATCTGTGGAGGATGGCCGGCTGCGGGCGGCTGACCGTGGTGGTGGAGTTCCATCCCGTGGTCAGCATCGGCGACTGGTCGACGCGGCGCGAGATGGCGGCTGCTTGCGGCCGGCGCGTGGCGGCGGGCCTTGCCGCGGCCCTGCACGGCGCCGCCGGGGGCTCGCTTGACACCGCCGGGTCGGGTGATACGGTTCGGGAGAGGCTGGGAGCCTGAGCGCGCGACCATATGCGCGCGAGGGACCCTGGAGCGGGATTGGCCAAGAAGCTCTTCATCAAGACGTACGGTTGCCAGATGAACGTCTATGACTCCGCCCGCATGGCGGATGTCCTGGCGCCACTCGGCTACGCACCTGTCGACGCGCCCGAAGGCGCCGACATGGTGATTCTCAACACCTGCCACATCCGCGAGAAGGCGGCGGAGAAGGTCTACTCCGAACTGGGCCGGCTGCGCCGCCTGAAGCAGGAGCGTGATGGCGGCATGGTGATCGCGGTCGCCGGCTGCGTGGCCCAGGCGGAGGGCGAGGAGATCCTGCGCCGCGCGCCGTGCGTCGACATCGTCCTCGGGCCGCAGACCTATCATCGTCTGCCGGAGATGGTCGCGCGCGCATCGCGTGCTGCCGGCGGCGTCCTCGACACCGACTTCCCGGCGGAGCCCAAGTTCGATCATCTGCCCGACGCCGGCGCGCCGCGCGGCTTCAGCGCCTTCCTGACCATCCAGGAAGGGTGCGACAAGTTCTGCACCTTCTGTGTCGTACCTTATACGCGCGGCGCCGAATTTTCCCGCCCGGTCGCGGCCGTCGCGGCCGAAGCCCGGCGCCTCGTGGTGCAGGGCGTTCGGGAGATCACCCTGCTCGGCCAGAACGTCAACGCCTACCATGGCGCGGCCCCGGACGGCGGGGTGTGGGGCCTCGGCCGGCTGGTGCGGCACCTGGCGGAGATCGACGGCCTGGCGGGTATCCGCTACACCACTTCGCATCCGCGCGACATGGACGACGACCTGATCGCCGCGCACCGCGATGTGCCGGCCCTGATGCCCTTCCTGCACCTCCCGGTGCAGTCGGGCTCGGACCGGGTTCTGGCCGCCATGAACCGCAGGCACACCGCCGACGACTATCGACGGATCGTGGAGAGGCTGCGCCACGCCCGGCCCGACATCGCGATGGCGTCGGACTTCATCGTCGGTTTCCCGGACGAGAGCGATGCCGATTTCGAGGCGACCCTGGACCTCGTTCGGGATGTCGGCTACGCGCAGGCCTATTCCTTCAAGTACAGCCCCCGGCCCGGCACGCCCGCGGCGTCGAAGCGCTACGGGCATGTGGGCGAAGCGGTGAAGTCGTCGCGCCTGGCCTGCCTCCAGGACCTGCTGAACGCGCAGCAGGCGGCGTTCAACCGCGCCTCCGAAGGCCGCGTCATGCCCGTCCTGTTCGACCGGCAGGGGCGCCGCCCCGGCCAGTTGGTCGGCCGCAGTCCTTATATGCAGGCGGTCCATGCCGACGCGCCGGACGGGCTCATGGGAACGGTCGCCCGGGTCCTGGTGTCCGGTGTCACCGCCCACGGCCTCGCCGGGACGCTCGTCGGCGTCGAATCCGGCGCCCAAGCCGTGCCAGACAGGGAGGCTCTCCTCGGGTGAGTCCCGCACCAGCAACATCCGAACTCATCCATCTCGAATTCGAAGACAATAAGCTGCTGCCAGCGCTGTACGGCGAGCACGACCGGAATCTCGCCCGGATCGAGCAGGTGCTGCAGGTGGCGGTCGCCTCGCGCGGCAACCGTTTGGCGATCAGCGGCCCCGTGTCCTCGGTGGAGGCGGCACGGTCCGCGCTCACGCTCCTCTACGATCGGCTCAAGCGCGGACACGACGTTCGCGCCGCCGATGTCGACGGCGCGATCCGTCTGGCGCTGTCGACATCCGCACGTCCGGAGACCGTGGCCGGCGAGGACGCGGTGACGATCCGCACGCGCAAGCGCGCCATCACGCCGCGCTCGCCGGTTCAGGCCGACTATATCCGTGCTTTGCGGGCGCACGACCTGACCTTCGGTCTGGGTCCGGCCGGGACCGGCAAGACCTACCTCGCCGTGGCGGCGGCGGTGGAGATGATGGCGGCGGGCGAGGTGGAGCGCATCATCCTGTCGCGCCCCGCCGTCGAGGCCGGGGAACGGCTGGGCTTTCTGCCGGGCGACCTGCGCGAGAAGGTCGATCCCTACCTGCGGCCGCTCTACGACGCTCTCCACGACATGCTACCCGGGGATCAGGTCGTCCGGCGCCTCGACGATGGCGAGATCGAGGTGGCGCCGCTCGCGTTCATGCGCGGCCGCACGCTGGCGCACGCCTTCGTCATCCTGGACGAGGCCCAGAACACCACGCCGGTCCAGATGAAGATGTTCCTGACCCGGTTCGGCGAGCGCTCGCGGATGGTCGTCACCGGCGATCTCAGCCAGGTCGACCTGCCGCGGGGCCAGCGTTCCGGCCTGCGGGACGCGATCGAGGTCCTGTCGGGCGTCGAGGGCGTCGCCTTCGTTCACTTCACCGACAACGATGTCGTGCGGCATCCGCTGGTGACGCGGATCGTCCGTGCCTATGACCGGCGCGACGCCGGCGGGCGCGCAGCCCCGCGCGAGGACGATGGAGACGATGCGCAGTGACCCGGACATAGGTGTCACGGTCGAGGATCCGTCCTGGCCTGCAGCCCTGCCCGATTGCGAGGATGTCTGTCGGCGGGCGGTGACTGCCGCACTTGGAGCCCCACCGGGGATCGGAGGGGGCGTCGGGGGGCCGATCGAGGTCGGGCTGCTGCTGGCCGACGACGCGACCGTGCGCGACCTCAACCGGACATATCGCGGGCAGGACAAGCCGACCAACGTCCTCTCCTTTCCGGGCGATGCGGTGTCGGCTCCGGCCGGCGAGCCGCGCATGCTCGGCGACATCGTGCTGGCCTACGGCACCGTCGCGGCCGAGGCGGCGGCCCAGGGGAAGACGATCGCGGATCACCTGGCGCACCTCGTCGTGCCCGGAATCCTGCACCTGCTCGGCCACGACCACGAAAACGACGCCGAGGCCGAGGCGATGGAGCGGGCCGAGACGGCGATCCTCGCCGGTCTCGGGATCGCAGACCCTTACGTCGCGCCGCCGGAGGCGCCAGCGCGATGAGCGGCACGTCCCAGGGCGAGAACGGCGACAGTAGGCGCGCCGCCGGCGAACCGCAGCGCCGCACCTCCTGGCGGGACCTGCTGCGTTTCGGGCGGCGGCGGAACGGCGAGGGATCGCTGCGAGACACGCTCGAGGAACTGATCGAGCGGCATGAAGAGGACGAGCATCCGGTCGATCCGGCGGAGCGCGTGCTGCTGGAGAACACGCTGCGGCTGCGCAACGTCACCGCCGAGGACGTCTCCGTTCCACGCGCCGACATCGTCGCGATCGAGATCGAGACGCCGCTCGACGAGGTGATCGCCGTGATGGGCACGAGCCTGCACTCGCGCCTGCCCGTCTACCGCAAAGATCTCGACGATGTCGTCGGCATGGTCCATGTGAAGGACGTGCTGGTGCAGGCCCGGCAGGCCACCCCGGCGCCGCTCTCGGCGCTGATCAAGCAGGTCCTCTTCGTATCGCCCTCGATGCGGGTACTCGACCTGCTGTTGCAGATGCGGCTGTCCCGCATCCATATGGCCCTGGTCGTCGACGAGTATGGCGGGATCGACGGGCTCGTTACGATCGAAAACATCGTCGAGGAGATCGTGGGCGAGATCCGCGACGAGCACGAAATCGCCGAAAGCCCGCGCATCGTGCCGCGTCCCGACGGAACCCTGATCGCCGACGCGCGCGTTTCCCTGGAGGATTTCGAAGAGTTGGTGGGTGCAGTGCTGACCGACGAGGAGCGCGAGGACATCGATACGCTGGGCGGCCTGGTCTTCACGCTGATCGGCCGGGTGCCGACCCGCGGGGAACTGGTGACGCATGCCTCGGGCATCGAGTTCGAGGTGCTGGAGGGCGATCCGCGCCGGCTCAAGAAGCTGCGTATCCGCAACGTCCCGCCGATCTCCGCGGCCGCCCAGTGACGCCCCGGCCGACGATGCGCCGGCCGGCCGGTTTCGCCGGGCGACTGGATGCGCTCGCGCGGCGCGTCGCGGCCCTGGAGGGGCGTCGCCGCTGGCTGGTCGCCGCCGCCGCCGGAGCCGCCGCCGCCCTGGCGATGCCGCCCGCCAACGTGGTGCCCGTTCTGGCGCTGTCGTTTCCGGTGCTGCTCTGGCTGGTCGACGGCGCGCGGACCGGCAGGGCGGCGTTCGCGGCCGGCTGGTGGTTCGGCTTCGGCTTCTTCGTCGTCGGGCTCTACTGGATCGCCAATGCGCTCCTGATCGAGCCCGAGCGGTTCGCATGGCTGATCCCGTTCGCCGTCTGCGGCCTGCCGGCCGTCCTCGCGGTGTTCACGGGTATCGCCACGCTCCTCCAGCGGCGCTTCGGTGGGCGCGGCGCGGCGCGGATCGCGATGCTGGCCGTCCTCTGGTCGGCCATGGAATGGATGCGCGGCCATGTCTTCACCGGCTTCCCCTGGAACCTGATCGGCTACGCCTGGACCGATTCGACCGCCATGCTCCAGGCGACGGCCTTGACGGGGATCTACGGCCTCAGCCTGCTGACGGTGCTGGCGGCGGCCGCGCCGGCGGCCCTGGTCGGCACACCCCGTGGCAAAGCGCCGGACGGGGCCACAGACGGAGGGGCGACGGTCCGCCTGCGGCCGGGCCTGCCGGTGGCCATGGCGGCGGTCCTGGCGCTCGTATGGGCCGGCGGTGCCGTGCGTCTCGCCGGCGCCGATCCGGCGGCGGTCGAGGGCGTCGGACTGCGGATCGTCCAGGCCAACATCCCGCAGCGCCTGAAATGGGACGAGGACGAGCGCATCGGCAACATCCGGCGCCATCTCGAACTCAGCGTGGCGCCGCCGCGCCCGGGGGCGGCGGCGCCCACCCTCATCGTCTGGCCGGAGACGGCGGTGCCGTTGTTCCTGAATGCCGAGCCGGAGATCGTCGCGGCGATCGCCTCGATCGCGCCGCCCGGCGGTGCCGTCGTCACGGGTGCGCCGAGGATCGAGCGGCGGCCGGGGGCGGAGCCCCGCATCTGGAACAGCATCCTGGCCATCGATCCGGACGGCGCGGTGGTCGCGACCTACGACAAGTTCCACCTCGTGCCGTTCGGCGAATACATGCCGCTGCGCGACTGGATCGGCCTGGACAAGATCACGCCGGGCTCGATCGACTTCTCGCCCGGTCCAGGCCCCCGGACGATCGACTTGCCGGGGGCGCCGCCGGTCAGCCCGCTGGTCTGCTACGAGGCGATCTTCCCGGGCAACGTCACCGCCCCGGGGGAGGCGCCGGCCTGGATGCTGAACGTCACGAACGACGGCTGGTACGGGCGCAGCGCCGGGCCGCACCAGCACCTCCAGATCGCGCGCGTCCGCGCCGTCGAGGAGGGGTTGCCGCTGGTCCGCGCGGCCAACACCGGCATCTCCGCCGTTATCGACGCGCACGGCCGGATCGTCGCGCGACTGGGCCTCGACGAGGCGGGCGTTATCGACGCGCCGCTGCCGCGTGCGCCGCACCGTCGAACCCTCTATGCATGGATCGGCGACGGCGCCTTCGCCGCTCTCATCCTCGTGATCGGCGTCGCCGCGCGGTTGTATGGTCGACGCGGATAGCGAGAGGCTGTCACAGTTGGCCCGCGACAATTGCCGCATACAATGGTAGGTTCCATCGCGATGGTTGCGTGTAGCGACAGGAGCAGACCGAAGTGAGCGCATCGGAAGCGGCCGCCCCCACCCGCAAACCCCGCAGCAAGCCGCGGCGAACCCGGGGCAAGCCGAACCATATCGACATCCATGTCGGCGCGCGGGTGCGCCAGCGCCGGACGCTCCTGGGCATGAGCCAGGAGAAGCTCGCCGATGCGCTCGGTCTCACGTTTCAGCAGGTCCAGAAATACGAGCGCGGCGCGAACCGCATCGGCGCTGGCCGCCTCTACGAACTCAGCCGCGCGCTCGACGTGCCGGTCTCGTATTTCTTCGAAGAGATCGGTGGCAGCGACGGCATGCGGGAGGAGGCCGCACCCTACGGCGAGGATCCGATGGCCCGCCGCGAGACGCTGCTGCTGGTGCGGGCCTATTACGGGATAAGCGAGCCACCCGTCCGCCGGCGAATTCTCGACCTCATGAAGTCCCTGGGCGCCGAAAACGAGACGGTCGAGAACTGATTCCGCCAGGGTCGGGCGGTGCCTGGACGGGGCGGGGACTTGACGCGGGGGCGCCATATTTGCCACAAAGCGGCCCGTCGTCGGCGCTGAACTAGGCCAGGGCGGCCTCTCGTCTCCCTCGATCAAGGGGGCGTCTCCGCAGTGCGTCCCTGGCCGGGCGTCCTCGTTACGAACGACCGATGCTGCCGGCCGATGCGGCCGGCACAAGGAGTGTACGTGGCCAAGGGCAACTATCTCTTCACGAGCGAATCCGTTTCCGAAGGACATCCGGACAAGATCTGCGACGCCGTCTCCGACGCCGTTGTCGACGCCTATCTCCATGAAGACCCGCTGGCGCGCTGTGGCGTCGAAACGCTCGTGACGACGAACCTGATCGTCGTCGCCGGCGAGACCCGCGGTCCGGACACGGTCGACCATGAGCGAATCGAGGCGATCGCGCGGCAGGTGGTTAAGGAGATCGGCTACGACCAGGACAACTTCCACTGGCAGAAGTCCAAGGTCATGGTGGTCGTCCACAACCAGTCGGCCGACATCGCCGTCGGCGTCGACTCCGCCGGGAACGAGAAGGACGAGGGCGCGGGCGACCAGGGGCTCATGTTCGGCTACGCCTGCCGCGAGACGCCGGTCCTGATGCCGGCGCCGATCTACTATGCGCACGAAATCCTGAAGTCTTTATCCAAGGCCCGGCATGCCGGGGAGGTGCCGGACCTCGGCCCCGACATGAAGAGCCAGGTGACTCTGGAGTATCGCGACGGCCAGCCCGTTCGGGCGACTTCGGTCGTGGTCTCGGCGCAGCATTCGGAGCGGGTCGATCAGGCGACGGTCCGCAAGCTGATCCGGCCGCATGTGGAAAACGTGCTGCCGTCCGGCTGGATGTGCCCGGAGGACGAGTTCTACGTCAATCCGACCGGCCGCTTCGTGATCGGCGGGCCGGACGGCGACGCGGGCCTGACCGGCCGCAAGATCATCGTCGACACCTACGGCGGCGCCGCGCCGCATGGCGGCGGCGCCTTCTCTGGCAAGGATCCGTCCAAGGTGGACCGCTCGGCGGCCTATGCCTGCCGCTATCTCGCCAAGAACATCGTCGCCGCCGAGCTCGCGGACAAGTGCACCATCCAGGTCGCCTACGCCATCGGCGTGTCGAAGCCGCTGTCGGTGTACGTCGACACGCACGGCACTGGCCGCGCCGACGAGCAGGCGATCGCCGCGGCGGTGCGCAAGGTGATGGACCTCTCGCCGCGCGGGATCCGCACCCATCTGCAGCTGAACCGGCCGATCTATGCACGGACCGCGGCCTACGGCCATTTCGGGCGGCGCCCCGATGCGGACGGCGGCTTCTCCTGGGAGAGGACGGATCTGGTCGACGAGCTGAAGGCAGCGGTCCGCTAGGACCGGGCGCGCTTTCGAGGGGGGGCGGGGGCCGGACATCGTACCGGCCCTCGTTTCGTTCCGGCGGGGTCGCCTCCGCGAAAGGTCGCGGCGGCGCCGGCCGATGCTTATCTATTGGCCGGCGGCGGTCGATGCTGTAGACAGCCGCATTCGACCGGCGCTTCGCTACGAGGCGCCGTTTTCGGGTCGGACCGTGCGGGCGTGGCGGAACTGGTAGACGCGCCAGACTTAGGATCTGGTGGCCTTGGTCGTGGGGGTTCAAGTCCCTCCGCCCGCACCAGTCCCAAACCGCACGGACGACGGCCCGTTTCACAGGACACGAACGCACGAGCCCGGACGAAGCCCCCATGCAGGTAACCGAGACCAACGCCGAAGGCCTGAAGCGCGAGTTCGCGATTACGGTCCCCGCCGCCGACATCCAGGCCCAGGTCACGGCGAAGCTGGAGGAGATCGCGCGCACCATCCGACTGCCCGGTTTCCGGCCGGGCAAGGCGCCGATCGGCGTCCTGCGGCAGCGCTTCGCCAAGTCGATCACCGGCGAGGTGCTGGAAACGCAGGTCAACGAGAGCAGCCAGAAGGCGATGGACGATCGCGGCCTGCGTCCGGCCGTGCCGCCCAAGGTCGAGGAACTGAAGTTCGAAGAGGGCGCCGACCTCGAATTCAGGCTCGCGGTCGAGATCATGCCCGAGATCGCGCCGATGGATTTCGCCACCCTGGAACTGGAGCGTCCGACGGCCGAGGTCGCGGTGACCTCCATCGACGAGGCGGTCGAACGGCTGGCTTCCAACATCCGCAAGACGCGCCCGCTGGCCGAGCCCCGTCCGGCGCAGTCGGGCGACGTTGCGGTGATCGACTTCGTCGGCCGCCTCGACGGCGAGGCCTTCGCCGGCGGCTCCGCCGAGGGCTACGAGCTGGAACTCGGCGCCGGCAACTTCGTCCCGGGCTTCGAAGAGCAGCTGATCGGCGCCTCCGCGGGGGACAAGCGTGAGGTCACGATCCAGATGCCGGAGGACTACGGCGCGGAGCACCTTGCCGGCAAGGAGGTCGTCTTCGACGTCGAGGTCAAGGAACTCAAGGAGCGCGAGCCGGTCGAGGTCAACGAGGAGACCGCGGCGAGCTTCGGCTTCGAGACGCTCGAGGCGCTGCGCGAGGCCGTGAAAGGCCGTATCGAGAGCGAGTACGCCGCCCTGTCGCGCGCCCGGGTCAAGCGCGTCCTGTTCGACAAGCTGGACGAGGCGCATCGCTTCGAGGTGCCGGCATCCCTCGCCGAGCAGGAGTTCCAGGCGATCTGGGGCGAACTTAAGCAGCAGCTGGAGGGCCCGAACGGCGAGACGGTGCGCGAAGGCAAGAGCGACGAGGAACTCGAGAGCGAGTATCGCAGGGTCGCCGACCGTCGCGTCCGGCTGGGCCTGCTCCTTGCGGAAGTCGGCCGGCTGAACAATATCTCGGTGTCCCAGGACGATCTGGGGCGGGCCCTGCGGGCGGAGGCCGCACGCTATCCCGGTCAGGAAGACAAGGTGCTGGAGTTCTACCGCAACACCCCCGGGGCGATGGCGCGTCTGCAGGCGCCGATTCTGGAGGAAAAGGTCGTAGACTTCATTCTGGAGCTGGCCCGGGTGACACAGAAGACCGTGACGCCGGAAGAGCTCGTCAAGGAGGCCGAGGGCGAAGACAGCGGGACCTGACCGCGGCCTCCGATCCGATCACGTTGCACCCGCCGAGCGGAACATGCGCGACAGAGACCCGATCGAAGTCTACTCCAACATGCTCGTGCCGATGGTGGTCGAGACCACCAATCGCGGCGAGCGGGCCTACGACATCTATTCGCGCCTTCTCAAGGAGCGGATCATCTTCCTGACCGGCCCGGTGCACGACGGTGCGTCGAGCCTGATCTGCGCGCAGCTCCTGTTCCTCGAGGCCGAACACCCCACCAAGGACATCTCCTTCTACATCAACTCGCCGGGCGGCGTCGTGACGTCCGGCCTCGCCATCTACGACACGATGCAGTACATCCGCTGCCCCGTGTCGACGGTCTGCGTCGGCCAGGCGGCGTCGATGGGCTCGCTGCTGCTCGCGGCGGGCGAGAAGGGCAAGCGCTATGCCCTGCCCAATGCGCGGATCATGGTCCACCAGCCGTCCGGCGGCTTCCAGGGCCAGGCCAGCGACATCGAGATCCACGCGCGGGAGATCCTCTCGATCCGCCGGCGCCTGAACGAGATCTACGTGCACCACACCGGCCAGCCGATCGAGGCCATCGAGGAGGCGCTGGAGCGCGACCGCTTCATGATGCCCGAAGACGCGCGCGCGTTCGGCCTGATCGACGAGGTCGTGAAGCAGCGGCCGGCGCCCGAACCCGAAGCCAAGCGCTGACGCCGCGGCGAATTAACTCTCTGTTGAGCGCTCCGCGCTCAAATCGACGCCGGAGCGTCGACGGCGGCCGACAGGCGAACGGCGCATTAGGCGTTGTGCGCCCGTCGGCCGTCTGGCTAACATGCTTCGGCTAAAGTTCCGTTTGTGATGGACCAGCGATGACCAAGGCCAGCGGCGGCGACTCGAAGAACACGCTCTACTGCTCCTTCTGCGGCAAGAGCCAGCACGAGGTGCGCAAGCTCATCGCGGGTCCGACCGTCTTCATCTGCGACGAGTGCGTCGAACTCTGCATGGACATCATCCGTGAGGAGCACAAGAGCACCCTCGTGAAGTCGCGTGAGGGCGTGCCGACGCCCGCGGAGATCCGCAAGATCCTCGACGACTACGTGATCGGCCAGGATCATGCGAAAAAGGTCCTGTCGGTCGCCGTCCACAACCATTACAAGCGCCTCGGCGCCGGCGGCAAGGCCGGCGAGGTGGAGATCGCGAAGTCCAATATCCTGCTGGTCGGCCCGACCGGCTGCGGCAAAACGCTGCTCGCCCAGACGCTGGCGCGCACGCTCGACGTTCCGTTCACGATGGCGGACGCGACCACGCTCACCGAAGCGGGCTATGTCGGCGAGGATGTCGAGAACATCATCCTGCGGCTGCTGCAGGCGGCCGACTACAATGTCGAGCGCGCCCAGCGCGGCATCGTCTATATCGACGAGGTCGACAAGATTTCGCGCAAGTCGGACAACCCGTCGATCACACGCGACGTCTCCGGCGAAGGCGTCCAGCAGGCGCTTCTGAAGATCATGGAGGGCACGATCGCGTCCGTCCCGCCGCAGGGTGGGCGCAAGCATCCGCAGCAGGAATTTCTCCAGGTCGATACGACGAACATCCTGTTCATCTGCGGCGGCGCCTTCGCTGGCCTCGACCGGATCATCTCGCAGCGCGGCAAGGGCTCCTCGATGGGGTTCGGCGCGGAGGTGCGCTCGCCCGACGAGCGGACGACCGGGGAGATCCTGCGGGAGGTGGAGCCGGAGGACCTGCTGAAGTTCGGCCTGATCCCGGAGTTCGTCGGCCGACTTCCGGTGATCGCGACCCTGGGCGACCTGGACGAGCCGGCGCTCATCGAGATCCTCACCAAGCCGAAGAACGCGCTGGTGAAGCAGTATCAGCGGCTGTTCGACATGGAAGACGTTCGGCTGACCTTCACCGACGACGCGCTGATCGGGATCGCCAGGAAGGCGATCGCCCGCAAGACCGGCGCGCGGGGGCTACGGTCGATCATGGAGGGGATCCTGCTCGAGCCGATGTACGATCTGCCCGGACTGGAGGCCGTCGAGGAACTGGTGGTCAACCGGGAGGTCGTCGAGGGCCGCGCGCGGCCGCTGTACATCTACTCCGAACGGCGCGGTGACGTCGGGTCGAGCGCCTGAATGCTTCCTTGAAGCGACCCCGTCGCCGACCATCTAGTTAGAGAGGCACCCGTCCGCCCGTCGGACGGTCGGGTGCCGCTCCGAAAACGCGAAGTGGTGCAATGCAGCAGAAGCCGAGCGGCAACACTTACCCGGTCCTGCCCCTGCGGGACATCGTGGTATTCCCACACATGATCGTGCCGCTCTTCGTCGGTCGCGAGAAGTCGGTCCGGGCGCTCGAAGAGGTGATGAAGGACGACAAGCAGATCCTTCTCGTCACGCAGAAGAACGCGACGCAGGACGAGCCGGCGGCGGGAGACCTGTACGAGGTCGGAACCGTCGGCACGGTGCTCCAGCTCCTCAAGCTGCCCGACGGAACGGTCAAGGTGCTCGTCGAAGGCGTGCAGCGCGCGCGCGTCCTGCGCTATGTGGGCGACGAGGCCTTCTTCGAGGTCGAGGCCGAGATGCTCGAAGAAGAGCCGGCCGCCGACGCCAGCGAGGAAGAGGCGCTCGTCCGGACGGTGGTGGCGCAGTTCGAGCAGTATGTGAAGCTCAACAAGAAGATCCCGCCGGAGGTGCTGGTTTCGATCAACCAGATCGACGAGGCGGCGAAGCTCGGCGACACGGTCGCCGCGCATCTGACGCTGAAGATCGCGGAGAAGCAGGAACTGCTCGAGATCGCCGGCGTGAAGCAGCGGCTCGAACGGGTCTACGCCTACATGGAAGGCGAGATCGACGTTCTCGAGGTGGAAAAGCGCATCCGCAACCGCGTGAAGCGGCAGATGGAGAAGACGCAGCGCGAGTACTACCTCAACGAGCAGATGAAGGCGATCCAGAAGGAGCTCGGCGAGGGCGAGGACGGTCGCGACGACGCTTCGGAACTGGACGAGCGGATCAACGCCACCCGCCTGAGCAAGGAGGCGCGCGACAAGGCCATGGCCGAGCTGAAGAAGCTGCGGTCGATGAGCCCCATGTCGGCCGAGGCGACGGTGGTGCGTAACTATCTCGACTGGATGCTGTCGATCCCGTGGAACAAGCGTTCCAAGGTCCGGCGCGACATCCACCACGCCGAGAAGACGCTGCACGCCGATCATTACGGCCTCGACAAGGTCAAGGAACGAATCCTCGAATACCTCGCCGTTCAGCAGCGGATGAAGAAGGTCAAGGGTCCGATCCTCTGTCTCGTCGGCCCGCCCGGCGTCGGCAAGACCTCGCTCGGCAAGTCGATCGCGCGGGCGACCGGACGCAGTTTCGTGCGGATGTCGCTCGGCGGCGTGCGCGACGAGGCCGAGGTGCGCGGCCATCGCCGGACCTATATCGGCTCCATGCCCGGAAAGGTGATCCAGGGCATGAAGAAGGCCAAGACGTCGAACCCGCTGTTCCTGCTCGACGAAATCGACAAGCTCGGCGCGGACTGGCGCGGCGACCCGTCGTCGGCGCTGCTCGAAGTGCTCGACCCCGAACAGAACAGCACGTTCAATGACCATTATCTCGAGGTCGACTACGACCTCTCGGACGTGATGTTCGTCACGACGGCGAATACGCTGCGCATGCCGCAGCCCTTGCTCGACCGCATGGAGATCATCCGCATCCCCGGCTACACCGAGGATGAGAAGATCGAGATCGCCAAGCGGCACCTGATCGTCAAGCAGACCGAGGCGCACGGGTTGCGCAAGGGCGAACTCGCGATCAGCGACGAGGCCCTGCGCGACGTGATCCGTTACTACACCCGCGAGGCGGGCGTCCGGAACCTCGAGCGCGAGATCGCCAACCTGTCGCGCAAGGCGGTCAAGGAACTGGTCAGCAGCAAGGGCAAGAAAGACATCCGCATAACGCCGCGCAATCTCGGCAAGTATGCGGGTGTGCGGAAGTACCGTTACGGCGAGGCCGAACTCGAGGATCTCGTCGGCGTGACGACCGGCCTCGCCTGGACGGAGGTCGGCGGCGAACTGCTGTCGATCGAGGCGGTCATCATGCCGGGCAAGGGCAACGTCTCCCATACCGGCAAGCTCGGCGACGTCATGCAGGAGTCGGTGCAGGCGGCGCGCTCCTACATCCGGTCGCGGATGCTGCAGTTTGGTGTGAAGCCGCCGGAGTTCGACCGCAAGGACATCCATGTCCACGTCCCGGAAGGGGCGACGCCGAAGGACGGGCCATCGGCGGGGGTGGCCATGGTGACCTCCATCATGTCTGCGCTGACCGGCATCCCGGTCCGTAAGGACGTGGCGATGACCGGCGAGATCACGCTGCGCGGGCGCGTCCTGCCGATCGGCGGCCTGAAGGAGAAGCTCCTCGCGGCGTTGCGCGGCGGGTTGCGGACGGTGATCATCCCCAAGGACAACGAGAAGGATCTCGCCGAGATACCGGACAATGTTCGCAGGGGCCTGCACATCATCTGCGCCGAGACCGTGGACGACGTCCTGAAGCAGGCCTTGGTCCGCATGCCGAGCGCGGTCGAATGGACCGAGGATCCAGCCGTTCCTTCCGTCAGAAAAGGTGAGGACCCTTCGACGCAGGGGGTCGTTACACACTGAGGTATCGCGAGGCGGGCGCGGTCGCGGATCTCCCCAGGAAACCGCGGTCGCGCCCGACCTTCGCGTTGACGGTGTGGAAGCGGGCGATCTAGACTCCCGCTGCTTTGCGCGATTGTTGTGAACGCCAGGGCGTCTGTAACTTATGATGGACAGGGGGAGCTCCGTGAATAAAAACGAACTGATCGCCGCGGTGGCGAGCGACGCGGATCTGTCGAAGGCCGATGCCACGCGGGCCGTCGACGCGGTATTCGAAGCGATCACTTCGGCGCTGAAGACGGGCGTGGAGGTTCGACTCGTTGGTTTCGGCACGTTTTCGGTGAGCGAGCGTGCGGCATCGACCGGGCGGAACCCGCGTACCGGCGAAACCATCGAGATCGCGGCATCCAAACAGCCGAAGTTCAAGGCCGGCAAGGGCCTGAAAGACGCCATTCAGTAAGGCTTGACGGCCGCTTCGCCGCTCGCGAATCCGGCCCTTTTCCCTCTCGCGTGCCCGGCCTTTCCCCGACGGGGTTCCCCGCGACGCATCGGATGATCGAACCGCGCCAGAGGGCGGTTAGCTCAGCGGTAGAGCACCTGCCTTACACGCAGGGTGTCGCTGGTTCGACCCCAGCACCGCCCACCAAGCGTCCCGCTTTCCGGGACCCTGACCGGCGCCCGGTTCACGTCCTCCCCCGAACCGCCCCCGGCCGCGAACCGCGGTGGCATTCAGCGCCGCCGCGGTGCCGCGGGCGGCGCTATGCGGGGGCAGCGAGATCCGGCTGTTCCGCCGGTTCGTTGTAGGCGCCGCAAGTCGGGCAGCGGAAGACCGCCCTGCGCAGGTCGCTCGCACGGAAGTCGGCGAGCAGCAGGTCGCCGCATGCTCCGCAGTCGAAGCGGGCCATGCCATAGCCCCTGGCGATCGGCGCTCTATCCGCTATGAATACGAGCCGGCTGTTCGGGGCCGGAGGCGGCACGAGTCTCATGCGCATATCCGTGCCTTTCTATCGGATGGGATACGCCGAATGGCGTCCCTGCAGGCTTAAACTATATCAGTGCAATCGGTCGGTTACGAGTCGCCGTGCGGGTCGGCACGGTGAACCTTGTGTTTCGGAGAGGGCGCCCGTGGAACGGGGTCCTGGCGCCGGCGAGGGGAGGACGGGATGACTGGAACGGACGGCAGGTTGGCGGGCAAGGTCGCCGTCGTGACCGGCGGCGCGCGCAACATCGGGCGGTCGATCGCGCTCGGCCTGGCCCAGGCGGGCGCCGCGGTCGTCGTCAATGCCCGCAGCGACCGCGCCGCGGCGGAGGCGGTCGCCGCAGAGGCCGAGGCCGCGGGCGGACGCGGCCTCGCCCATGTCGCGGACGTGACGGACCCCGCCGCGGTGGCGGCGATGGTCGACGCGGCGGTGGCGACGTTCGGCCGCATCGACATTCTGGTAAGCAACGCCGCACTCCGGCGCCAGACGCCGTTCCTCGACATGGGTTTCGACGAGTGGCGGGAGATCGTTTCCGTCGCCCTCGACGGAGCGTTCGTCGCGGCCAAGGCGTGCGTTCCGCACATGATCGCGGGCGGCGGCGGCGCGATCGTTACGATCGGCGGCATTTCGACCCATGTCGGCACGCCGAACCGCGTGCATGTCTGTGCGGCCAAGGCCGGCCTGGAGGGCCTGACGCGCGGGCTCGCCATGGAACTGGCGCCGCACGGCATCACCGTGAACTGCGTCGCGCCCGGTTCGATCGACACCGTGCGCGGCGCCACCGCCGGGGCCCGGCCGGGCAATATGGGGGCGACCGGCGTCCCTGTCGGCCGTTTCGGCCGGCCCGAGGAGATCGCCGCGATGGTCCGCCACCTCTGCCTGCCGGAGGGCGGGTTCATCACCGGTCAGACGATCCACCTGAACGGCGGCGCCTGGATGCCCTGACGCCTAAGCTGGCGCCCGATGCGCTCGCGCCGGGGGCGTCGCCGGACCGGTCAGGCGCGCCGCTCGGCATCTATCGCGCGGCGTGCGGCGTCCAGCAGGGCGAGGGGCGCGCGCAGCGGCAGCGACAGGACGAGCGAGGCCAGGGTCTTGCCGTGCCCGTCCAGGTTCAGGCTGTCGTTGACACCGCCCTGGAGCACGTCGTCGACGACGAAGTTCAGGGCGTGCAGCCGCGGCAGTTCGTAGCGCACCGTCCGTCCGACGCCGCGATGGCCGAACAGGGCCCGTACCCGATCGACCGTCACCGATTCCAGCAGAAGCGGCCAGGCGGACGGGTCGT
>JBKBLL010000005.1:0-36307 GCA_046296375.1 Alphaproteobacteria bacterium | reverse complement strand
CCTCGCTCACCAGCCCCACCCCGCTCTTTTCGTGCGGCGCGCAGCTTATCGACCCGACCCCCCCCCCCCCCCACCTGGCGGGGCCGGCCGCCCGGCGCCGGGCGGTCGAGATGCTGGCCGAGGTCGGGATTCCGTCGCCGGAAAGCCGCATCGACAACTATCCGCATCAGTTCTCCGGCGGCATGCGCCAACGTGTCGTGATCGCGCTCGCGCTCTGCGTCAATCCGCGCCTCGTCATCGCGGACGAGCCGACGACGGCGCTCGACGTGTCGATCCAGGCGCAGATCATCGCCCTGCTGAAGCGGCTGTGCCGCGACCATGGGACGGCGGTGATGCTGGTGACCCACGACATGGGCGTGATCGCGGAGACGGCCGACCGGGTCGCGGTCATGTATGCCGGACGCATCGCCGAGATCGGCCCGGTGCGCGACGTCATCAAGGCGGCGAAGCACCCGTACACATCGGGACTGATGGCGTCGATCCCGACCCTCACCCACGATGTCGAGCGGCTGGCGCAGATCGAGGGCTCGATGCCCCGCCTGAACGCGATCCCGCCCGGCTGTGCCTTCAATCCGCGCTGCCCGCACGCCTTCGACCGCTGCCACGTCGAGCGGTCGGGCCTCATGGCGACGGGAGGGTCGAGCCTCGCCGCCTGCTGGCTCTACGATGGACGGGGTGCCGCCGGGCCGGTCCCGAAGGAGACACCCGGCTAGGTATCCCCCGAATTGCGCGGATCCCAGAGGAAACCGATCCGCCCGGCGCTCGTTGGCGACATGAGGAGGGCGAGGTCCGCCTTCGAAGGTCCACCGCCCGAGCGGAGCCGCCAGCAGCCGATGACCACCCTGATCCCCTGGCTGAAGTCGCTGCACATCGCGGCGCTGGTGGTATGGGCGGCATGCCTGTTCGTGCTTCCTGCGCTCTACGCCGGTTTTCCCGCCCTGGCCGACGCCGGTGCGACGCGTCGGCTGCGGGCGATGGCGCGCTTCACCTTCATCGCGATCGCCTCGCCCGCCGCGGTGATCGCGATCGCCGCCGGCACGCTCCTGATCCACCCGACCGCGTCCTATGAGGGGTGGCTCGTCCTGAAGCTGGGACTCGTCCTGCTGATGGTACTCTTCCACGTGGTGTGCGGGCGGCTCGTGGTCGTGCTCCATCATCGTCCCGACATCTGGTCGGTCGGCACGCACCTGTGGCTGACGGCGGTGCCGGCGCTGCTCGTCCCCCCGATTCTCTACCTCGTGCTGGCGAAGCCGCTGTGATCGCCCGTCATTCGTCCTCGTCCAACACACCGATCCGGTGCTCGAAGACGAGCGCTCCACCCAGCCAACCCGCCATGCCGACGAGGACGAAGCACATGGCCGACAGAGCCAGGCCCCAGGGGAAGATGGCCTCCTCGGGGGCGCCGATCCGCCAGCCCCAGTTGGCCGCCGCGACGGACAGCAGCATGACGGCCGCCACGAAATGGCTCCAGCTCGCCGTGCGCCGCCTAATGCGCTTCTCCCAGAGGAGCTCGATGGTTCCGGCCATTCCGGCCAACACTCCCATCACTGTTCCCCCGCCCACCAGCCAGAGCGATACCCGCGCCCAGAACGGATCGCCGAAGTACAGGAAGGCGAGGTCGCTCGCGATCAGCGTCAGGAGGAAGGCAATCGGGAAGTTCGCCATCATCGGGTGCAGCGGATGACGGATGACCGCGACCCGCGTCGGCGCGCCGGGCTTCTGAAGTTCGGCGTAGCGTTCCATGTCCGCTCTCTCCTGGGCGGGCGGGTGCCGTGCGGCTGCCGCGCTCGACCCACCAACGGTGCGGCACCCGTTCGGTTCGGACGCCGCCCGTGCGGTGCGGCCCCGCTGGCGATTGCGCTGGTCGGCTTGGCACTCGCGGGATGCTATCGCGGACCGATGTCCATCCTCGATCCCGCCGGACCGGCGGCGGCGGCGGTCGCCGAGGTGTGGTGGGCGATGTTCTGGGGCAGCGTCTTGATCCTGACCGCGGTGACCGCTCTCGCCCTCTACGCGGCCTGCCGCCATCCGGACCGGCGCCGCGCGATATCTCCTCGGCTGCTCGTCGTCGGCGGCGGTCTCGTCTTTCCGGCCGTGGTGCTCGCCGCCCTGCTCGGCTGGGGCGTGCGGGCCGGCCACTCCCTGCTGCCGCTGCCGACCGACGAGCCGGTCTTCCGCGTCGAGGTCACCGGCCATCAGTTCTGGTGGCAGGTCGTCTATCCGGATGCCGATGGCGGGCCGGTGCAGTCGGTCGACCTGCTGCTGATGCCGGTCGACCGACCGGTCGACATCCACCTGCGCACGGCCGACGTGATCCACAGTTTCTGGGTGCCGCGGCTGGGCGGCAAGATCGACGCCATTCCGGGCATCACCAACGTCCTGCGCCTGCGGGCGTGGCGGCCGGGCGTGTTCCGTGGCCAGTGCGCCGAGTTCTGCGGTGCGGAGCATGCCCGCATGGCGCTCCGCGCGGAGGCGCTGCCCGATGCCGATCTCGCGGACCGGCTGGCGGCACTGCCGCGGGCCGACGCACCGCCCGTGTCGCCTCCCGCCGCTGTCCTCGGGGCGGAGGCTGCGCCATGACCGAGCCCCGGCGACCCCTTTCCGCTCTCGCTCGTCACCGCCGTCTCGCCGAGGTTTGGAGCAACCCGCCGTTCCCGCGCAGTGCCGCGGCGGTCAGCCACACGATCCTCGGCAAGCGGTTCATGGCGACCGCGCTGGTTTTCTTCCTGATCGGCGGCATCCTGGCGATGCTGATCCGCGCCCAACTCGCCACGTCCGACAACGCCTTCCTCGATCACGATCTCTATAATCAGATCTTCACGATGCACGGCACCGTGATGATGTTCCTGTTCGCAATCCCGATGATCGAGGGGTTGGCGATCTACCTCATTCCGAAGATGACCGGCGCGCGCGATCTGGCGTTTCCGCGACTGACCGCCTTCGGCTACTGGTGCTACCTCTTCGGCGGGATGATCCTGCTCGGGGCGCTGTTCCTGGGCGTGGCGCCGGACGGCGGCTGGTTCATGTACACGCCGCTGTCGAGCCGGGCCTTCACACCGGGCGTCAATGCCGACGTCTGGCTGCTCGGGGTCACCTTCGTCGAGATCTCCGCGATCTGCGCCGCCGTCGAGGTCACCGTCTCGATCCTGAGCATGCGCACGGCCGGCATGTCGCTGGCACGCATGCCGCTGTTCGCCTGGTACATCCTGGTGACGGTCCTGATGATGCTGGTGGGGTTTCCGCCGCTCATCCTGGGCAGCCTCATCCTCGAACTCGAACGCGCCTTCGACTGGCCGTTCTTCGACGTGGCGCGCGGCGGCGACCCACTGCTCTGGGCGCACCTGTTCTGGCTGTTCGGCCACCCGGAGGTCTACATCATCTTCCTGCCGGCCGCGGGCATCGTCTCCACGCTGGTCCCGGTCTTCGCCGGCCGCCCGATCGTGGGCTACACGGCCATCGTGGTCAGCGTCTTCGCCATCGGATTCATCAGCTTCGGCCTATGGGTGCACCACATGTTCACGGTGGGCATTCCGCATCTTGCCCAGGTGTTCTTCTCCGCCGCGAGCATGCTCGTAGCCATCCCGACGGCGGTGCAGTTCTTCGCCTGGATCGCGACGCTGTGGAGCGGGCGGCCGCGGCTCGAACTGCCGATGCTCTACCTGTTCGGCTTTCTGGTGATCTTCGTGGCGGGCGGCTTGACCGGCGTCATGCTTGCTCTGGTTCCGTTCAACTGGCAGGTGCACGACACGCAGTTCGTCGTCGCCCATCTGCATTACGTCCTGGTCGGTGGCTTCATCTTTCCCGTCATGGCGGGGATCTACTACTGGTTCCCGCACGTCACCGGCCGGGCGACCTTTCCCGCCCTCGGCAAGGTGGCCTTCTGGCTGATCTTCGTAGGCTTCAACCTCACCTTCCTGATCATGCATCTGACGGGGCTTATCGGCATGCCCCGCCGGGTCTACGTCTACCCGGCCGGGTTGGGCTGGGACTTCCCCAACCTGGTGTCCTCGATCGGCGGTTTCGTCATGTCGATCGGGTTCGGCCTGCTGATTGTGGACCTGGTGCTGAGCTGGCATCTGGGGCCGCGCACGAAGCGCAATCCCTGGAAGGCGAGCACGCTGGAATGGGCCATGACGACGCCACCGGCCCTCTACAATCTCGCCAGCCTGCCGGAGGTGCGCGACCGCGATCCGCTCTGGTCCGATCCGGCGCTTCCGGGCTCGACGGCGGCCGGCCGCCATCGCCTGCCCGGCGACGACGCCCACCAGCAGGAGAGCCTCGGCGTCGACATGATCTCGGGCCGGCCGACGCATGTCGTCGTCCTGCCGCGCCCCAGTTGGCTGCCGCTCTGGGGCGGCCTCGCCATGGCGGTGTTCTTCCTGCTGTTCCTGGTCGGCCAGTACGCCCTGGCGCCGATCGGGCTGCTGCTGGCGCTGCCGGTCTTCCTGCGCTGGGCCTGGGTCAACGGGTTGAAGGCCGATCCCGCCCCGCGCGATACCGGCGTCGGCGAGGAACTGCCGCTGCATCATGTGGCGGCCGATGCGCCGGGATGGCTGGGCCTCGTGTTCACCCTGGTCGCCGACGCCACGCTGCTGGCTTCGTTGCTGTTCGGCTATGTCTACATCCTGCTGATCGCGCCGGGACCGGCGCCGATCTACGCCGCGCCGGGCTTGGAACTGCCGCTCCTGGCCGCGGCGGCGTTGGCCGGAGCCGGCCTGTCGGCACGGCTGGCGCGCCGCGCCAACGCGGTCGGCGCACCCGGCCGCTGCGGGGTCCTTCTCGTCCTCTCGGCCCTGTCGGGATTGGGCGCGGCCGCCGTTCTCACCTGGGCCGCGGTCGCCCATCTGCCCCATCCCACGCTGCACGCTTCGGCGGCCACCGCGGCGGTGGGCATCGGCTATGCCGTCTTCCACGCCCTGCTGGGGGTCGTCTTCTCCGGCTTCGCGCTGGCCCGGCTCCGCGCCGGATTCGTCTCGCCGCGGCGGAACCTCGACCTGCGCGTCATGGTCCTGTGGTGGGACTATTCGGTCGTTGCGGGGTTCGCCGTGCTCGCCGCCGTCTTCGGGGTCGCGGCGATGGTGCAGTCATGACGGCGATGGGGGCGCTGCCGCGGCTGGTGCTGGCGAGCGGCGGATTGATCGTCTGGTCGAGCTGCTTTCTGCTGCTGTACGTCGTCCTCTCGCTGGGCTGCGAAGCGGGCATGGGCGAGGATACCGTCTGGTCGCGCGACGTGCTCGCACTGGTGCTGACCGTCCTGTGGGGGCTGCATCTCGTCGTGCTCGGCGTGGCGGTCTGGCTGCTCCGCGGGGCGCGTGCCCGGCCGATGGACGAGAACGCCCGGTTCCTGCTGCGGCTGACCTGTCTGCTCATGCTGGTCGGCGCGGCCGGGACGATCTGGATCGGGGCGCCGGTGCTCGCCCTGCCGCCCTGTTACTGAGGCGCCCGGGCACCGGGCGGAAACAGCGAGGAGCGCATGCTTCGGGACCTGCTCAGCCTGTGTCTGGCCACCATGCCCCCGGCGCGGCCGGACGGCCTGTTCGCCTACTGGTCGCTGGCGCCGGAGACGCTGGTGCCGCTCGGCGTCTTCGCGGCGCTCTACGTACGCGGCAGGCGGCGTCTCGCCGCCTCGGGCAGAGGCGCCGTCGCGGACGTCCGGCTCTTCGCCGCCGGCTGGCTGCTGCTGGCGGCGGCCTTGGTGTCGCCGCTCTGCCGGCTGGCCGCCACGCTGGTGTCGGCACATATGCTGCAACTCATGCTGATCGTCATTCCCGCGGCCTTCCTCCTGGCCCGGGGCGGTGCCGTCGAAGCGGTGCGTGCGGCGTTCGGCACCTTGGGCAGCGCCCAGCCATGGCTGTCGCGGCCCGGTCCCGCCGCGGCCGGACACGGGCTCGCGATCTGGATCGCGCATGCGCCTCCCGTCTACGCCGCCGCGCTGACCGGGACCGGCGCGCATCTGGCGGTGCTCGCCATGCTGGTCGCGACCGGCATCTGGTTCTGGCATGCCGTAGGCATCGCGGACGTGCAGGGCCGGGGCCGCGCACTCGGCGCGATACTGGTGACGATGATGCACACCGGCATCCTGGGGGCCGTGCTGACCTTCGCGCCGAGGCCCTTCTATCCGGTGCAGGGCCCCGGGGCGGCACTTTGGGGTCTCGGCACGCTCGAGGACCAGCAGCTTGCGGGGCTCCTGATGTGGGTGCCGGGCAGCACCCTTTATCTCGCCATCGCCGTCGTCGTCGGGGTGCGCTGGCTGCAGTCGGCGGCGGAACGGGACGCCGCCCGCGGCTGACCCCGGCGCTTCCCTTCCCTCGCTGCGCCATCACCGGCCCGTTTCGGGGGTTCTTGATGCGGCGCGGGGTCGCGTCTAGCTTGCCCTACGACCCGGCCAGCGCGTTTCGCGCACGGCATCGGGACCGATCAGTGAAGGGAATGACGGATATGGCAAGGATCAACCCCATGCGGCTGACCGCCGCCGGCTTGGCTGCCGGCATGGCGTTCGGCGCTTCCGCCGCCGCCGCGCAGCAGGCGGTCCAGTGGGAACTTTCGGTGTGGGGTCCGCCCCGCGCCTATACCAAGAGCGTGGAAAGCCTCGCTGCCCAGGTCGAAGAGAAGACCGCCGGCAACTTCAAGATCCGCATCCACTATGCCGAGGCGATCTCGCCGGCGCGCGAGAACATCGACGGCATCAAGCTGGGCGCTTTCGAGTCCGCCTCCTTCTGCCCGTCCTACCATCCGGGCAAGAACCCGGCGATGACCGGCCTCGACCTGCCGTTCCTGCCGCTCAGTACGCTGGACTCGGTCTACGGCACGCAGTCGGCCTATTTCGAACATCCGGTCGTGATCGACGAGATGAAGCGCTGGAACGCGATCGCGTACATGGCCACGCCGCTGCCGCAGTACGAGTTCATGGGCTCCGGCAAGGCGCCGGAGACGCTCGAAGACTGGAAGGGCATGCGGGTGCGCGCGCTGGGCGGCATCGGCGAGGCCATGCGGGAACTCGGCGCCGTGCCGACGACCGTTCCGGCGCCGGAGATCTACACCGGCCTGGAGCGCGGCATGATCAATGCCGCCGCGGTGGCCTATACCTACATGCACGCCTCCTACCGCCTGCATGAGATCAGCAGCTGGTACACGGACGGTCTGGCACCCGGAACCATCGGCTGCGGTCTGGTGGTCAACCAGGATGCCTACAACCGCCTGCCGGCCGAATACCGCCAGATCCTCGACGACGCCCGTCCCGCCGCGTACGAGGCGATGAAGCAGGCCTATCTCGATGCCGACGCGGTCAACATCCCGACCTTCGAGAAGATGGGTCTGAAGCGCATCAGCTACACGCCGGAGCAGCGGGCCGAGTTCGAGAATCGCGCAGCCAAGCCGGTCTGGGACAAGTGGGTGGCCGACATGGACGGCCGGGGCCTGCCCGGCCAGGAGTTGCTCGACTTCATCCTGGACGAGGCCCGCAAGCACAGCGGTTCCTGACGCGCCATGGCGGCGACCGGCCGGGCAGATAGCGGCCCAGCCGGACAGATGCGAGGGGCCGCACCGGCGACGGTGCGGCCCCTTCTCCTGTGCGGCGCCCGATCCGGGCCGCCCGGGAAGTGCATGCGGTGAGAGGGGCCGCGGGATGGTTTCCGCGACCGTCTTCGCCCGACCGGCCCGATCGGGCGGGCTGATGCGGAAGAACGAAGCGTAGAATACCGGAACCGCGATCAGGGTGAGCACGGTCGCGAAGGCGAGGCCGCTCATGATCGTGACCGCCATGCTCGCGAAGAACGCATCGGCGAGCAGGGGGATCATGCCGAGGATCGTCGTCACGGCGGCGAGGAAGACCGGACGCAAACGGCTGACGCTGGCGTCGATCACGGCGGCATGTCGCTCCTTGCCGTCGGCGATCTGGGCATCGATCTCGTCCACCAGGACGATCGCGTTCTTCATCAGCATGCCCGACAGGCTGAGGAACCCCAGCAGAGCCGTGAAGCTGAACGGCTGTCCGGTGCCCAGAAGGCCCATCACGACGCCGCAGATCGACATCGGCACCACCAGCCAGATGATCAGCGGCTGGCGCACCTTGCCGAACAGCAGGACGGAGATCACCAGCATGACGAGAAAGCCGAGCGGGAGCTGCGCCGCCAGGTTGCTCTGCGCCCGCGTCGAATGCTCGTATTCGCCGCCCCACTCGAGGCGGTAACCCGGCGGCAGTTCAATCGCCTCGACGGCACCGCGGATGCGACGCTGCGCCTCGTCGGCATTGAGGTCCGGCGCGGGGTCGGCCTTCACCGACAGGGTTCGCAACCGGTCGCGCCGCAGGATCAGCGTCTCCTCCGACGCCGTCTCGAACCGCTCGACGATCTGGGTGATCGGCACATAGGCCTGCTCGCCGGCGCTCCAGATCAGCCGGTCTTCCAGCCGCCCGGCATCCAGCCGCTCCTCCGCGGGCGGGCGGGCGACGATCGGGATGAGCTGGGTGCCTTCGCGATAGGTCCCGGCCCGCGTGCCCGTGGTCGCAAACTCCAGGGTGCGTGCCAGATCGTTGCGCGCCACGCCCGCTATGCGCGCCCGCTCCTCGTTGTAGACGGGGCGGATCGTCAGGGCCCGCTGGCGCCAGTCCTGCCGGATGTCGATCAGGCCGCCGTCCTCGCGCATGATCCGCTCGGCCTGGGACCCCAGGCTGCGCAGGACCGCGGCGTCGGGTCCCGAAAAGCGCGGCGACACCTTGGCGCCGCCGCCGGGACCGAAGACGAGGCGCTCCGTGCGGATCTCGCCGCGCGGGAAGCGAGCGGCCAGGTCGGCGCGCAGTTCCGCGGCGAGCGGGTCGATCAGGTCGCGGTCGGCCATGCGCACGATCAGCTGCCCATAGGCGGGGTTCGGCTGCTCCGGCGCATAGGTCAGCATGAAACGCGTGGCGCCGCGGCCGACGAAGCTCGCGACGGAAACGACGCCGGGCTTGTCCCCGACGATCGCCTCGATCTCCGCCATGTCGCGCGCGGTCGCGCGGATGTCGCTGCCCTGGGGCAGTTCGTAATTGACGTAGAAGATCGGCGTGTTCGATTCCGGGAAGAAGGCCTGCTTGACGAAGCCGAACGCCCAGAAGCAGGTCCCGGTCAGCAGGACGAGCGACAGGATCGTAAGTCCTCGGGCGCGCAGCGTGCCGCGCAGCACGCCGCGATAGGCGCCGTAGGCGAAGCCGCGATAGGGGTCTTCGACCTCGCGGGCGGGAACCCGGAGCAGATAGTTGCCGAACAGCGGGGTCGCGGTGATGGCGAGCACCCAGCTGAGCAGCAGCGATATGCCGATCACCGCGAACAGCGAGAACAGGAACTCGCCCGTGGCGTCGGGCGAGAGACCGATCCCCGAGAAGGCCATGATGCCGATGACGGTCGCGCCGAGCAGCGGTACCTGGGTGCGCCGCGCCGCCTCGCCGGCCGCATCGCGCGCGTTCATGCCGCGCTGCATGTTGATGAGCATGCCTTCCGCCACGACGATCGCATTGTCGACCAGCATGCCCATGGCAATGATCAGGGCGCCCAGGGAGATGCGCTCCATCTCGATGCCGAACGCCCACATGGCGAAGGTCGTGCCCAGCACCGTCAGGAGCAGCGTGGCGCCCACGACGATGCCGACGCGCCACCCCATGAACAGGCAGAGCACGCCGATTACGATGGCGACCGACATGGCGAGGTTGAGCACGAAGCTGTCGATCGCCTCGTCGACGACCACATGCTGCTCGTAGACGGGGTGCATCGCGACGCCGAGCGGGATGCGTGCGGCGAGCGCCTCCAGATGCGCGTCGACCGCCCGGCCGACTTCGACGATGTTCACGTCGGCGATGCCGGCCACTCCCAGGGTGAAGGCGTCCTCGCCCTTGAAGCGGACGATATGATCGGGAATCTCGGTCGGGGCGCGATGGATGGTCGCCACGTCCAGGAGGCTGATCTGCTCGGTCGTGCCGGGCCGGCCGATCCGAAGCGCCTCGATCGCGGCGACCGTGTCGAATCCGGCCGGGATGCCGATCCGCACGCTCCGGTCGCCCACCCGGATGGAGCCCGCCGCTTCCACCGCGTTTTCCGCCTGGATCGTCTGCAGCACCGCCTCGACCGAGACCCCCAGGCCGGCGAGCCGCTCGTTCGACACCTCGACATAGATCGTTTCCGTCGGCTCGCCGGCGGTCGCGACCTTGCCGACACCGGGCACGGTCAGCAGTTCGCGGCGCAGGAACGTCGCGAGATCGCGCTTCTCCCGATCGCTGAAGCCGGGGGCGGTGACGGCGTGGAAGATGCCGAAGACGTCGCCGAAATCATCGTTGACGTTGGACGGGCCCGCCCCGGTCGGCAGGTCGCGCTGGACGTCGTTCACCTTTCGCCGCAGCTCGTCCCAGATCTGCGGCATCTGCGACCCGTCGTAGGTCGCCTTGATCTCGACGGTGATCTCGGAGCGCCCGGGCATCGATTTCGAGATGACGTGGTCGAGCTGCGGCATCTGCTGGATCGCCGACTCGATCCGCTCGGTGATCTCCTCCTCGACCTCCTCGGCCGTGGCGCCGGGATAGGAGGTGGTCACCACCGCCTGCTTCAGCGTGAAGGCGGGGTCTTCCAGCCGGCCGACCGCCAGGAGGCCCCATATGCCGCCGATCAGGCAGACGAGGACCAACAGCCAGGTGTTGACCGGGCGGTCGATCGATGCGCGCGCGATATCCATGTCGTGCCGGTCAGAACGCGGTGAACGGGCGGACAGCCATGCCCTCGCTGAGCAGGTGGACGCCGGCCGTCACGACCTGCTCGCCGGCTTCCAGGCCGGCGAGCACGGGCACGCGCCCGCCGCCGAGGCTGCCGAGCTGTACGGGTCGCGGTCGGACGGTGCCGCTCCCGGCGTCGTAGATCCAGGCACGAAAGGCGCCGGCTGCGTCCGTGTCGACGGCCGACTCGGGCAGGTCGACGCGGCCGTCCGGCTGGGCGCCGTGCAGGCCGACGAGAACGGCCGCCGTCATCCCGGGCAGGATGTCCGTGCCGCCGGGGCGCGCCAGGCCGAACTGGACGGAGTAGGTCTGCGCGACGCGATCGGGCTCGGTCGCGTGTTCGCGGTACTCCAGCGGCAACGGGTCGTCCGGACGGGCCGGCAGCCGCGCCTCCACGGCGAAGCGCTCGGGATACTGGACGAGGCCGATCAGGTCTTCGGGGATCGAGACATGGACGCGCAGTTCGGTGACGTCCTGGACGCGGACGACCTCCTGTCCGGCCTGGACGTTGGTGAAGTTGTCGATGAGCCGCCGGGTGATCAGCGCGTCGAAGGGTGCTTCGATCCGCGTGTAGTCGACATTGCGGCGGGCGTTGGAGAGTGCCACGTCGCGCAGGCCGACCTCCGTCTGCGCCGCCTCGAGCGTCGTGCGCGCCACGACCTGGCGATCCGCCAGTGTGCGTTTGCGCGCGAGGTCGCGGGCTGCATGCTCCCGCTGGACCTGCGCCTCGCGCAGGGCGAGGCGGTAGTCGGCGGGGTCGAGGGCCGCGATCAGGCCGCCCTTCGGCACGACCGTCCCATGGAACACCGGCAGCTCCACCACCCGGCCGCCGACCTGGAACGACAGGTCGACGGTGCTCAGCGCCACGATACGGCCGACGAAACGCCGCTGCACCGGACGTTGCGCCGCGCCCACGGTCTCGATCCGTACCGCGCGCGGCTCGGCCGGTGGCGCGGCGCTCTCGCCTTCGCTGCAGGCCGTCGCCGCGAGCAGGAGCGCGGCCGCACACAGGGCCGCACGGAACGCGGGGCGACGGGCATGATGCGGACGGCGGCGATGCGGGCCGGGGCCGGTCACGACGCCACCTCGTCGATCAGGGCGAGCAGCCGGTCGAGCATGCGCTGGCGCTCTTCGGCGTCGTAGGGAGCCATGCCCAGCAGCGTCTGGAACATGATCCCGTCCAGGGCCGCCCACAGCAGCATGGCGGCCGGGGCGTCCCGGCTCTCCTCCAGCACGAGCCGGTGGTTGCGCTCGTACTCACGGCGGACCGGATCGAGCAGTGCCGGGTTCTCGGCCGCGGCCGCCAGTATCGCCATCTTGACGCCGGGCTCGATCGCGTCGCGCATGCCCGTCGCCAGGATCATCGCCCGCAATGTCGGGCAGGGGAAATGGGCGTTGTCGCGCCTGTAGTCCTCGATGACGGGTGCGATCGTCTCGATCAGCCGCTGGACCATCCCCCCGATCAGCGCGTCCTTGTTGGGGAAGTTGTAGAGGACGCCGCCTTTGCTGAGGCCGCTCTCGCGCGCCACGGCATCCAGGGTGACGTGCGCCGCCCCGTCGCGGCCGGCGATCGTCTGAGCGGCATCGAGGATCCTGCTTCGTGAATCCGGGCGTCCACGGGTCGGTCTGGTCGACATTATATACAGTCCGGACGGTACAGTTAGGGCATAGATGGGATTGTTGCTCCGAATGGCAACACCGTCGCGCGAGGATTGATCCCGGCCGCCCGACCGGGCTAAACCTTCGAAAGACCGGACATTGCCGAGGACAGAATGGACCTGCGTTTCACGCCCGAGGAGGAGGCCTTCCGGGCCGAGGTGCGCGACTGGGTGCGCGAGAACCTGCCGCGCGACATCTGGGAGAAGGTCGATCGCGGGATCGAACTGACGCGCGAGCAGTATGTCCGCTGGATGCGCATCCTGGCCGGGAAGGGTTGGATCGCCCCGAACTGGGAGGCGAAGGATGGCGGTCCCGGGCTGACCGCCGCCGAGAAGTACATCCTCGACGACGAAATCTTCCTGGGCGGTGCCCCGCGCACCATTCATTTCGGTACGCGCATGGTGGGGCCGGTACTGCTCGCCTACGGCACGCCAGAGCAGAAGCGGAAATACCTGCCGAAGATCCTGACCAGCGAGGAGATCTGGTCGCAGGGATATTCGGAACCGGGTGCCGGGTCCGACCTGGCATCGCTCCAGCTGAAGGCCGTGCGCGACGGCGACCATTACGTGCTGAACGGCACCAAGGTCTGGACCAGTCACGCGCACTACGCCGACCGGATGTTCCTCCTGGTCCGCACCGCGAACACCGGCAAGAAACAGGAGGGCATCACCTGCCTGCTGGTCGATCTCAAGACGCCCGGCATCACGATCACGCCGATCATCACCATCGACGGCCGGCACGTCTTCAACCAGGAAGTGTTCGAGGACGTCCGGGTACCGGCCGAGGACCGGGTCGGCGAGGAGGGCCAGGGTTGGGCGATCGCCAAGTACCTGCTCGGGCACGAGCGCTCCAACGCTTCCTGGATCTCGATCACCAAGCGCACGCTGCATAAGCTGAGGCAGGTCGCGGCCGCTGAACGGAGCGGCGACGGGATGCGGCTGGTCGACGACCCGGCCTTCCGCGTCAAGATCGCCGAGATCGAGCAGTCGCTGGAGGCGCTCGAACTGACCTCGCTGCGCTCGCTGGCCGACAGTGCCGCCGACCAGCCGGTAGGACCCGAGGCGTCGATGCTGAAGATGCGGACCGGCGACGCGATCCAGCGGGTCGGCGAACTCCTGATGGAGGCGGGTGCCTGGTACGCGCAGCCCTTCGAGCCGGGGGCGATCCGCTCGGGTTGGAACGAGGAGCCGGTGGGTCCGGACTATCTGTTCCGCATGGCGCCCGAATATTTCGACCACCGCGCGATGTCGATCGCGGGCGGTTCCCACGAGGTCCAGAAGAACATCATCGCCAAGGCCGTGCTGGGTCTGTGAACCCCGTCTGCCGGCCGGTGCTTGTCAGCCGTCGGCGGCCGGCATAGCCTCGCGCACGGATCGCGGGAGGAAGTCGGCCTGGCCCGTCAGAAGAGAACTTTTAGTGGCCGTCCGCGGCCCCGGAGAGGAGAGAGCGCGCAATGGATTTCGAATATTCCGACGACCAGCGTCTGCTCAAGGACAGCGTCGAGCGGTTCGTCCAGGACAACTATTCGTTCGAACAGCGCCGCAAGTTGGTCGCCACCGAGGAAGGTTACAGCGAGGGCAACTGGAAGCAGTTCGCCGAACTCGGCTGGCTGGGTATGCCCTTCCCGGAGGAGTATGGCGGGTTCGGCGGGACCGCGATCGAGACGATGATCGTCATGGAGGCCTTCGGTAACGGGCTCGTTGCCGAGCCTTACATGGCGACGGTGGTGCTCGGCGGCGGTGCGATGCTGTACGGCGGCAGCGAGGAGCAGAAGCGCGCCATCCTACCCGCCGTCGCCGAGGGCAAGATCAAGCTGGCGCTGGGCTTCGCCGAGCGGCAGTCCCGCTACAACCTTGCCGACGTGGAGACGAAGGCGGAGAAGAGCGGCGAGGGTTGGATCCTCAACGGCATGAAGGGCGTCGTGCTCGGCGCCCCGTCCGCCGACAGGATCGTCGTGGTGGCGCGCACGTCCGGCGGCTCGCGCGATGCCGACGGCATCACGCTGTTCCTGGTCGACAAGGGCGCGGAGGGGCTGCGCGTACGCGGCTATCCGACGGCGGACGGGCTGCGCGCCGGAGAGGTTTTCCTGGAAGGCGTCAAGGTCGGGGCGGACGCGGTCGTCGGCGGCGTCGGCAAGGGCCTGCCGATCCTGGAGAAGGTCATCGACTACGCCATCGCCGCGGTCAGCGCGGAGGCGGTCGGCGCGATGAAGACGCTGAACGAGATGACGCTCGGCTACATCAAGACCCGGGTGCAGTTCGGCCAGCCGATCGGCAAGTTCCAGGTGCTGCAGCACCGCATGGTCGACATGTACATCGCCCACGAGGAAGCGAAGTCCATGGCGATGATGGCGGCCATGCGCGTCGGCGAGGACAGCGAGGCCGATCGCAAGAAGGCCATGTCCGCGGCCAAGGTGCAGATCGGCAAGTCGGCCCGCTATGTCGGTCAGCAGGCGATCCAGCTGCACGGCGGTATCGGAATGACCGACGAATACGCCGCCGGCCACTTCTTCAAGCGGCTGACCATGATCGACCGCAGCTTCGGCGATGTCGATTTCCACCTGAAGCGGTTCGCCGACCTGTCGAACTGATCCGTCGCCCGCCGGCCCCGACAAGGGCCGGCGGAACCGCCTCGCGCGTCCGCTGTTGATCTCCCGACTAAACGAGACGGGGGAGATCAGACGTGAGGGTGGTTCGCAGCCTGCTCCTGTATGCGATGGCTACGGGTCTCGTGCTCGTCGCCGTGCCTTCGGCGGTGGTGGGCTGGTACACGGCCAGCCCCGCGACTTTCGGCAGCGCCGTTCATGCGGCGGTCAATCTCCTCGACACCGGCAGCATCGCGCGGCCCGCGCCGGCCGTGATCGCCGTGGCCGCGACGGCGGCGGAATTGGAGCCGCCCGTGGCGGCCGGCGACGAGGCGGGTGACGTCCCGGTGGAGCGCTTCGCCCAGATCGCCTCGGCGGAGCGCCTCGCCCAGATCGCCTCGGCGGACTGACGGGGGCGGTCTGACGGGGCGGATCAAGCCGGGAGGCGATCGACGTCTCCCGGCGTTCCGCCGACTTTCAGCCGGCGAGCATCGCGGAGAGCCGCCGCGAGAAGGCGGCCGGATCCGGCAGGGGCTCGCCTTCCACGATTCGGGCCTGATCCAGCAGCAGATGCGCCATGTCGGCGGTGCGCGCGCCGCCGTCGGCCGCCGCCGCTTCTTCCGCCAGCCTGCGGATCAGTGCGTGGCGGGGATTGAGTTCGAGGATGCGCGGCGTCGCCGGCACCTGCTGGCCGTGCAGCTTCAGCATGCGCTCCATATGGATGTCCAGCCCACCCTCGTCGGCCACCAGACAGACCGGGCTCTCGGTCAGGCGGTCGGAAGCGCGCACATCCTTGACGGCATCCCCCAGGGCGACGCGAAACCCGGCGAGAAGCGGCCCGAGGTCGGCGGCCTGGGAGGGCTCCGCCGGCGTCTCGCTGTCCGGCGCGGCGATCTTCTCCAGATCGGCGCCGCCGCGGGTGACGGAGCGGAACGGCTTGCCGTCGAACGTGCCGACGGTCGGCACCCAGAAATCGTCGATCGCATCGGGCAGGAGCAGGACTTCCACGCCCTTGGCGGCGAAGCCTTCCAGGTGCGGGCTGCGCCGCAGGGCGTCCGTCTCCGCGCCGCTGATGTAGTGGATCGCATCCTGGCCGGGCCGCATGCGCGCGACATAGTCGGCCAGCGTCGTCCAGCCGCCGTCGCGGGTGGACCGGAAGCGGGCGAGCTTCAGGAGCGCGTCCCGGTGCGCGGGTTCCTCGTACAGCCCTTCCTTGAGGACCTGGCCGAACGTGTCCCAGAAGGCGAGATAGCCGTCCGGATCGCTCTCCGCCCGCTTCTCCAGATCGCCGAGGACCCGGCGGACCAGGGCGGCGCGGATCTGCGTCAGCACCGGATTGTGCTGCAGCATCTCGCGGCTGATGTTGAGGGGCAGGTCCTCCGAATCCACGACGCCGCGGAGGAATCGAAGCCAGCCCGGGACCACCGCCTCGCATTCGTCGGTGATGAAGACGCGCTTGACGTAGAGCTTGACCCCGGGGCGCCGCTCCGGCCGGAAGAGGTCGAAGGGGCGGGCCGAGGGCACGAACAGCAGGCCCGTGTATTCGATGCGGCCTTCGGCGCGCCAGTGCAGCGTCATCCACGGCTGGTCGAAGGCGTGCGCCACATGGTGATAGAACTCGGTGTACTGCTCCTCGGATATCTCGCTCCGCGCCCGCGTCCAGAGGGCGGAGGCGGCGTTGACCGTCTCGCCCTCGCCGTTCGCGCCGTCCGAAAGCAGGATGGGGACGGCGATATGGTCGGAGTAGGTCTGCACGATCCCCCGCAGGCGGGCCGTGTCCAGGAACTCCTTCGCGTCCGCGCGCACATGCAGCACGATCCGCGTGCCGCGGGGATGATCGCCTGCCGGGGCCACCGTGAAGCTGCCCTGGCCGTCCGAGTGCCAGGCCCAGGCCTCGTCTTCGCCCGCCTTGCGGCTGGTCACCTCCACCCGGTCCGCGACCATGAAAGCCGCATAGAAGCCGACGCCGAACTGACCGATCAGCGCGACGTCCTTACGCGCATCGCCGCTGAGCTGTTCCAGGAAGGCGCCGGTGCCGGAGCGTGCGATCGTGCCCAGGTTCTCGATCAGTTCCTGGCGGTTCATCCCGATGCCGTTGTCGGCGACGGTTATCGTGCCGGCGGCCCTGTCGACGGAGACGGCGATCCGGAAGGCGCCGTCGTCCGCCGTCAGTTCGGGCCGGGCGAGCGCCGCGTAACGCAGGCGGTCGCAGGCGTCCGATGCGTTGGAGATCAACTCCCGCAGGAAGATCTCCTTGTTGGAATAGACCGAATGGACCATCAGGTGGAGGATCCGCCCGACCTCCGCCTGAAACTGCAGCGTATCCTCGCTCATCGCGCCAGTTTGTCCTTATCCGCCAAGAGGTTGCGGCGCGCTGGCCGCCGTGCCGGAGGATATGGGCAGGCTCCTGCGCCCTTCAAGCGGTGCGGGGCCGGCCCGGAGGTCGGTGGCCGACCGGCGGGCCTTCGCCTTGCCCCGCCTCAGCCTTGCCCGGCCCGTCCCTTGGGAAGGGCCTGGGGCAGGAGAGCCTCGATCTTGGCGGTAGCCGCCTCGACGGCGACGTCGTCCGCGACCGCGAGTTCCTCCGCCAGGCGAGCCAGCGCCTCGCGGAAGATGACGCCGTCGCGCCCGCGTCCGCGGCGCGGTGCGAGATCGCGAAGAACCTCGGCCAGCAGTTCCGGCCGGCCACTGTTGAGCTTGGTTTCCTGTTCGCCGGCGCGCCGTGACCAGTGCGACTGCGCCGCCTCGGGCTCTCCCCCGAGGACGGCCAGCACGGCCTGCATCTCGTCCGCGTCGTTCGGACGGCGCAGGCCGGAATGGGTGAGGGCGGATTGCGGTATGCCCACGACAAGTGCCAGCCGGATGAAGTCGACGATCACGTAACGCTGCGTGCGCCCTTGGACCTCGCGCTCCTCGATGCCCTTGACGCGGCCGATTCCATGCTTCGGATGCATGACCTGCAGGCCCGGCGTCAGGTCGGTATGGAAGGGCGCGCCGTCGATTGCGGCCGGCCGGTCCTGCCGTGCCTCCAAAGTCCCGTGACCCATTGTCATCCGCCTTCCATACCGTGAGGGCGCGGCGCCGCCGGGCGGGTAAACCGCGCAGGTCGGCCGCTGTACGCGTTGCTGGCCGAAGCGATACCCCTACAAATGGGCGTTCCTAAGGCCCCGCGCCATGCGAAAGCCGTGGGCGGCGCCGCCGGGTCAGTTCCGGGCGGCGGGCAGGCGCACCGCGGCGCGCAGGCCACCGCCCGGCGCGGCACCTAGAACCAGCGTACCGCCGTACAGTCCTGCGATGTCCCGAACGATGGAGAGGCCGAGGCCGGAGCCCGGCACGCTTTCGTCAAGGCGGCTGCCCCGCGGCAGGACGGCGGCCCGCTCGTCAGGGCTGAGTCCCCGGCCGTCGTCTTCGATCGCGATCTCGAGGCTGCGGCCGTCCAGCGTCGCCGTCACGAGGATATGGTGCCGTGCCCACTTGCACGCATTGTCGATCAGATTGCCGAGAATCTCCTCCAGATCCTGGCGCTCGCCGCGGAAAGAAACATCCGGCTCGATACGCACCGCGATATCGAGCGCCCGGTCGCGATGGATGCGCAGGAGCGTGCGCTTCAGGTCTTCCACGACCGGGGCGACCTCGGTACGGATGCCGAGGACGCGTCCCGCACCCGCTGCGCGCGCACGTACGAGATAGTGGTCCACGTGCCGACGCATCAGTTCGGTCTGGCGGCGGACCTGGTCGGCCAGCCCGTCCGCGCCGGGATCGGCCGGGGCCGAGGCGGCCTCGTTCGTCAGGACGGCCAGTGGCGTCTTCAGCGCGTGCGCCAGATTGCCGACATGGGTGCGGGCGCGTTCGATCACCTCGGCATTGTGGTCCAGCAGTGCGTTGAGCTCGGTCGCGAGCGGTGCGATCTCGGCGGGAAAGTCGCCGCCGAGATGGTGGGCGCGTCCCGCCCGGATCTGCGCGAGCTGGCGTCCGAGACGGCGGAGCGGCTGCAGGCCGTAGACCACCTGGATCAGCATCGCCGCCACCAGCACGAGGCCGAGCCCACCGAGCGACCAGAAGAGATGCGTGTTGAAGTCCGCGATCTCCGTCTCGATCTCGCTCGCATCGCCCGCGACGAGGAAGAGGAACGGCGCCTCGCCGCCGGGGAGGGCGATCCACCGGCCCGACGCGCGCAGGCTCTGCCCGAGTGGCCCTTCGATCCGGAACCGCGTCGTCTCCTCGGCCTGCGGCGGCCGGGCATTCAGCGTTTCGTCCCAGAGCGAGCGCGAGCTGAGCACCGGGCCGTTGCGATCCTCGATCTGCCAGTACCAGCCGGAATAGGGCTGCTGGAAGCGCGCCTCTTCCAGGGTCCGACTCAGCCGCAGGCCTTCGGGGAAGACGAACGCGCCGCCCACCAGCGTCTCCTGGTAGACCGCGAGGTGATGGTCGAAGCTGCGCTCGACATAGTCGCGGAAAAGGGTGGACAGGACGAAGCCGCCGGCGGCCAGGGTGGCCACGCTCCACAATGCCGCGCCGAAGACGAGGCGCAGCGCGAGGGAGTTAAGCCGCATTCGGTTCCGACAGGCTGTAGCCGAGGCCGCGCGTCGTCTGAATCAGGTCGTTGCCGATCTTCTTGCGCAGCCGGCCCACGAACACCTCGATCGTGTTCGAGTCGCGGTCGAAGTCCTGCTCGTAGAGATGTTCGACGAGTTCGGTCCGCGACACGATGCGGCCGCGATGATGCATCAGATAGGACAGCAGCCGATATTCCTGGGCCGTCAGGCGCACCGCATCGCCGCCGACGGTCACCTGCCCGGACGCCGTGTCGAGCAGCAGCGGTCCGCAGCGCAGTTCCGAACTGGCGGCACCGGCAGCGCGCCGGATGAGGGCGCGCAGCCGGGCCAGCACCTCCTCGATCTCGAACGGCTTGACCACATAGTCGTCGGCGCCCGCGTCGAAGCCGGCGACCTTGGCGCTCCAGCCGTCGCGGGCGGTGAGGATCAGCACGGGCATGTTGCGGCCGTCGGCCCGCCATTGCTTCAGGACGGCCACCCCGTCCATGATCGGAAGTCCCAGGTCGAGCACGACCGCGTCGTACGGTTCGGTGTCGCCCAGGAAATGCCCGTCCTCGCCGTCGTGCGAAACGTCGACCGCGTAGCCCGCCTTGCGCAGCGCCGCTGCGAGCTGTCCCGCGAGCGCCTCGTCGTCCTCGACCACCAGAATCCTCATCGGTCCACTCCGGTCCACCCCTTCATCCGGCTTCCGCCGCACCCTGTGCGTCGGACGCCGGCGCCTGCCTGCGCGTCAGTCTCGGCCACGCCCGCGTCCGCGCGGTTCGTCCTCGTCCTGCCCGCGGCGCGCACGCTCCGGCGGTCGCCCGCGCCGTCCTTCGTCCCGCCGTCCTTCGTCCCGCCGCCCATCATAACGCCGATCGCCGATCCGGTTGTCCCGGGCGTTTCCGCCGCCGCGGTCGATGCGGCCTTCTGCCGGCTGCCGCCGGTCGGGTTCGACCCGGCGGCCCGCGCCGCGCTCGTCGCGGCCGCGGTGCGCATCGCGCCGAGGATCGCCGCGGTTCCAGCCGGGTCCGCTCTGCGGTGCGAAGCCGGGCGCCACCGGATTGCCGAGCCGGTTGTCGCGTTGGTTGTCGCGGCCGCCGCCTCCGCCTCGCTCGCGCAGCACCTGCCCCGAGCGCGCATCCACGTCGAGTTCCACGACGCGCCCGCGCGGATCCAGCAGCCGGATGCCGTAGGTCCAGTCGCCGCCGCCGCGATCGGCGATGTCGGCGTCGAGTACGCGTCCCGGGTAGCGTCCCTTGAGGTCGGAGAGGATCTCCGCGAGCGGCCGTGCCTCGCCCGACCGCACCGCCCGGCGCGCGTCTTCCTGACCGGCGGATACCGGCAGGGCGAACGCGGTCAGGCAGGCGAGGAGGAGGAGAAGGCGGCGCATGCGGCTCCGATACCCCTGTTCGCCTGAATGTGGCGTGAACCGCCCGGGATTGCGACCCTGGCGGCTCGTCCGGCGACACGGCGCCGCCGTCCGGGTACGCCCCTCAGGACGCCGTGGCGATCGGCTTGGAATCGCGTGCGCGGCTGTAGATCACGAGGCCGGCGAGGAGCAGCAGGGCGAGCGTGCCGAAGGCGGCACGGTAGGCGACCTCCGGAGCGGGGCCGCCGCCGGTGGAGAACGCGCCCACCACCGCGCCGGTCAGCATCGGCAATGCCGCGCAGCCGATCGACTGCGCCACGTTGACCGTGGTCACGCCCCGCCCGACGAGCCTGTCCGGGAAGAGGCTGCGGCCGTGTGCGACGATCACCACGCCGTAATGGCCGACCAGACCGAGCAGCACCAGAAGGGCCGATGCGAGCCAGGCCGGCGGCTGCTCGACCAGGGCGAGCACGGTGAGGATGGAGGCCGTCAGCAGGGCGCCGCCCGCGACCACGCCCTTACGGGTGTTGAACCGGCGGTCGAGCGGCCCGTAGCCGAGCACGCCGCAGACGGTCGCCGCGGCCATGACCAGCAGCACGTTGCCGCGCGCGACAGCATCCATGCCGTGCACGTCGTGCAGGTAGGCGCCGGCCCACAGCCCCTGGACGGTCAGCAGCGTCGCATATGCGACGGTGTGCATCGCGAGCACGTAACCCAGCCCCGGCGTGCGCCAGACCTCGCCGACCCCGCGCAGCACTTCGCCGAGCGTTTCCGGCGCGCGCCCGCCGTCCCGAGCGCCCGGCGGCGCGTCCCGGACGGCGACGAAGAAAAAGATTCCGATGAGCGCGCTGACGGCGGCGGAGGCGACGAAGACGCCGCGCCAGCCGACGGCCTCGGCGCCCAGCGCCATCGGTGTGGTGGCCAGCAGCGTGCCGATGTTGCTGAGCGCGAAAACCCAGCTCAGGACCTGGGTGAAGCGTTCGGCCGGTGCCCAGCGCGACGTCAGGACCACGGCACCCATGAAACTCGCGGCGCAGCCGAGGCCGATCAGGACACGCCCCGCCAGCAGCGCCGAGGCGGAGTGGCCGGCCGCGAAGACCAGGGAGCCTATCACGGTCAGGACCGTCAGGCAGGCGACGGTGCGCCGCGGTCCCCAGCGATCGAAGGCGATGCCCACGGGGATCTGGGCGAGGCCGAGGATCACGAAGAAGCTGCCGTTCACGACGCCCAGGCTCTCGGCCGTCAGGCCTGCATCCCGCATCAGTTCGGGCGCGATCACGCCGTTGGACGCGCGAAAATACTGGCTGAGGACGACAGCGGCGATGATTGCGAGAAAGACCCGCGTCGCCCCGGATACGCCGCTCACGCGCGGAGTTCCACCGGGTCGACGGGCTGGCCTGCCGCCGCGTTCGGGCGCACGCGCTGGCGGTATTCCCGCGGACCGACGCCGAGCACCTTGGCGAAGACGCGGCGCATCGTGTCGGCGCTGCCGAAGCCGCAGCGGCGCGCCACCGGGTCCAGCCCGGCGGCACCGTCCTCGATCGCGCGCCGCGCAGCGTCGACCCGGGCGCGCTCGACGAAGCGGGCGGGTGTCGTGCCGGTTTCCCGGGCGAAGGCGCGGGCGAAGGTGCGCACGCTCATGCCGGCGAACTCCGCCAGGCGCTCCACCCGCAGGTCGCCGCCCGGATTGTCCAGGATGCGTGATTGAACGCGGGCGATCGGAGCGCTGGCCGCACCCTGGGCCGCGAGCTGGGCGCTGAACTGCGCCTGCCCGCCGGGCCGCTTCAGGAACAGCACGAGACGCCGTGCGACCGCGAGGGCGAGGCCGCGGTCGTGATCCTCCTCGACCATGGCGAGCGCCATATCCATTCCCGCGGTGATGCCGGCCGAGCACCAGATCCGCCCGTCCTTGACGAAGATCGAGTCGGGCTCGATCCGGCTCTCGGGATAGTCGCGGGCGAAGCGCGCGCAATGCATCCAGTGGGTGGTCGCCCGCCGCCCGGCGAGAAGGCCCGCCTCGGCCAGCAGGAACGCTCCCGTGCAGACCGAGGCCAGGCGCGGCACCCGTGGCCCGGCCGCGCGCAGCCAGGCCATCAGGGCGATGTCGCCACGGGCCGCCTCCACGCCCTCGCCGCCGGCGACGAGCAGGGTGTGGATGTCCGCCGCATCGACGTCGCCGAGGCCGCGCGTCGCGAGGATCGGCAGTCCGCTCGCCGTCGGCACCGGTCCCGGTTCGCGGGCGCGGATTTCGACGCTGTAGAGCGGATGACCGCCTTCGGCGCGGCGAATGGCGTTGGCGGCCGCGAAGACTTCCAGGGGCCCGACGATGTCGAGCATCTGTGCCTGCGGGAAGGCGAGCATGGTGACGGGACGGACGCCGGCTGGCATCGCGGGGTCTCCGAAGGTTGGACGGCCGGATTGGAGCAGCCGCCCGCACTGGCCGCAATGTCAAGGAAACGACGATTCCAGCCAGGTCGCCCGCCCGAAGGCTTCAGCCGCTCGCCGGGCGCGGCACCTCCGGCTGCCGGGTTTCGTCCGGGGTGGCCGATCCGGTCCCGGCATCGCCCCCGGCGGCGTCGCTTCCGTGTGCGATTCCCGGCCCTGGCAGGGCCAGGTCGCCCGCCGCGGCGATGGTGCGGCTGCGGTCGTCCATGGCGATGCGGGCCGGCGGCGCGTCCCCGCTCTTGTCCACGCCGAAATAGATGGTCCGGTGCGGGAAGGGGATCTCGATGCCGAGTTCGTCGAACTTCTTCTTCATCCGACGGTTGAACTCGCGGCCGATGCCCCATTGCTGGATCGGCAGGGTCTTGATGCGCGCGCGGATGACGACGGCGGAGTCGTCGAACTTGTCGACCCCCGCCACGTCGAGCGGCGCCAGGATCTTGGGCCCGAACGCCGGGTCGGCGATCATCTCGTCGAGGATGCCGCGCAGGACGGCCACCACCTCGTCCGTGTCCTCACGATAGGCGACACCGACGTCCAGCACGTAGAAGGAAAACTCCTTGGTCAGGTTGGCCGTGGCGCCGACCTCGCTGAACGGGACGGTGAAGACGGTGCCGTCATAGCCGCGCAGGCGGATGGTGCGGATCGAGATGCCTTCCACGAGGCCGCCCTTGCCGCCGACATTGACCACGTCGCCGACCGAGAACTGGTTCTCGATCAGGATGAAGATGCCGGTGATGATGTCCTTCACCAGCGTCTGGGCGCCGAAGCCGACGGCGAGGCCGATGATGCCGGCACCGGCCAGAAGCGGACCGATGTCGATGCCGATCTCCGACATCACGATCAGTCCCGCGATCAGCGTGATCGCGACGAACGCCGTCTTCTGCATGAGCGGCAGGAGCGTGCGAACCCGCTGGCTGCGCTGGATCATGTTGCCGTTGGTATCGGCCGCGTTCAGGTAACGCTCGATCGATGCCGAGAGCAGCGCCCAGGCGACGAAGGCGAAGAAGACGACAATGACGATCTTCACGACGCCGCCGACGAGGCTGCGTCCGGCGTCGGAGGCGATCCAGCCGAAGGCGTCGAGCCCCCACACCTCGAGAAAGGCGATCGCCGCCACGATGTAGACGGTCCCCAGCAGCACGCCGCGCAGCACCGGCACGTAGCGGTTGGTCCGTTCCTCTATCCCGGGATAGCGGCGTTTGACGTCGCCGCTGACGGCAAAGCCGCGGGCCAGGACCTGGCGCACGACCGCGGCGACGATGCGGGCCAGGAACAGGATCACGATGCTGAGCAGCGTCGCCCGCAGCAGGAAGGCGAACCCCTTCTCGAGCTGCACCGCCCATATCGTGAAGACGACGACGACGTATGTGATGGCGAAGACGTGCCAGATGTCGGCCAGGCGCGCGCGCAGCATGCTGAACCGCCCCGCCTCGTCGGCCGGCCCGCGGATCGCGCGGCCGACCGCCGGCCGGTTCTGCAGGATCAGGACGACGAGAAGGACGGTGACGATCAGGCCGAGCAGCTTCAGGAGGACGGTATAGACGTCGTAGGGCGCGCCCAGCGCGTAGGCGGCTTCCACCAGGAAGTAGCCGTAGATCGCGATCGCGGAGATCCGCCGGGCCCATATGTAGAGGTAGTTCGCGGTGTGGTCGTCGAGGCGCAGCAGCCGTAGCGCCGAGAACTCCGGCGCCAGCATGGCGCGCGCGACCACGACGATCAGCCGCACGATCACGTTCGCCTGGACCAGCGCCAGCACGGCCAGCCTGACACGCCAGGCCGGATCGACGAGCGCCATCGCCGCGTGCGCCACCAGCGCGAAGGCGAGCACCGGCAGGATGTCGAGGATCGTGTGGAAGACGAGGAAGCCGATGCGCGTCGTCAGCCGCTCGTGCCGCCGGTTCTCCACGGCGATGCGCGGCCTGTCGAGCGCGCGACGGACCAGCCATTCGACCAGTACGGCCGACGTCAGGACGACGATCAGGGCGATGAGGAAGTCGAACCAGGCGCGCTGGGTGGCGGGACTGCCGAACTCCGCCGCGATCCAGGTGGCGATCTGCGGCAGGTCGACGATGAACTCGGCCGCACCGACGAACTGCTGGCCCATCCGCCCGATCTCGTTCGTCAGCCGGGTCAGCATCGCGGCCCCGGTGCCGGCCTCCTCGATCCGAGCCTCGGCCGTCCGCTGCACGTCGATCAGCGTGCGCAACTGGCCGACCAGGCGCTCCCGCGCCGCGTCGTCGGTCAGTGTTTCGACCAATGCCTCCAGTTCGGCCATGGTCCGCTCCGTCGTCGGAGCCGGCGGCCCGGCGGGCTGCGGCGCCTGGGCGAGGGCCGCGACCGGAAGCAGGAACAGGAGAAGGGCGGTCAGGAGTGCGACGAGGAGCCCGCGGGACTCCATCGCCGGCCGGAGGGGGGCCGTCGAATGCATGGGCCGAAAACGTCTCCTTTCGCCCCGGGTTCCGGAGCGGGCAGGCGAGGGTGGGCTTGGCCGATACGCGGCGCGGGGCCGGGGGTCACCCGCCGCGGCGCGGCGTCGGAGCCCCCTCCAACCCTAGAAAAAAAGTCGGCGGCGTCCACCACGAATTGCCCGCCCCTCGCCCTGGCGCACCGGCGCGGCCTATGCTCGGGGAAAACCGCGAGGAGACGGGCATGGGGACAGAGAAGGATACCGCGTTCGCCGGCACGCGCGAGGACTGGCTGGCCGCGTCGCGGGAGCCGGCGCTGGAGCCGCAACTGCCGATCTGCGATCCGCACCATCATCTGTGGGACCGCCGCGGTGGTCATCGCTACATGCTCCCGGACCTGATCGCCGACTGCGGCGATGGGCATCGCATCGACAGCACCGTGTTCATCGAGTGCCGGGCCTTCTATCGCGCCGACGGGCCGGCCGCGATGCGCCCGATCGGCGAGACCGAATTCGTGAACGGGGCGGCGGCGATGGCGGCGAGCGGCGCGTTCGGGCCCATCCGGGCCTGCGCCGGGATCGTGGGCCACGCGAACCTCAGCCTGGGCGCGTCGGTCGAGGCGGTGCTCGCCGCACATGTCGCTGCGGGCAACGGGCGATTTCGCGGTATCCGGCATTCGGCCAGCTGGGATGCGGCCGATGCCATCCACAACAACCAGGCCGGCTCGCCCCGCGACGTCTACAGCGACCCGACCTTCCGCGAGGGTTTCGCCAAGCTGGCGGCGTTCGGCCTGTCCTTCGAGGCGTGGCTCTATCATCCGCAACTCGACCATGTCGTGGATCTCGCCCGCGCATTCCCGGACCAGCCGATCGTGCTCGACCATGTCGGCGGCCCGCTGGGCGCCGGGCCCTATGCCGGGCGCCGGGACGCGGTGTTCGCGGAATGGCGCGCGGCCATCGGCCGGGTCGCGGTGTGTCCGAACGTGCATGTGAAGCTGGGCGGGCTCGGCATGAAGATCTGCGGGTTCGATTTCCACGAACGGCGGCGGGCGCCGTCGTCGGAAGACCTCGCGACCGCCTGGCGGCCCTATATCGAGACGGCGATCGAGGCGTTCGGCGTCGAGCGGGCGATGTTCGAGAGCAATTTCCCCGTCGACAAGGAATCCTGCGGCTACGCCAATCTCTGGAACGCCTTCAAGCGTCTCGCCGCCGGGGCTTCCGCCGCGGAGAAGGCCGCCCTCTTCCACGACACCGCCGCGCGCTTCTATCGTCTGGATCGAAGCGACGCATGAACCGAACCCGAGGGAGACGAAACCCATGCCCATCGTAATGTCCGACCGCGCGACGGTCATCGCCGACACCCTGCTGCAATGCGCCGGCGCCAGCGCCCACGAGGCCGAAGTGGTGGCGCGGCACTGCGTCGGGGCCAATCTCGCCGGGCATGATTCGCACGGGATCATCCAGATCCCGGTCTATATCGACCGCGTCGACAAGGGCCACATCGTTCCGGGCGCACCGATCGACATCGTGCAGGAATCGCCGACGACCACGGTCATCGACGGCAACTGGGGCTTCGGCTACGTGGTCAGCGAACACGCGATGAACCTGACCATCGAAAAGGCGAGAAGCGCGAACGTCGCCGCCTGCACCGTCTTCCGGCAGAGCCATGTCGGCCGGGTCGCGGACTATCCGCTGATGGCGGCCAAGGCCGGCATGATCGCGATCATGACCGCGGATTCCGGCCGCGCACCGAAGCAGGTGGCACCCTTCGGCGGCCGCGAGCCGCGTCTCGGCACCAATCCGATCTCGGTCGCGGTGCCGTCGGAACTGGAAGGGCCCCTTTTCATCGACATGGCGACGTCGGCCGCGGCGGCGGGCAAGCTGAAGGTCGCCGCGGCCCGCGGCACGCCGATTCCGGCCGGCTGGCTGCTCGACAAGGAAGGACGCCAGACGACCGATCCGCGGGCGCTGAGCCAGGGCGGCGTCCTGCTGCCGCTCGGCGGCGGGGAGGGTTACAAGGGCTACGGCCTGTCCGCGATCGTGGAGATCCTGTCCGGCATCCTGCCGGGCCTGGGCTTCGGCGTGGAGCCGACCGGCAAGCACAATGACGGCTGCTTCATGGCGGTCTTCAACGTGGAGGCGTTCCGGCCGCTCGCGACCTTCAGGCGCGAGGTGACCGAGTTCGCGGAGTATCTGAAGGCGACGCCGCCCGACGCCAACACCAAGCAGGTGCTCTATCCGGGCGAGATCGAGCACGACCGGGCCCAGGCACGGCTGCGCGACGGCCTCGACATCGAGGACAAGACCTGGGCCGAACTCAAGGCGCTCGCCGACAAGTACGGCGTGACGGAACGGCTGGGCATGAACTGAGAGGCAGCCGGTCGGCGGAGGCCGCAGCGCCACAGGCGGCGGACATCTTCGGAAATGCCGTTGCGAACATGACGGTGACGGACGCGCGCGCCATCGTCACGGGGCTCGAGGATTCGGCGACGCAGTATTTCCGGCGCACGACGATGGGACCGTTGACCGATGCGATCCGGCCGATCGTCGACGCGGCGCCGGCCGATGTCGGAGCGGTTCAGGCCTACGATGCGGCCGTCCAGGGCCTGGGCAGCGGCGGTGGGCTCGGCGGGCTGGGCGCCATGCTGGGGGGCGGGGCGGGGGCGGGGCTGGAGGCGCCACGGGCGCGGTCGCAGGCTTCAGCCTCACCGATTTCGTCGTCGATCGCGCGCTGGCCGGCATTTTTCATTACATCGGCGGGCAGGAAGCGGCGGTCCGGACCAACCCGGCCCGCACGACCGACCTGTTGCGGGATGTTTTCCGCCGCTGAGCAGACCGAATTCCAGAGGGAGACCACAGACATGAAGGCAGCCGTCCTGACCGAAGAGGGCCTGCGCATCCGCGAGGTGCCGCAGCCCGAGCCGAAGCCGGAAGAGGTGCTGGTGCGCGTGCGCGCGTGCGGGCTGAACCGGGCCGATCTGATGGTCGCCAGCGGCCGTGCCCATGGCCGGGTCGGCGGTGCCGGCACGATCATCGGCCTCGAATGGGCGGGGGAGGTCGCGGCGATCGGCAGCGCGGTGACCGGCGTCCGGCCGGGAGATCGCGTCATGTGTTCGGGCAGTGGCGGCTGGGCCGAGTATGCCGTCACCGACCATGGCCGGATCTCGCCCGTGCCGGCGAACAACATGAGTTGGGAACAGGCCGCGACGCTCCCCGTGGCGCTCCAGACCATGCACGACGCGATCGTCACGAACGGTCGCATGAAGGCGGGCGAGTCGGTGCTGATCCAGGGCGCCAGTTCCGGCGTCGGTCTGCTCGGCATGAAGATCGCGAAGCATATGGGCGCGCGCCTCGTGGTGGGCACGTCGACGAATGCGGATCGGCGGGCACGTCTGGGCGAATTCGGCTGCGACCTCGCACTCGATTCCCGGGACCCCGGCTGGGTCGACGCCGTGCTGGATGCCACCGGCGGGAAGGGCGTCGACCTGATCGTCGACCAGATCTCGGGCTATGTCGCCAACCAGAACCTGAAGGCCGCGGCGGTCCTGGGGCGGATCGTCAACGTCGGCCGGCTGGGCGGCTTTACCGGCGAGTTCGACTTCGACCTGCATGCCTTGCGGCGCATCGACTATATCGGCGTGACCTTCCGCACGCGCAGCGTCGAGGAGATCCGCGAGATCGTCCGACGGATGCGCGCCGATCTCTGGCCGGCGGTCGAGGCGGGGGACCTGGCGCTGCCGATCGACCGCACCTTCGCCCTCGACGAGGCGCCGGAAGCGCTCGCCCACATGCGCGCGAACGCGCATCTGGGCAAGATCGTCCTGACCGTCTGACGCGGCCGCCGAAGCCGCGCTATTCCGCGGCTTCGGCGCGCGGCTTCGGCTCGTTGATCTGCGCCAGGGGCGCACCGCAGGCCTTCTCGATCAGAGGCACGACCTCGGTCATCAGTCGCTCCATCGATCGCATGACGAGCGGTTTCGGCATGTCGCCGACCTGGCAGTAGAGGGCGATGTGGGCGGGGCGCACGCCGCGGATGCGCTCGACCAGCCGCTCCGCCACGGTGTGCGCATCGCCGACGGGGATGGCCGCCATGAGGTCGTCGAGCGACGTCTCGCCCTCGAAGGGCACCTCGTCGACCCAGAAATCCTCCGTCACCAACTCGCGCCGATAGCGCAGTGCGAGCGAGATCCGGTGCTGGAACCGGGCACTGTCGGCATAGCGCCGCGCCTCCTCCTTGCTGTCCGTCACGTGGCAGAAGCTCAGCAGGCCGAGCTGCATCGTCTCGGGATCGACGCCCTCCTCGCGATAGAGCGAGTCGAGGCTGCGCCGCTCCTGCTCGAGCTGGGCGCTGGTACTGAAACGCGCCGCCACGAACGGGTGGTAGCCGGCGCGGGCGCAGCGGCGGTGGGCGACGGGATCATATCCGGCGATCCAGATCGGCGGCGACGGCCGCTGGACCGGTTTCACGCTGATCGCCGTGCGCGGGATGTCGTAGTGCTTGCCGCGATACTCGAAGGCGGGCTGCTTCAGGCCGAGTTCGAGGATGTCCAGGATTTCGTGGAAGCGCTCCTTGTTCTCGTCGAGCTCCATGCCGAGCCGCTCGAACTCGAAGCGCTGATAGCCGCTGCCGAGGCCGACATCGAGCCGGCCGCCCGAGATCGCGTCGGCTAGTCCGATGTCGGAGAGCAGTCGCGTCGGCGAGTGCAGCGGCGCCACGATCACGGCCGTGCCGAGGCGGATGCGCTCCGTTTTCGCCGCCGCGACCGCGGCCAGCGTCAGCGGCGACCCGCAGATCGAATAGTTGGAAAAATGGTGCTCGACGAACCATGCGCGCCCGAAGTCGAGCCTGTCGGCGTGCACGGTCTCCTCGAGCGCGGTGTCTATGACCTCCTTGGACGTCTGCCCGCGGTCGCGGTGCTGCGTCAGGTTGAAGATTCCGAAGTCCATCGCGTCGTCCTTTCGGGCCGATGACCGTCGGTGTCGAGAATGCGTCGCGCTCCGGGTGGGCGCAATGCCACTACGCCGCAATGTCCGGACGAAACGGCAGTTTCCCGATTGACCAGCGCCGCGCGCGCGGGCAGCATGCCGGTCATGGGCACGCCCGCGGGCATGCCCCAACGACAAGATCATCGGGTGCACGGGCGCCGCGCGCAAAGCGTCGGCGGTCGAGTTGTCCGGACACTTGGGAGGAAATCTATTCTATGAAGCACAGTGCGAAGACGCTCGCCCTGATTCTGCCGGCGCTGGCAGTGATGAGCGCACCCCTTCCCGCCCTGGCGCAGAAGGCCGGCGGGATCATGAAGGTCTATCACCGCGATACGCCGCCTTCCGCGTCGATTCACGAGGAAGCGACGAACTCGACCGTCATGCCCTTCATGAGCGTGATGAACAATCTGGTGATCTTCGACCAGCTGGAGCCCGTCAACAGCTTCGAGACGATCCGGCCGGATCTCGCCGAGAGCTGGTCCTGGAGCGAGGACGGCACCAAGCTGACGTTCAAGCTGCGCGAGGGCGTGACCTGGCACGACGGCAAGCCGTTCACGGCGGAAGACGTGAAGTGCACCTGGGACCTGGTGCAGGGCAAGGGTAGCCAGCAGCTGCGCAAGAACCCGCGCAAGATCTGGTACCACAACCTCGAAGAGGTCACGACCAACGGAGCCCACGAGGTCACCTTCAACCTGAAGCGGCCGCAGCCTTCCTTCATCGCGCTGCTCGCCTCGGGCTACTCGCCGGTCTATGCCTGCCATGTGACGCCGGCCGAGATGCGGACCAAGCCGATCGGCACCGGCCCGTTCCGGTTCGTCGAGATGCGCCAGAACGAGTTCATCCGGCTGGATAAGAACGAGAACTACTGGGACGAGGGCAAGCCCTACCTCGACGGCATCGAGTTCACCATCATCCGCAACCGTTCGACGCGGGCTCTCGCCTTCATCGCCGGCGAGTTCGACCTGACCTTCAACAACGACATCACCATTCCGATGTTGAAGGACATGAAGTCGCAGGCGCCGAACGCGGTCTGCGAGGTGCGGCCGACCAACGTCAACCGCAACCTGATCGTCAACCGCGAGGCGCCGCCCTTCGACAATCCCGACATCCGCCGCGCGATGATGCTCACCATCGACCGCCAGGCCTTCGTCGACATCCTCAGCGAGGGCGTGGACAACGTCGGCGGATCGATGATGCCGCCGCCGGAAGGCGTGTGGGGGATGCCGCCGGATGTGCTGGCGACGGTCGTCGGCTACGGTCCCGAGGTCGACAAGAACCGCCAGGAGGCGCGCAAGCTGATGGAGGCCGCCGGCTACGGCCCCAACAAGCGCCTGCCCGTCAAGGTCGCGACCCGCAATATCGAGATCTACCGTGACCCGGCGGTCATCCTGATCGACCAGCTCAAGGAGATCTTCATCGAGGCCGAACTCGAGGTCGTCGAGACCAGCCTCTGGCACGCCAAAGTCGCGCGTAAGGACTACATGGTCGGCATGAACCTGACCGGTGTCGGCGTCGACGACCCCGACGTGGTCTTCTACGAGAACTTCGCGTGCGATTCGGAGCGCAACTACACCCAGTACTGCAATCGGGAACTGGAGGCGCTCTTCGACAAGCAGTCTCAGGAGAGCGACGTCGAGAAGCGCAAGAAGCTCGTCTGGGAGATCGACAAGAAGCTCCAGGAAGACGGTGCCCGTCCCGTCATCTTCCACGCCCGTGCCGCCACCTGCATCCAGCCCTGGGTGAAGAACCTCAGTACCATGGCGAACTCCTACAACGGCTTCCGCTACGAGAACGTCTGGCTCGAGCGGTAACGTCCGAAAAGCGGAGCCGGGGCCGACGGCGGCCCCGGTCTCCGGCCCGAATTCGGTGCTGGGCGGCGACGCGGCGGCACTGTCCGTCCGCCCACCCGATGAAGTCCGAGGCTAGCGCCGTTCGCGCCCGCCGATCCGCGTCCGTGCAGGAGAGATAAGGTGATACCCTATCTTATCAGGCGTTTCTTCCTGATGGTCATTACCCTGTTCGGGATGTCCATCGTCATCTTCCTGATGCTGCGGGTCGTGCCGGGCAACATCGTCGACATCCTGTTCGACTCCGCCGGGTTCATCGACCCTGCCCAGAAGGCGATCATCGAGAAGGAACTCGGGCTCGACCGGTCTATCGTCTTCCAGTACGTCTCCTGGGTCGGCGGTATGTTCCAGGGCGACTTCGGCTATTCCTACGTGTCGGAACGCTCGACGCTGGACGAGATCCTGCCGCGCCTTCCGATAACGGGGAAGCTGGCCGCACTGGCGCTCATCTTCTCGGTCGTCCTCGGCGTCCCGCTCGGCGTCATCAGCGCCGTCCGCCAGGACACGAAGATGGACTACTTCCTGCGGATCGTGAGCCTGAGCGGCCTGTCGTTGCCCTCGTTCTGGCTCGCCCTGCTCATCCTGATGTTCTTCGTCCAGTTCTTCGGCACGATCCCGATCTACACGCGGGCGCCGCAAGGCCTCTGGGACGAGTTCGTGATGTACGCCATTCCGGCGGCGGCGGTCGGGTTCCGCAGCTCGGCGCTGATCATGCGCCTCACGCGATCGTCGATGCTGGAGGTGCTGCGTCAGGACTATATCCGCACCGCCCGATCCAAGGGCGCGTCGGAAAAGTCCGTGAACTACCACCACGCCCTGCGCAACGCGGTCCTGCCGGTCGTGACGATCATCGGCATCGAAGCCGCCTTCCTGATCGGCGGCCTCATCGTCACCGAGACGGTCTTCAACATTCCCGGCGTGGCGCGCTTCCTGGTCGAGGCGATCCAGTGGCGTGACTATCCGATCGTGCAGAACCTCGTGATGCTGATCGCCGTCGTGACCGTCGTGGTCAACTTCATCGTCGACATTCTCTACGTCGCGCTCGACCCGCGCATCAAGTACTCGGATTGAGGGTGGGCATGACGATAAGTGGAGGGACCTGCCGTGCAGGCGATTGATCAACAGGCCGAACTGAAGCGGGCGGGCCACGAGGCCTCCGGCTGGCGCGGCCAGTCCATGCATCTGGTGCGCCGCTACCCGCTGGGCGCATTCGGCCTCGTCGTCGTCATCATCTTCGTTATGGCGGCAGTTTTTGCGGGAACCATCGCGCCTTACGACCCGACATCGACGAACGCGCGCTCGTCGCTGGCGGCACCCGGCGGAGCCCACCTCCTGGGCGCCGACTTCATGGGCCGCGACATGTTCAGCCGGATCATCCACGGCGCGCAGATATCGCTCGCGGTCGGCATCGGCTCGACGCTCATCGGCTGCTTCTTCGGGGTTGCGATCGGCCTGATGTCGGGCTTCCTGCTCGGCTGGTTCGACCTCATCACGCAGCGCATCATCGACATCATGCAGGCGCTGCCGCTGCTCGTTTTTGCGCTGGTGATGGCGGCGGCCCTCGGCCCGTCGCTGCGAAACACGATCATTGCGATATCGATACCCGTCATACCGCACGTCGCGCGCGTCATCCGTGCCAACACGCTGGCGTTGCGTGAAATGCCCTTCGTCGAGGCGGCCAAGGCGCAGGGCATGAGCGATCTGCGCGTGGCCGTGCGGCACGTCCTCCCGAACACGGTCGCGCCGGTCATCGTGCTGGCCACGGCGCAGCTCGGCTCCGCCATCCTGACCGAGGCGTCGCTGTCCTTCCTCGGTCTCGGCATTCCGGAGCCGCACCCGTCCTGGGGCCGCATGCTGTCGGAGTCCGCGGCGGAGTATGTCCGCACGGCGCCCTGGCTGGTGATCTTCCCCGGACTGGCGATCAGCCTCGCGGTGTTCGGTACGAACCTGCTGGGCGACGCCGTGCGCGACATCCTCGATCCGCGTCAACGCAGCTGAGCGCGGCGCGGCGGACCCACTGCAACCAACCCGCGGCGGCCAGCGCCGGAATACGAGAGTCCAAGGGAGGTAGCCATATGGAATCGACAGCGGGCGCGATGTCGCCGCCGGACACGTCCGCGACCTTGCCACAGGCCGACGTCGAGAGGGTCCTGGAGGTCGAGGGCCTGCAGACCTTCTTCTTCACGCGGCGCGGCATCGTGAGGGCCGTCGACAATGTCTCGTTCCACGTCAACGCGGGCGAGACGCTGGCCATCGTCGGGGAGTCGGGCTGCGGCAAGAGCATCACCGCCCTGTCGCTGATGCGGCTCATTCCGTCGCCGCCGGGCCGGATCGTCGGCGGCAGCGTGAAGCTCCTCGACCGTGAACTGAGTACGGTCAGCGAAGAAGAGATGCGTGATATCCGTGGAAACGAGATATCGATGATCTTCCAGGAGCCGATGACGTCGCTCAATCCGGTGCTCACGATCGGCGAGCAGATCGGCGAGGCGCTGATCCTTCACCAGGGGCTATCCAAGCAGCAGGCCATGGCGAAGGCCGTGGAGATGCTGCGCTTCGTGAAGATCCCCGAGCCGGAGCAGCGGACCAAGGAGTACCCCCATCAGCTTTCGGGCGGCATGCGTCAGCGTGCGATGATCGCGATGGCGCTCTCCTGCAATCCCAAGGTGCTGCTGGCCGATGAGCCGACCACCGCGCTCGACGTGACGATCCAGGCGCAGATCCTCGACCTCATCCTCGAACTCCAGCAGAAGACGGGTACGGCCGTAGTCCTGATCACCCACGATCTGGGTGTCGTCGCCGAGACGGCACAGCGCGTCATCGTCATGTACGCCGGGCGCAAGGTCGAGGAAGCCGACGTCGTGTCGCTCTTCGAGGAGCCGCTCCACCCCTACACCAAGGGTTTGCTCGGCTCGATCCCGCGCCTGAACACCCTGACCGAACTCGGCAGCAAGGGCGAACGGCTCGAGGAGATCCCGGGCATCGTTCCGGCACTGGTCGATCTGCCGCCGGGCTGCACCTTCGCACCGCGCTGCAAATACGCAGACGAGCGCTGCACGGCCGAGTACCCGCCCTACGTCGAGAAGCGCCCGGGCCACTGGGCCGCGTGCTGGAACTCGGAAAAGATCTAGGAGAGAGCCATGGTGGCCATGGTGGCCGAGACGGACCCGGTCGGGGTCGCGAAGAACCAGCCGACGCCGCTTCTCGAGGTGTCCGGTCTCAAGAAGCACTTTCCCATCCGCAAGGGCCTGCTGCGCCGCCTGGCCGGACAGGTCTACGCGGTCGACGGAGTAGACTTTACGATCGGCGCCAGCGAAACCCTGGGACTGGTCGGGGAGAGCGGCTGCGGCAAATCGACGGTCGGCCGCACGCTCATGCGCCTCGTGGAGCCGACGTCGGGCGCGATCCGCATCAACGGCAAGGACATCAGCCACCTGTCCAAGCGCGAGATGCGCCCGTTTCGGCGCGAGATGCAGATCATCTTCCAGGATCCCTATTCGTCGCTGAACCCGCGCATGTCGGTGGGCGACATCGTGGGCGAGCCGCTTCTGGTGCACGGTATCGCGGGTTCCAGGGAACGCGAGTCGATGGTCGCCAAGCTGTTCGACCGCGTCGGGCTTCGTGCCCAGCAGATGCGGAACTACCCGCACGAGTTCTCCGGCGGCCAGCGTCAGCGTATCGGCATCGCCCGCGCGCTGGCGCTGAACCCGAAGCTCATCATCGGCGACGAGCCGGTCTCGGCGCTC
>JBKBLL010000004.1:0-38558 GCA_046296375.1 Alphaproteobacteria bacterium | reverse complement strand
GGTACTGGAGCCCGTCGAGACGGATATCGTCGAATTGCTGCGCACCGGCGAACGCTGGGAGCAGGAGCGTGCGCGACTGGAGGGCGTGGAACTGGAAGTCGACGTGCCGACCGACGGCCTGCGCTGGATCGTCGATCCGACCCGGCTCAAGCAGGCGATCGTCAACCTGGTGTCGAACGCCGTGAAGTTTACGCCCAGGGGCGGCCGGGTCGTCCTCAGCGCCGGCGAGGAGGGGGGGCGTCTCGCCATCCATGTGCGGGACACCGGGGTCGGCATGACGCCGACCCAGATCCAACAGGCGATGAAGCCTTTCGGGCAGGTGGAGAACGCCCTGTCGCGCAAGCACGCGGGGACGGGTCTGGGACTGCCGCTGACCAAAGCGTTGATCGAACTGCACGGCGGCGACCTGCAGATCGCCAGCCGCCCCGGCGAGGGCACGACCGTGACGGCCCGTCTCCCCGGCCGCGCCGTGCCGGAGCGCCCGCGGCTCGACGCGGCGGCCTGACCGGGCTCAACCGGGACCCGGAGCGATCCCGCCCGGCCGGCGGAGCGCGAGCCGGACCTTCGCGGCGGCGGAGACCTCGAACGGGGTCAGCGCGATCAGCGGGATGCCGATGCCGCCGATGCGGCACGAACGCGGCTCGGGCAGGCGTTCGACGGACTCCGGTGGGACCAGGTCGACGACCAGCACTACGGGCGCCTCGGCCCGGAACGGCACCGCTACGATCCCGATGCCGCGCACCTCGAGACGGCCGGCGATCGACGGCGGCGGCGCCGCCCACAGACGCCCGTCGCGCACCGCCAGCAGAACCTGGTCGTCCGCCACCAGATCAGCGCCCCCATCGATCAGCCGCAGCGCCAGGTCGGACTTGCCCGCCCCGGAATGGCCGCGCAGCAGGATCCCGTTGCCGTCGACGGCGAGGCAGGTGGCGTGGAGGCGGACCACGGTACTGTTCACGGTGCGGTTCGAGGATGGCCGTCTGCGGCCGGCACGATCGGTACTGGCCGGCACGCCGCGGACACGTCACATTGCGCTGGCTTTCGACCGGCCACGAGGGTGTGCATGTCCGATTCCTTCCGTTTCGCGCAGATCGTCTGCTGGGTCCTGCCGGCGACCGTGGCCGGCTGGAACTGGGGGCTCGCCATCGCGCTCCTGACCTTCGGCTCGCAGATGTTCGCCGCCCCTCCGCTCACCCGCATGTACGCGATGTGGCGATCGCGCTCGGGTGACGTCGAGGTGGAGGACGTGCAGCGGTTCAATCTGGTGGCCAACGTCGTAGCCGGGACGGCCTTCGCCCTTCTGGCACGTGCGATCGTGGGTGACGCTGCCGCGTGAGGTCGGCGTGTAGCGGCGGCGCCGCCTTCAGTGAGCTTCGCCCCAGTCACTTCCCGTGCCCGTCTCGACCACCAGCGGGACCGCGAGTTCGGCGGCCGCCTCCATCACGTCTCGTACGACCGTCGCCGTCGCCGCGGCTTCCGCTTCCGGCACCTCGAAAAGAAGTTCGTCGTGCACCTGGAGCAGCATCCGGGCTGCGAGCCCCTCGCGCTCCAGCGCTCTCGGAATCCGAACCATCGCGCGCTTGATGATGTCGGCGGCGGAGCCCTGTAGCGGCGCGTTGATCGCGGCCCGCTCGCCGAAGCTGCGCCTGGCCGGGTTCTTGTCACGGATGTAGGGCGTCCAGCACTTCCGCCCGAAGATGGTGGTGATGTAGCCGTGGTCGCGCGCGAAGGTCTTGGCGCGCTCCATATAGTCGCGGATGCCGGGATAGCGCGCGAAATAGGCGTCGATATAGGCGCGCGCCTCGCCCTGCGGGATCCCGAGCTGGCGGCCGAGACCGAAGGCGCTGATGCCGTAGATGATGCCGAAGTTGATCGCCTTGGCTTTGCGTCGGACCTGCGGGTCCATGCCCTCCACGGGCAGGCCGAACACCTGGCTGGCGGTCATGGCGTGAATGTCGAAGCCTTCGCGGAAGGCCGTGCGCAGGGCGTCGATCTCCGCGACATGGGCGAGCAGCCGCAGTTCGATCTGCGAATAGTCGGCCGACAGCAGCACATGCCCGGGCGATGCCACGAAGGCCCTGCGGATCTTGCGTCCTTCCTCGGTGCGGACGGGAATGTTCTGCAGGTTTGGATCGTTCGAGGACAGTCGGCCGGTGGTCGTCACCGTCATCGCGAAGGTCGTGTGGACGCGGCCCGTGGCGGGATTGATCTCGCCCAGGAGGGCGTCGCTGTAGGTACTCTTCAGCTTCGATATCTGGCGCCAGTCGAGGACTTTCTGGGCCAACTGGCCGGCCTGTCCGGTGTCTTGCCCCGCCAGCTCCTCCAGCACCTCGGCGCCGGTCGTGAAGGCGCCTGTCTTCGACTTGCGGCCGCCGGCGACGCCGAGTTCGCCGAAGAGTATATCCGATATCTGCTTCGGTGACCCGATGTTGAATTCATGTCCCGCGACCCGATAGGCGTCGGTCTCGATGGTCGCCATCCGCTCGCCGAAATCCTTCGACAGGGCACGCAGCTGGTCCGGGTCGATGCGAACGCCGGCCTCCTCCATGTCGGCCAGCACCTGGACCAGCGGCCGTTCGATGGTCTCGTAGACCGCCGTCATCCGCTCCAGCACCAGCCGGCCGCGGAAGAGCGCATGCAGGCGGGCGGCGTAGTCGACCTCCTCGGCGGCATGGGCCAGCGCTCGGTCGTGCGGGGCCTGGTCGAAGGTGATCGCGGCCTTGCCCTTGCCCACGACGCTCTCCAAAGGCACGCAGGCATGGCCGAAATGGCGTTCCGCCAGTTCCGCGACCGTCAGGCCACCCGAGCCGTCGAGCACGTAGGCCAGCAGGGTCATGTCGTCGACCGGCGTCACCGCCGCGCCGAAACGCTTCAGGGCGCGGATGTCGAACTTCAGGTTCTGGCCGATCTTCAGCACCGACGGGTCGCCGAGGAGCGGGGCGAGAAGCGCCATCGCGCGCTCGGTGCCGAGGGCAGCCGGTGCTTCGTTCGGTGCGGAGAAATCCAGCTGACCGCTGTCCGTCGGTGCCGCCGAAAACGGCACGTAGCAGGCGCTGCCCGCTTCGAGTGCCATGGCGATACCGCAGACCGTGCCGCGCGACGGGTCCGCGTGCGTCGTCCTGACGGAAATCGCCACCGCGCCGGCCGCAACCGCCCGGTCCGTCCAGCGCCGCAGGCCAGCCTCGTCCAGGACGAGTTCGTAGGCGACAGTCGCCGGCGGGGGCGGCGGCGCATCGGCGGTGGGAGCCGCGGCGGCCGGGCCGGTGCCGGCCAACTGGCGTTCCGCCCGAGCGGTGATCGACCGGAACCCCTGTTCGCGCAGGAAGCCGAGGAGCGTGTCCGGGTCGGGCTGCCGCACGACGAAGTCGGCGATGCCCTCCTCGGTCGGCACGTCGTCGCGCAGCCGGACCAGATCGCGCGAGAGGCGCGCCTGGTCGGCGAAGGCGATCAGATTCTCGCGCCGCTTCGGCTGCCGGATCTCGCCGGCGCGTTCCAGCAGCGCGTCGAGGCCGCCATATTCCAGGATCAACTGCGCGCCTGTCTTCACCCCAATGCCGGGCACCCCCGGCACGTTGTCGACCGAATCGCCGGCGAGGGCCTGCACGTCGACCACGAGTTCCGGTCCGACGCCGAACCGTTCGCGCACCTCCTCCGGGCCGATGCTGCGCTGCTTCATCGGGTCCCACATGCGGACCTGGTCGCCGACGAGCTGCATCAGGTCCTTGTCGGAGGAGACGATGACCACGTCCATGCCCGCTTCGGTGGCGATGCGGGCATAGGTCGCGATGATGTCGTCGGCCTCGAAGCCGTCCGTCTCGATGCAGGGCAGGGCGAAGGCGCGCGTGGCGTCGCGGATCAGGCCGAACTGCGGCTTCAGTTCGTCCGGCGGCTCCTCCCGGTTGGCCTTGTAGGCGTCGTAGAGGTCGTTGCGAAAGCTGGTGGCGCCCTTGTCGAAGATCACGGCGACATGGTCGGCGCGCATCTCGTCCAGCAGCTTGATGACCATGCTGCAGAAGCCGAACACCGCGTTGATCGGCGTGCCGTCGGGCCGCGTCATCGGCGGCAGCGCGTGGAAGGCGCGGAAGATGTAGCCGGAGCCGTCGATCAGCCAGAGCGTCGGCCGGGCCTGCGCGGTGCCGTCCGTCTCTGTGCCGCCCGCCGCCGCCTCAGCCGATCCGGTCAATGTCCGCGGCCCGCCTTCGCCGTTTCTTCGCGGACATAGCGCCGCCCGCAATAGGGGCAGGTCACCTCGCCCGCGTCGGTCATGTGGAGATAGACGCGCGGATGACCGAGCGGCCCGCCGCCGCCATCGCAGGCGACCACGTCCGTGTCCACGAACAGGATCTCGACCGGTTCCATCCGCACGCCCCGCTGTGTTCCGGCACCGCCGTCACGGTTCGGCCGGCATGGCAATCTACGCAGGCGGCGGATGATAGCGATTGTTGCGGTCGCTTCAACGACGCGGACGTCGATCGGCCGCAGCGAGCCGCGCGCTGCCCTATTCGGACCTCTCCCGACTCCGGCTGCGCATGGCGTCGCTGAAGGCCGCCGCAAGGATGCCCGCCGGCATGGCGATCAGGCCGATGCCGGTGACGGCCGTCGCGGCGGCGAGTACGCGCCCGAGGGCGGTCACGGGAAAGACGTCGCCATAGCCGACCGTCGTGAGCGTCGCCACCGACCACCACATGGCGCGGGGGATGCTGCCGAATGCCTCCGGCTGCACCACCCCCTCCGCGAGGTACAGGAGGGTCGACGTGACGATGAGCAGCAGGACTGCGATGCCGATGCTGAGCACGAGTTCGTGGCTGCGGGCTCGGATCGCCGCGCCCATGTTGGCAGCGGCGTCGGAAAAGCGGCCGAGCCGCGCCAGCGTCAGTATCCGCAGCAGCCGGAAGAGTCTGAACAGGAACGCGTCGCCGCCGCTCCATATGATCAGTGCCGGCAGCAGGGCGGCGAGGTCGAGCAGCGCGGCTGGGGTCCTCATGTAGCGCAGCCGTCCCGCCAGTCCCGGGCCGTACCTGGGGTTTTCCGCCGAGGACCAGACCCGCAGCGCATACTCGACCGCGAAGATCGCGTAGAGCGCCGACTCGATCGCCTCGATGACGGGTTCGTAGCCGGATGCGATGCGCGGTTCCGTCTCCAGGACGGACAGAAGGCTGGCGCCCAGGATCAGGCCGCAGACGATCCGGTTCGTGACCGAAAGTCCCACGCGACGGCGCGCGGTCGGATCGAGTTCGGCGAAGACTCTGCGGCGCAGCGACGGCGGCCCGGCATCGGCCGCATCCGGAGTGTCGCGGTGCATTGCCCCTCCATCTTCGCCGCGCCGCGACGAAGCCCGTCAACCGGGATCTTCGACCGAACGTCTATCGCCCGTCGCCCGTCGGGTACAGCCCCGTCGACCGGTGCTCGTTGCCGGCACTCGGCGACCGGCACTCGTTGACCGGCATGCGTTGACCGTCCCGCGGCGCCTTCGCATCATGGCGCATCGGCCCGCGGGGACCGAGGGAATCGAAGGGCGACCGATGGCGACCGGCGACATCGAGAGTTTCGACTATGTCATCGTCGGCGCCGGCTCCGCCGGGTCTGTCCTCGCCGCCCGGCTGAGCGAGGACGGGAAGACCGCCGTGTGCGTGCTGGAAGCCGGGCCGCGGGACTGGAACCCCTTCATCCACATCCCGGCCGGGTTCATGAAGACGCTGGTCGATCCGGCAGTGAACTGGCTCTACCAGACGGAGCCGGGTGCGGGCATCGACGGGCGTTCCATCCATGCGCCGCGCGGCAAGGTGCTGGGCGGGTCCAGTTCCATCAACGGGCACATCTACAATCGCGGCCAGCGCGCCGACTATGACGGCTGGGCGCAGATGGGCAATCGCGGGTGGGGCTATGCCGATGTCCTGCCCTACTTCAAGCGCAGCGAGCGTCGCGTCGGGGGCGGTGACGATGCCTATCGGGGCCGCGACGGTGCGCTGACGATCGAGGATCTCGCCTGGAAGCATCCGCTGTGCGAGGCCTTCGTCGAGGGAGCGGTCAGCATCGGCATCCCGCGCAACCCCGACTATAACGGCGCCACGCAGGAGGGCGTCGGCTACTTCCAGCGCGCGGTGGCGGGGGGCCGCCGGATGAGCGCCGCCCGAGCCTTCCTCCGGCCGGCGATGAAGCGGCCGAACCTCGACGTCCGGACCAAGGCGCACGCGACGCGCATCCTGTTCGAGGGGCGGCGCGCCGTCGGCATCCGCTACCGCCGCGGCGGGGCCGAGAAGGAGGTCCGTGCGCGGCGGGAGGTGATCCTCTGCGGCGGGGCCGTCAATTCGCCGCAACTCCTCCAGGTTTCCGGTGTCGGCGGGCCCGAACTTCTGGCCTCCATCGGCGTGCCGGTCGTGCACGCGCTGGCCGGGGTGGGGGAGAATCTCCGGGACCACTACCCGGTCCGCGTCGTCGGACGGGTGAAGGGCGTCGCCTCGATCAACGAGCGCACGCGCGGCATCGCTCTGATCAAGGAGGTCCTGGACTATGCGGTGCGACGCCAGGGCATCCTCACGCTCCAGCCGACGCTGGTGCACTGCTTCTGGATATCGAATCCGGCGATCGGCAAGGCCGACCTGCAGTTGACGTTCACGCCCGCGAGCTACAAGGAAGGCGTCCAGTCGCAGCTCGACGACTTCCCCGGCATGACGGTGGCGGCATGGCAGCACCGGCCGGAGAGCCTCGGCTTCGTCCGCGCCAAGTCGGCCGATGCGCTGGCGCCGCCGGCGATCCAGCCGAACTATCTGGCGCATGAGATGGACCGCCGGGTCCTGCTCGGCGGCATCCGCCTGGCCCGCCGCCTGCTGCGCACGACGCCGCTCGCGCCCTACTTCGCGGGCGAGGAACTGCCCGGCGACGCCGCTATGAGCGACGATGAACTGCTTGCCTTCGCCCGCCAGAAGGGGACGACCGCCTTCCACCTGATGGGCACCTGCCGCATGGGCCCAGCGACCGATCCGTCGGCGGTGGTCGACGACCAGTTGCGCGTGCACGGGCTGGAAGGACTGCGCGTCGCCGACGCCTCGATCATGCCGAGCATGCCGTCGGCCAACACCAATGCCGGCTCGCTGATGATCGGCGAGAAGGCGTCGGATATGATCCGTGGGCGGGCGCCGCTGCCGGCCGCCGAGCTGGCCGACGCCTGATCATAACAATCGAGGACCCCGGTATGGCCCTTTACGAACTGCGCACTTACACGCTCTATGTCGGAAAGATGGCCGAAGCCGTGGCCGTCTATCAGCAATATCCCTGGTACGACGAATATGCGGGCAAGCTCGTCGGATACTTCCAGAGCGACATCGGCACGCTCAACCAGCTCGTCCATTTGTGGAAATACGAGGACGACGCCGATCGCCGCCGCCACTGGGCCGCGGTCTATTCCGACCCGGTCTTCTTGGAGTTCGCCAAGCGCATCCGGCCGCTGATCCTGACCCAGGAAAACAAGCTGCTCCAGGCCGCGCCCTGGGGCCCGCACCCCTGACAGCGGCGACCCCGAACGCGGGGCTTGGCCGGCGGGCGATGGGACGCTAGGACTGCCGCGACCGCCGCAGAGCCGCAGCAGGAGCCGCTTCGTGACAGACAGTTCGACCCCGCCCGTTTCGCGCTTCAGGGTACCGGCGATCGCGGACATGCCCGCCGACATCCGCGTGCGCATCCTGGCAGTGCAGGAGAAGTCCGGCTTCGTGCCGTCGATCTTCCTGGCGCTGGCGCATCGGCCGGACGAGTTCCGCGCCTTCTTCGCCCATCACGACGCGCTGATGGAGCGCGGCGGAAACCTCACCAAGGGCGAGCGCGAGATGATCGTCGTCGCCACCAGCGGCGCGAATCAGTGCCTCTACTGCGTGGTGGCGCACGGCGCCATCCTGCGCATCCGCGAGAAGAACCCGACCATCGCCGACCAGATCGCGACCAACTACCGCAAGGCCGACATCACACCGCGCCAGCGCGCGATGCTGGACTATGCGATGAAGGTCTCCCGCCGCGCGGAGGAGGTGGACGAGGACGACTTCGCGGCCCTTCGGGCGCACGGATTCGACGACGACGACATCTGGGACATCGGCGCCATCGCGGCCTTTTTCGCCATGTCGAACCGCCTCGCCAACATGATGAGCCTGCGTCCCAATCCGGAATTCCACCTGCTGGGGCGCGTGTCGAAGGGGAAGTAGGGGACGACCCTGCTTCCGCCAGCCGTTGTTGCCGATCGGGATGAAGACGCCGACGTCCATGATGCACGCTCCGAAAGGATTCGATGATCCCTCCGGTCAGCAACGATCATGCCGCCGTCGCGGCCGGGGTCATGCCGCCGCCCGGGCGACGATGAAGAGCCGCGGGAAGGGGAACAGCGTCTCGCCGCCCGCCCGGCGCGGATAGAGCCGGCGCAGCCGTGATCCGTACTCGGACAGGAACCGTTCCTGGTCGGCGGGCGGGAGGGCGTCGAGGACCGGCGTCAGCGCCGTGCCCTTCACCCATTCCAGGATCGGATCGTCGCCCTGCAGCACCTGAAGGTAGCGCGTCTCCCAGATGTCGACGCCGTCGGCGAGCGGCTTCAGCAGGTCGTAGTAGAAGTCCGTGTCGAGGACCCAGCGGCGGTCGACCGATGCACGCAGGTCCGGTCCCCCGAGGTCGAGATCGGCGAGGACCTGCCGCAGCGCCTGATGCGAGGGCTCGGGCCAGCTGAGCGGCATCTGCACGGCGAGGATACCGCCCGGTGCCAGCATGCCGAACAGGCGCGGGAACACGGCGCCATGGTCTTCCACCCAGTGCAGCATGGCATTGGAGTAGAGCAGGTCGGCCTTGCCGGGCGGCGTCCAGGTGCGGATGTCGGCCTGCTGCCACTCGACCCGCGCGGGCGCCTTCGCGGCCTTCGCCAGCATTTCCGTCGAGGAGTCCATGCCGATGACGCGCGCCTGCGGCCAGCGCTCGGCCATGAGCCGGGCGATCTCGCCGCCGCCGCATCCCAGGTCCGCGGCGAGGGCGGGTCCGGGATGATCGACGCGGGCGAACAGTTCCAGCGCCGGACGCACGCGATGGTCGCCGAAGCGGGCATACTGTCCCGGATCCCAGGTGCCGCTCGCGCGCTTCGCATCGGTCATGATCGGTCTCGTGCTGACGGAGCGCGGGCGTCTCGCCTGCCCTTCCCCGCGATCCCGCGAGGGGTGGGGAGCGGGCGGGACGCCCGCGCTCCGGGATAATGGTACGCCGCTCGCCTACCGGTTCTTCCACTGCGGCGGGCGCTTCTCGGCGAAGGCCTTCGGGCCTTCGACATAGTCCTCGCTTTCGATCATCGCCGCCTGCGCGGTGTAGACGTTGCGCACAGCGCCCTCCAGGTTCCCCATGTCGAGGCCGTTATAGACGGCCTGCTTGGAGGCGCGGATCGACATGGGCGAGCATTCCAGGATCAGCTTGGCCCAGCGCTTCGCGCCCTCCAGCGCCTGTCCGGCGGGCACCACCTCGTTGACGAAGCCGAGTTCCTTGCCCTCGGCCGCCGGCACGTGGCGACCGGTTAGGATCATGCCCATGGCCTGCTTCAGCGGGATCTGACGCGGCAGGCGATGCACGCCGCCGGCACCCGCCATCAGGCCGACCCGCGGCTCGGGCAGGGCGAAGCGGGCGTTCTCGGCGGCCACGATGATGTCGCAGGCCAGCGCGATCTCGAAACCGCCGCCCATCGCCACGCCGTTCACGGCCGCGATCACCGGCTTCTCGAGGTCGTAGCGGTTGGTCAGGCCCGCGAAACCGGTCTTGGCGCGCCGGATCTTGTTGCCGGCGGCCTGGAACTTGAGGTCGTTGCCTGCCGAGAAGGCGCGGTCGCCCGCACCGGTGACGATGGCGACCCACTGGTCGGGATCGGCGGCGAAATCGTCCCAGACCTTCTCCAGTTCGAAATGCGCCGGCCAGTGCAGGGCGTTCATCACCTCCGGACGGTTGAGGGTCACGACGGTGATGCGGCCTTCCTTCTCGACCTTGCAGAACTCGTAAGCGGCCATGGCGTTCTCCTCTTTTCAGGTCCGGACATTATCGGGCTTCGCCTCGAGGAGGGCCAGCAGGCCCTGCAGCAGCTCCGTCGGCGTCGGCGGGCAGCCCCGAATGTGGAGGTCGACGGGTACCACATCGGAAACGCCCCCCGCCACGGCGTAGCTGCCGGCGAAGAGTCCGCCGCCCGCCGCGCAGTCGCCGACCGCGACGACCCATTTCGGCTCCGGCGTCGCCGTCCAGGTCCGCTCCAGGGCCTCGCGCATGTTCGTCGTGACGGGACCCGTCACCAGCAGTACGTCGGCATGCCGCGGCGAGGCGACGAAGCGGAAGCCGAAGCGTTCCAGATCGTAGACGGCGTTGTTGAGCGCGTGGATCTCCAGTTCGCAGCCGTTGCAGGAGCCGGCGTCCACCTCGCGGATCGACAGGCTGCGTCCCAGCCGGCGTTTGGCGGCGAGGTCGACCGCCTCGGCCAGTTCCGCCAGCGCCGCCTCGGATGCGGTGGGCCGCGCCACCGTCACGGGCCTCCGGAACGCCTGGAAGAGGAGGCTACGCATGGAAGGATTCCCATCCCCGCCCCGTCATTGCGAGCCGCAGGCGACGCAATCCACGGTCCGCGCGCCGGCCCCGGAGTGCTTCGTCGCTCGGCTCCTCGCAATGACGGCGAAGAGGAAAAGTCCACCTACAGATCATGGCCGGCATAGGAGCAGTTGAACGATTTGTTGCACAGGGGGAAGTCGGCGACGATGTTGTCCGCGATCGCGGCCTCCAGCAGCGGCCACTGGAACCAGGACGGGTCACGGGGGTGGCAGCGCTCGATCCGGTGGTCGCCGCCGATGCGCAGCCAGACCAGCACGTCGCCGCGGAAGCCTTCGACCAGCCCAACGCCCTCGCCCGAAGACGGGCCGATGTCGGCGCGATGGGGGCCGCCGGGGAGGGCCGAAAGGATCTGGTCGACCAGGCCCAGGCTCTGCTCGACCTCGCGGATGCGGATCCAGACCCGCGCGTTCACGTCGCCGTCATTGCGGACCGGCACCTCGAACGCCAGCGCGTCGTAGGGCGCGTAGGTCGCGTCGCGCCGGACGTCGAACGCGCGGCCCGAGGCACGCCCGACATAGCCGCCCGCCGCGTAGGCGGTCGCATAGTCCGGCCGGACGAACCCGGTCGTGACGGTGCGGTCCTGCAGCGATGCGGTGCGGTCGTAGAGCCGGATCAGCGCCGGGAAGCGCTTGCGGACCTCGGCCACGGCGTCGCGGACCGCCTGGATCCCGTCCGCATGCAGGTCGACCGCCGTACCGCCCGGCACGACCCGGTCCATCATCAGCCGATGCCCGAAGGCGGCGTCCGCCGCCTGCAGCAGCCGTTCGCGCAGGATGCCGGTATGGGCATGCATCAGCGCGAAGGCGGCGTCGTTGCAGATGGCGCCGATGTCCCCGAGATGGTTGGCGAGCCGCTCCAGTTCGGCCATGAGCGCCCTGAGCCAGACGGCGCGCCGCGGGGGCTCCGTGCCGGTCGCAGCCTCGACGGCGCGGGCGAAGGCATAGGCGTAGGCGACGGTACTGTCGCCGGAGACCCGGGCGACCAGCCGGGTGGCCCGATCGAGGTCGGCGCCCGCGAGCAGGCTCTCGACGCCGCGATGGACATAGCCCAACCGCTGCTCCAGCCGGACCACCGTCTCGCCACTGGCGTGGAAGCGGAAATGGCCGGGCTCGATGATGCCGGCATGGACCGGACCGACAGGGATCTGGTGCAGGCCGTCGCCTTCGACCGGCAGGAACGGATAGGGCACGGCCGCCGGCTGCGGCGCGGCGGGCTCGACGGGTGCCGGCGGATCTGCCGCGAGAGGCGCGGTGACGGGCCAGAGGCCGTGGTCGAGCCAGGGGCGGCTGTCGACAGCGCCGATCGGCTCGTGCCCGAACATGTCCCGGACCGCCCGTTCGAGGCGGAGCGCACCCGGCCGGACCGCGGCGATGGAGGGGAAGCGGCCGGTCGGACAGGGCATCGTCGCGACGGCCAGGGCGCCCGAGGCGGGATCGCGCAAGGCCGTGTGGACGGCGCCGGCATCGCCCCAGAGACCGAGCAGTTCCGTGTCGCCTGAGCCCAGGAAGGCGGCGAGGTCCGGCTGGTCGAAGCGGTCGAGCACCTGGCGCGGCCAGGGCAGGTGATGCGGCACCATCGTGCCGCGGAGGGTGCGGCCGTTCATCCTGCCGCCCCGGGCGGGAATGCGCACATCGTCATCGCTCTATCCCAGCATCGTCGCGACCGCCTGGAACCACGCGACCAGCGGTGCCGGCAGCCACACGCCGGCGACCACCACCAGCGCCAGATGGGCGAACAGGGGTACGTAGGAGGCTTCCACCGGCGCGGCACCGGGGGACGGCTCGCCGAAGACCATGCCGTGCAGGCGCATCGCCAGCGCGCCGAACGCCACCATCAGGCCCAAAACCAGGGGCGCCGCCAGCAGCGGCTCGCGGGCGAAGGTCGACGACACCACCAGGAATTCGCTCATGAAGATGCCGAACGGCGGCATACCCGCGATGGTGAGCACCGCCACGGCGAGGCCGAGTGCGAGGGTCGGATGGGTGCTGCCGAGACCCCGGATCGCGTCCAGGCGCTGGCTTCCCTTCGCCTGTGCGGCGTGACCGATCGCGAAGAACACGGCGGACTTGGCGAGGCTGTGCATGGCCATGTGGAGCAGGCCCGCGAAGTTGGCGAGCGGTCCGCTCATGCCGAACGCGAAGGTGATGATGCCCATATGCTCGATCGACGAGTAGGCGAAGAGCCGCTTCGCGTCGTTGCGGCGGTAGAGCATGAAGGCGGCGAAGAGGAGGGTGGAGAGCCCCATCGCGATCATGATCGGTCCCGGCGCCATGGCGTCCCCATTGGCCGAGAGCAGCATCTTGAAGCGCAGGATGGCATAGATGGCCACGTTCAGCAGCAGCCCCGACAGGACCGCCGAGATCGGCGTCGGGCCCTCGGCGTGGGCGTCGGGCAGCCAGGCGTGGAAGGGGACCAGGCCGGCCTTGGTGCCATAGCCGACCAGTATGAAGACGAAGGCCAGATTGAGCAGCGGCGCGTCCAGGTCGGCCGCGCGCGCATGAAGCGTGTCCCAGGCCATCGCGGCGAGGCCTTCGCCCATCACCTGCTGTGCGGCAAAATAGACGAGGATCGTACCGAACAGCGCCAGGGCGATCCCCACGCTGCCCAGTATGAAGTACTTCCACGCCGCCTCGATCGCCGCGTGCGTCCGGTAGATGCCGACCATCAGTACGGTGGAGATCGTCGCCGCCTCCACCGCCACCCAGAGCAGCCCGATATTGTTGGCGAGCAGCGCCAGGTTCATCGCGAGCATCATTACCTGATACATCGCATGGTAGAACCGGACATAGGCCGGGGTCAGGCGTCCGGTCCGCAGTTCGTGGGCGATGTAGGTCGCGCTGAACACGCTGGTGGTGAAGCCGACGAAGGTGTTGAGCACGATCAGATAGACGTTGAAGTCGTCCACCTGCAGGTATGGTCCGGGCGTGGGGCGCTCGGCCAGCAGGATCAGGCCTCCGGTCAGCGTCGCCAGTGCGGCTGCAACGTTCAGGCGGGCCGTGAGGCGATAGCCGGGCAGCAGCGCCAACAGCCCGGCGGCAGCCGCCGGAACGCCCAGCACCAGCCACAGGGCCAGGTCGCCGCTCCCCGCCCCGGTCATCGGCGCTCACCGCGGAACTCGCCCAGCGCCTGGACGTCGAGCGTGTCGAAGCGCTCGCGGATGCGGAAGAAGAACACGCCGAAGACCACGAATGCCGCGAGTACCGAGAAGGCGACGCTGATCTCCACCACCAGCGGCATGCCGCGCACGCCGACGGCGGCCAGGATCAGGCCGTTCTCCAGCGACAGGAAACCGATCACCTGGGTGATGGCGTTGCGCCGGGTGATCATCATCAGAAGGCCGAGCAGGATGACGGACAGCGCCAGCGCGAGGTCCTCCCGCGCCAGCGCGTCCGCCGTCTCGGTGACCGGGAAGATCAGCAGGATCGACAGCGCGACCAGGCCCACGCCCAACAGCATCGTCGGGCCGACGCCGATCACGGTCTCGACCGAACGATGGATTTCCAGACGCCGGACGATCCGGCGCAGCGCGATCGGGATGATCAGCGTCTTGAATACGAGCGCCACGGCGGCCGTCACGAACAGGTGATGTCCGTCCTGGATGTAGGCTTGCCAGGCGGCGGCCACGGTCAGGATCAGCGAGTGCACGGCGTAGGTGTCGATCACCCCGGACATGCGCCTCTGAAAGAGGAGGGCGAAGCTGGCGACGAGCATCGCGCCCGCGAGCATGTGGGCGACATCGAAGGCGAGGCCGTGCATCAGAGGCTCCGCGACACGAAGAGAAGCACGGTGCCGAGCAGGCCCAGCAGCAGCGCGCCGCCCAGGAACTCGCCCACACGGAACACGCGCATCTTGGCGATCGACGTCTCGAACAACGCGAGGAGCAGCCCGGCGACGGCGAGCTTGCCCAGCCATGCCGCAATTCCGGCCGCCAGCGCCGACGGTCCGGCACCGGGCAGCGTCACGCCCCACGGGACGAACAGCGTGCCCAGCAGCGAGACGTAGAGCAGCAGTTTCAGCGCCGCGGCCAGCTCGATCATGGCCAGGTGGCGTCCGGAATATTCGAGCACCATGGCCTCGTGCACCATCGTCAGTTCGAGATGCGAGGCGGGGTTGTCGACGGGGATGCGGCCGTTCTCGGCGATCGCCACGATGACGAGGCCGATCAGCGCCAGGCCCAGGGAGACGCGCAGCCCGACATCGTGCGTCAGGACATGTTCGGCGATGCCGGAGATGGATGTGGTGCCGGCGACGAGGGCCAGGGTGAAGACCAGCATGATCATCGCAGGTTCCGCCAGCGCGGCGATCGTCATCTCGCGCGACGCGCCGATGCCGCCGAAGCTGGTGCCCGTGTCGAGGGCGGCGAGTGCCAGGAAGAACCGGGCCGACCCTAGCAGCGCCACGACGACGATCAGGTCGGCGGCGCCGCTGAAGGCGAGCCCGGCCGCATAGGTCGGTACCAGCGCCGCCGCCACCCAGATCGCCGCGAAGACGAGATAGGGCGTCGTGCGGAACAGCCAGGAGGCGTTCTCGGCGAGGACCGCCTCCTTGTGCAGCAGGCGCCAGATGTCGCGATAGGGCTGCAGGATCGAGGCGCCGCGTCGCCGTGTCAGGCGCGCCTTCACCGTGCGCACCCAGCCGATCAGCAGCGGCGCCAGGGCGAGCACGAGGGCCATCTGCAGGCCCTGGAGGATGAGGCCGACGGCCGCCGTCATCGGGTCACCGCCATAGCGCGACCAGGACGAGGAGCGCGATCAGTCCGGCGAACATCATCGCGAGATAGCGCCGGATCGTCAGGAACTGCAGCCCGTTCAACCGGTCGGCCACGAACATCAGCGCGCGGCCGGCGGGATTGATGAGAAGGTCCCAGGCCGGGTCCCGCATCGAGACTGCGAAGCGCGCCGGCGCCACGCTTCCCGGAGGCGGCATCTCCACGGTTTCCCTGGCCCGGAAGACCATCGTGCAGAACACCCGGCGCAGCGGCTGGGCCATGCTGCCGGCGCCGTACTGGAATGCCGGGCTCTCCACGGCGAAGCCGCAATCCCAGGCGGGCGCCCGGCGTGTCGCTCGCGACGCCTTTCGGTGAATCAGTGCGGCTGCGCCCCAGGCGGAGATCGCGACGAACAGGAACACCAGGAGGCCGCTGTAGGATGCCCGCTCCGCTCCCGCCGGCATGATGTAGAGCAGATCCGTCGGCGCCAGGGGGGCCGCCGGGGCTGCCGCCGAGAGCAGCAGCGTCGCCGGATCGATCAGCCGGACGACCAAGCCGGGGAAGAGCCCGGCGGTGGCGCAGAGGGTGACGAGGCCGATCATGGCGGCACTCGCGCACCGATCGGTCTCATGCGCCGCGGCCGCTGCCCCGGACCGGGCGCGGCCCAGGAAGGTGACGCCGAACGCCTTGACGAAGACGGCCGCCGCCAGCGCCGCCGCCAGCACCAGCATGGCCCCGACCGCGGGCACCAGGAAGCGCAGCAGCCACTGCGGCAGGTCGGGGCTCAGCAGGATCGCCTGCAGGGTCATCCATTCGGAGGCGAAGGCGTTGAGCGGCGGCAGCGAGGCGATGGCCGCCGAACCGACCAGGAAGCAGAAGGCGGTGACCGGCATCCGCCCGATCAGGCCGCCGAGGCCGTCCAGCCGGCGCTCGTCGGTGGCATGCAGGACAGCCCCGGCGCCGAGGAAGAGCAGGCTCTTGATCCAGGAGTGGTTGAGGACATGGAACAGCGCGGCCGTGTAGGCCAGAGCCGCCGCCGCCTCCATTCCGTTCGCCTGGAACGCCATGCCGAGGCCGATGCCGATGAAGACGATACCGACATTCTCCACGGTGCTGTAGGCGAGCAGGCGCTTCAGGTCGGTTTCGACGAGCGCGTGCAGGACGCCCAGGACTGCGGTCAGGCCGCCCAGCGTCATGATCAGCGCCCCCCACCACCAGGCGACGTCGCCCTGCAGGTCGACCAGGATCCGCAGCAGCCCGTACACCGCGACCTTCGTCATCACGCCGCTCATCAGGGCGGAGACATGCGACGGGGCGGCCGGATGGGCGAGCGGCAGCCAGACGTGCAGCGGTGCCAGGCCCGCCTTCGATCCGGCGCCGACCAGCATCAGGATCAGCACCAGCACGCTCAGCCCCTCGGTCGTCTCGCGCCCCCGGAGCTGCTCGAAAGAATAGGCACCCTCGGCGCCCGCCATCAGTCCGAGGGCGAGCAGGAGTGCCAGGGTGCCGAACGCGGCCATCACGATGTAGACGAAGCCCGCGCGCTGGGCCTCGACCGACCGGTGGTTCGCCATCACCAGGGCCCACGAGGCCAGCGACATCGACTCCCACGACAGCAGGAAGGTGAAGGCGTCGCCCGCCAGCAGGACGAGGTTCATGCCGGCCAGGAACAGCGGATAGAAGGGCAGGACGCGGCCCGGTTCCTGCGCACGGGCGCCATGCCCCATGCCGTAGACGCTGGCCGCCGTCGCCGCCAGATTCAGCACCAGCAGGAAGAACGCGGACAGGCCGTCGAGGCGGAAATGCGCCTGCAGCCACGGGATCCCCAGCGGCAGTACGACGGCGGCTTCGTCTGAGGGTACGAGGAGGCGCGTCAGCGCGGTCGCCGACAACAGGGCGGCGACCGCCGCGCACACGCCGTAGACGAGTACGGCGCCCTCCGGGCGGCGGGCCGCCCAAGCGCCCATCGGGCAGGCCGACAGCAGCACCAGGACCGCGAACAGGCAGAAGGGCACGCTCACACGGGGGCGCTCCGGCGGTGACGTCCATCCGATGCGCGGCCGGTGCCTTGGGCCGGACGTTTCGGACCGTCACCGCATTAGAGCAGGTCTATATTCCGCATGCGAGCGGTTTGCCGGGCGCATGCCCCGGCCTGCGTCACCATGGACGGCCGCGGCGCCCGGATCAGGCGCCCGGATCAGGTGGCGGGGTCCGGGCCGAGCGGAATCGTCATTCGGCACTCCGCCCCCTCCGGCGGGAAAGTCAGCGTCGCCCTGCCGCCGAGTTCGTGCGCGATGCTGCGGGTGATCAAGGTCGTCCCGAAGCCGCTTCTGCTGGGCGCCGCCGCCGGTGGGCCGCCGCGCTCGGTCCAGACGAGGTCGAGCTGGCGATGGTCGGGATCGACGGTCCACAGGAGCGTGATCGTCCCGCCCGCGGTGGTGAGGGCGCCGTACTTGGCGGCGTTGGTGGCGAGCTCATGCAGGACGAGGGTAAGCGTGATGGCGGTCCGCGGATCGACCGACAGGTCCGGGCCGTCGAGGGTGAAGGTGCTGCCGAGGTCGCGCCGGAAGGGGGCGAGCGCTTCTTCGATCACGTCGCGCAGGCTGGAGCCTCCCCAGCGGGTGCGGGTCAGCAGGGTGTGGGCGCGGGCGAGCGCCTGCAGCCGGCCCTCGAAGGCGGCTGCGAACTCTTCCTTCGTGGCCGTCTGGCTCATCGTCCGCCGCGCGATCGCGATGACGACGGCGAGCGTGTTCTTCACCCGATGGCTTAACTCCTGGACCAGAAGTGCCTGACGTTGTTCGGCCTTCTTCGCTTCGGTCACGTCCAGGATGACGCCGTCCCAGACGATCGCGCCGTCGGCCCGCCGGCGTGGATGGCCGATCGAGCGGACCCACCGCTCGACGCCGTCGCGGCCGATCGCGCGGGCGTCGAAGCGGTAGGGCTGCATCGTCCGGGCCGATTTCATCACCGCGCGATGCCAGACCGGCCGGTCGTCCGGGTGGACGTATGGTGCCCAGTCGCGCAGGGAGCCGGCCTTGCGGGCTTCCTCGATGGGCATCCCCATGACGTCCGCCATGCGCTCGCTGACATAGGGATAGGTGATGGTGCCGTCCGGGTGCAGCACCCGGCGGATGATCGCGCCGGGCAGATTGGCGGCGATGTCGGTGACGCGCTGCTCCGTCTCGCGTTCGCTCGCCAGGATGGCCAACTGGCGTTCGGCAGCACTCCGCGAGGCGAAGCTGCGCGCCAGGGTCGCCCCCATCAGCACGGCCAGGAGGATCGCTCCGAGGCCACCGATCGCCACGGTCAGCATCGTCCGCATGACCGGCGCTTCGATCACCGCAGCGGGAACGCCGATCGCGACGATCCAGCCGGAGAACGGCGAGCGGAAGATCGCGGTGTAGACCCGCTGCCCCTCCTGGTTGGTCGCGAAGAACAGCCGGTCGGTCCCCATGCCGATCTCGCGCTGCAGCGATTCGGTGGCCCGGACGCCGACGTAGGTTTCGGGCGAGCGCACGCGGCCGACGATCACGCTGTCCCGGTCGAGGACGGCGACCGTCCAGTCCTCCGGTATGCCGGCTTCGCGCAGTGCCTGGCTGTAGATCGCCGGATCGATGAAAGCCGTCAGCAGAGCCCGTGGTACGCTTTCCCGAACCACCGGGACGACAAGGCGGACGAACTGGAGCGGCTGGGGCTGCTCGATCGACTCGAGGCCCCCGATCCATGCGCCGCGGACGATGGCGGTCTCCACTGCCGACGGTGTCAGTTCCGCGATTTCCGGCGAGAGCATGCCGCCACGCCGGCTCGCCAGGGCCAGCGTGTCCAGCCCGGGCACGCCCTTCAGGCGCACGGACATCCAGTGCGGATCGGCCGTGACGACGCGGCGGAGTTCCATGAAGAAGCCTTCCGGGGCGTCGGCCGGGGTGGCGTGCGCCAGGACGTGCAGCGCCTTGATGTCCGCCGCGACGTATCGCTCGACCACCTGAACGGCGCTGCGGGCGTGCTGGCGGATCATTTGTTCGATCGCGCGCTCCTGTTCGCGGTCGAACAGGGCGACCATGACGATCGCGAAGACGAGCAGCGGCAGGGCGGCTCCGGCACCGACCGCCAGCGCCTGCAGCATCCCCACGCGGACCTGTCGTGTGCGTTCCGGCATGGGCGTTCAGCCCCAGGGGCCGCGTTGGCGCCGCCGCGGGGGCGTGCGGGCGGCGCGGCCCTCGAACAGCGGAACGCCCCGGCGCCGCATGACGAGAATGAGAAGCGCCCCGGCGACGAAGCCGCCGATATGTGCCCAGTAGGCGACGCCGCCCGTCGCGTCTTCGGGCACCCCGGCGGATTGTACGAACTGCAGGACGAACCAGATTCCGAGCACGAACAGGGCCGGGATCCGCGCGACGTGCATGTAGAAGAAGATCGGGATCAGAACGAGGACGCGGGCGCGCGGATGGAGCAGAAGGTAGGCCCCCAGGACGCCGCCGATCGCGCCGCTGGCACCGACCATCGGAATGGTGGAGCCGGGATCGCTCGCGATCTGCGCGGCCGCTGCCGCAACGCCGCAGGCCAGGTAGAACAGGACGAAGCGCAGATGGCCGCAGGCGTCCTCGATATTGTTCCCGAAGATCCAGAGATAGAGCATGTTCCCGATCAGGTGCATCCAGCCGCCGTGCAGGAACATCGAGGTGAAGATGGATGCCGCGGGAGGGATCGCCGCGAGATCCGCGGGAAGACGCGACTCGCCCGTCAGCACCGACGGTACCAGGCCGAAGGCGTAGAACGCGGCCTGCAGCCCCGCCGGCGGCAGCGTCAGTTCCCACAGGAACACCAGGACGTTGGCTGCGATCAACGCGATGGTGACGACGGGCGTTATGCTGGTCGGATTATCGTCGTGGATCGGAATCATGCAGCCGTTCGGCCTCCTTGGCGGGCGCGGATCAAGCATAGGCATAGAAGCGCCGCTTGCCACGCCCCAAGGCGATTGACAGGACGATGGCGGGCGCGTTAACAGAACCGCATGCGCCGACACCGAGCCGCCACCGTCATGGTTACCAAACTCTGGTCCTGGAGACCCGAGGGCTCGCGCACGCGCCGATAGAACGCTACGCCGAAACTGCCCAAGGGCTCCGCCGGATCCGGACGGAGCCTTTTTCATGCCCGTCCCCGGTCCGAGTCCCGGAAAGGAGGATAGACATGAGCAGAGGATCCGAACCGCCCGGCGGCCCCCCGATCTCGGGCGTGTGGCTGCCGCTCGTCACCCCCTTCCGGGCGGGGGCCATCGACCACGAGGCGGTCGCCCGGTTGGTGCGCCACTATGTGGGGGCGCGCGTCGACGGCCTGATCGTGGGCGCCACGACCGGCGAGGGGCTGGCGCTCGACATGGCGGAGACCGAGGCCCTGACGGTCACCGCCGCGCAGACGGCGGCGGGGCGGGTACCCGTCTATCTCGGTCTCTCGGGCAGCTGGACCGCGAAGCTCCTCGGCACGCTGGAGGCGACGCGGCACTGGCCGGTCGACGGCTATCTGGTCGCCTGTCCCTACTACACGCGGCCGTCGCAGGACGGCCTCTACCGCCATTTCGCCGCCATAGCCGCGGCGACCGACCGACCGATCGTCGTCTACAACATCCCCTACCGGACCGGCGTCAATCTCAGCAACGATACGCTGCTACGACTGGCGGAACTGCCGAACGTCATCGGTGTGAAGGACTGTGCGGCGGAGGTGGCGCAGTCCTCGGAGCTGCTGCGGCGGCGTCCGGCCGGCTTCGCCGTGATGACGGGCGAGGACGTGCAGTTCCATCTGGCGGTGGCGCAAGGGGCGGCGGGCGGCATTCTCGCCTCGGCGCATGTCGATCCGGCCGGCTTCAGAGCCGTGCGCGACCTGCTCATCGCCGGCGACCGGACGGCGGCACTGGCCCGCTGGAACGGCCTGGTCGATACGGTGCGAATGCTCTTCTCCGAGCCGTCGCCCGCACCGATCAAGCATTGGCTCTGGTGCCGCGGGCTGATCCCCTCGCCGGAGGTGCGCCTGCCGATGACGCCGGTCAGCGAAAAGCTCGCGGCGGACATCGCGCGATCGGCGGCCGCCCGCCCCGCGGCATGAGGGTCCGCGCGCCGCGCGGGCCCTCAGTCGTACATCCGCCGTCCGACGCGATAGTGCGCGAGCGCGAACGCGATCGCCGACATCGCGGCGAGGTAGGCCGCGTGCCCGGCCGCGGCGAGAAGGTCGAGCGGCAGGCCGGCGGTGATCGGCCGGACCACAGCGATCAGGTGCGTCGCCGGCAGCAGCCAGGCGACGATCTGGATGAACCAGGGGAAGCGCGTCACCTCGAAGAAGGTCCCCGAGAACACGAACATCGGGGTCACCCAGAAGGTGAAGAAATAGGCGAAGAACTCCCAGTTCCTGGCGTGCGCGGTCGCCGCCAGTCCGCAGCAGGCGAAGCAGATGCCCCCCAGGGCCAGCGCGGGATAGGCGAGGAGTGCCGTGGCGAGGTCGGGAACGCCGCCCCATAGGGCGCCGATGAGGAGGACGCAGGTCGCCGACAAGAGCCCCTTCAGCATCGCCCAGAGCGCCTCGCCCGCCAGCAGTTCGCCGAGCGACACCGGGGTCGCCAGGATCGCGTCCCAGGTGCGCTGCATCTGGAACCGCGCATAGGCGTGGATCGACGTCTCGAAGCTGGACGCGAACATGACCGCGTAGCACATCATCCCGGGCACGACGAACACGAGATAGTCGAGGTCGCCGACCCGCTCGATCACCGCGCCCAGCCCGTAGGCGAAGGCGAACAGGAAGATCAGCGGCTCCAGCACGTTCGTCACGAGCGACGACCACATCAGCCGCCGCCAGACCAGAAACTGCCGCCGGCCGACGGCCAGCGTGAATCGGTTCAGCAATGTCATCGGATCAGCCTTCGCGCAGGCTCCGGCCCGTGAGGCGCAGGAACACGTCTTCCAGGTTCGCGGCGCGGTGCAGATACGTCGCCGTCGGCGGCAGGCGGCGCAGCATGTCTTCGGGCGCGCCCACATAGAAGAGCACGGCGTCGCCGATGTCCTCCTGTTCGAGACTCTCCCGGTCGAACCCGTCGGGCAGCGGCTTCGCGACCTCGAAGACATGACCGCGCACATGGCGGCCGATCAGGCCGCGCGGCGTGTCCTCGTCCAGCACGCGTCCGGCGTCGATGATGACGATCCGGTCGCACAGGCGCTGCGCCTCGTCCATGTAGTGCGTCGTGAGCAGCAGCGTCTTGCCCTGCTTTTTCAGGTCGAGCAGCCGGCGCCAGATCAGTACTCGCGCCTGCGGGTCGAGCCCCGTGGTCGGCTCGTCGAGCACGACGAGTTCGGGATCCGCGATCAGGGCGCGGGCGATGACGAGCCGCCGCTTCATGCCGCCCGAAAGCTGGATCACCTTGGCGTCGCCGCGTTCGCCCAGCTGCATGAAATCGAGCAGTTCCGGCACCCGCCGGGCGAGAACCGCCGCCGGAATCCCGAAATAGCGGCCGTAGACGTCCAGGTTTTGCCGCACCGACAGGTCGGGATCGAGATTGTCCTCCTGCGGCACCAGGCCGATTCGGGCGCGATAGGCTCGGCCGAGCGACTCGGGTGCCACGCCGAACACGCTGAGCCGGCCGCCGGTCGGCCGGGTGAGGCCCATCAGCATGCGCATCGTCGTCGTCTTGCCGGCGCCGTTGGGGCCGAGCAGGCCGATGCAGACGCCCTGCGGAATGGCGAAGCTGACGCCCCGCACCGCTTCGACCGCGCCGTAGCGCTTGGACAGATTGTCGGCTTCGATGACCGTCGCCATGGTTGGCTCCGCGAACGCGAGCGCGGGACCTTAGCCGAACGCGGTGACGATCCAAGGACAAACGCATCGGGCGCCCGCCGACCCATCCGGGCACGCCCGGCGGCGTGGCCCTCGGGGCCGGGGGATACTAGATTGGCGCGACAGCGGAGACGCGCATGACCGACACCGACGAGACGATCTACGACCGGCATCTCGGCCGGAACGCCGCCAACCACGCGGCTCTGACGCCGCTCGGCTTCCTGGAGCGGACCGCGGCGGTGTTCCCGCTGCGCCTCTCCGCGATCCACGGCGCGCGCCGCTACACCTGGGCGGAGACCGCCCGGCGCTGCAGGCGGCTGGCGTCGGCCCTCGCGGCGCGGGGCATGGGGCGCGGCGACACGGTCGCGGTCATGGCGCCCAACATTCCCGAGATGCTGGAGGCGCATTTCGGCGTGCCCATGTGCGGTGCCGTGCTCAACGCGCTGAACACGCGGCTGGACGCGGCGACCATCGCCTTCATCCTGGAGCATGGCGAGGCGAAGGCGCTGATCGCCGACCGGGAATATGCGCCGACGGTGCGCGCGGCCCTCGGCATGCTCCGGCGCGACATCCTCGTCGTCGACATCGACGATCCCGCGTATGGCGGGCCGGGCGAGCGGCTGGGATCCCTCGACTACGAGGCGCTGCTCGCCGAGGGCGATCCGGACTATCGCTGGCAGCCGCCGGCGGGCGAGTGGGATGCGATCGCCCTCAACTACACCTCGGGCACCACGGGCAACCCCAAGGGCGTCGTCTACCATCATCGCGGCGCCTACCTCCTGGCGCTCGGCAACGGACTGACCTGGGATCTGCCGCACCATCCGGTCTATCTCTGGACCCTGCCGATGTTCCACTGCAACGGCTGGTGCTTCCCGTGGACCGTCACCGAGCGGGCGGGGACCCATGTCTGCCTGCGCCGGGTCGAGCCCAAGTCGATCTTCGACGCGATCGCGGAGCACCGGGTCGACCATTTCTGCGGCGCGCCGATCGTGCTGAACATGCTGATCAACGCCGGGTCCGAGCAGCGCCGCGCCTTCGACCATGTCGTCAAGGTCATGACGGCCGCCGCGCCGCCGCCGCCCTCGACCCTGCAGCGCATGGAGGCGGACGGCTTCCGCGTCACCCATGTCTACGGCCTGACCGAAGTGTACGGCCCGGCCGTGGTGTGCGACTGGAACGCCGACTGGAACGCGCTGCCGCCCGAGGAGCAGGCGGCCAAGAAAGCGCGCCAGGGCGTACGCTACCCGGTCCTGGAGGGACTGATGGTCGCCGACCCGAAGACGCTGGAGCCCGTGCCCGCCGACGGCGAGACGATGGGCGAGGTCTTCATGCGCGGCAACGTCGTGATGAAGGGTTACCTCAAGAACCCGCCGGCGACGGACGCCGCCTTCGCCGGCGGCTGGTTCCACACCGGCGACCTGGGCGTCATGCACCCGGACGGCTATGTGGCACTCAAGGACCGCTCCAAGGACATCATCATCTCGGGCGGTGAGAACATCTCCTCGGTGGAGGTCGAGCAGGTCCTCTACCGCCATCCGGCCGTCATGGAGGCGGCGGTCGTCGCGAAGCCCGACGAGACATGGGGCGAGACTCCCTGCGCGTTCGTGGAACTGAAACCGGGTGCGGCCGTGACCGTCGAGGAGATCGTCGCCTTCTGCCGTGCCAACATGGCCCACTACAAGGCGCCCCGGACGGTCATCTTCGGCGCCCTGCCGAAGACCTCGACGGGGAAGATCCAGAAATTCGCCCTCCGCGACCGGGCGAGGGAGGGGTGACGGCCCCCTCTAACGATCCGGCTGGCCGGCCGCGGCTGGTCGTCGGGATCAGCGGTGCCTCCGGCGCGGTCTATGGCATCCGGATGCTGCAGGCGCTGAAGGGGCTCGGCGTGGAGAGCCATCTGGTCGTGTCCAAGGCGGCGGAGATGACCATCGCCTACGAGACGGACTGGAAGATCGCCGACGTGAAGGCGCTCGCCGACGTCTGCCATCCGGTTCAGGACGTGGGTGCCGCGATCTCCAGCGGTTCGTTCCGGACGCTCGGCATGGTCGTCGCCCCCTGTTCGGTGCGGACCATGTCGGAGATTGCGACCGGCGTTACGTCGAACCTGCTGACGCGTGCGGCCGACGTGGTCCTGAAGGAGCGGCGGCGGCTGGTGCTGATGGTGCGCGAGACGCCGTTTCATGTCGGTCACCTGCGCACGATGCTCTCCCTGGCCGAGATGGGGGCGATCGTGGCGCCGCCGCTGCCGGCCTTCTACGCCCGGCCGGAGAGTGTCGACGATCTGGTCGACCACTCGGTCGGGCGCGTGCTCGACCTTTTCGGCCTGGATACGGGGGGTGTGCGCCGCTGGGGCGAAGCGAGCGGTCCGGCGGCGCGGCGGCGCAGGTCCGGCCCGGAATGAGCGAGGTGCTGCCGCCCCGATCGCTTGTTCGCCGGCGCTGGCCGGCCGGTGGCGAGCGGCGAGCGTCGTTCCGAAGAAGCCCGCGCTTCAGCCGCCGGTGAGCCCGGCTATCTCCGCGTCGTCGTAACCGAGTTCCGACAGGATCGCCCGGTTCGCATCGCCGAGCGGCGGCGCCGGGCGCCGCATGCCGGCGGGGCTTTCCGAGAAATCGATCGGGAAGGCCATGGCGGTGTGCGGCCCGTCGGTCGGATGCTGGTAGCGCCGGAAGAAGCCGGTCTCCGCCAGGTACGGGTCGGCGATCACCGCGGCCAGATCGTTCATCCGCGCGTTCGGCACGTCGGCCTCGTCGAGCCGCGCCTGCCACTCGGCGGTCGTACGCGTCAGCATCGTCTCGCCGATGATGCCGTAGAGCGTGTCGATGTGGCCGATCCGTCCCTCCATCCCGGCGAAGCGCGGATCGTCGGCGAGGTCGTGCCGGTCGAGCGCCTTGTAGAGGCGGCGCCACTGGTCGTCGTTCACGGCCATCAGGCAGATGTGGCCGTCCCGAGTCGGGTAGGGGCGGCGGTGCGGCGTGAACATGCGCGGATAGCCGGCATCTTCCGGCCGGCCGCTGAAGGTCGTCTCCCACATGTGATCGACCAGGTTGAACGAGACCATCGTCTCGAACATCGGCACGTGCACGGTCTGGCCGCGGCCGGTCCTCTCGCGGTGGAAGAGTGCCGCACTCACCGCGGAGGCGAGATAGACGCCGCAGAGCTTGTCGGCGATGGCGTAGGGCACGAATCGCGGCTCGCCGTTCGCGCGACCGATCATTCCGGCGAGGCCGCTCTCCCCCTGGATGACGTCGTCGAAGGCGGGGCGGTCGCGCTTCGGCCCGTCCTTGGCGTAGCCGGTGCGGTGGGCGTAGACGATCCACGGGCTGCGCGCCCGGACCGCATCCGGGCCGATGCCGAGCCGTTCGGCGGCGCCGGTGCGCATGTTGTGGACGAAGACGTCGGCGATCGCGGCGAGGCGCATCAGCGCCTCCAGCGCTTCCGGGCGCTTCAGGTTCAGGGTCAGGCTGCGCTTGCTGCGGTTGAAGTTGACGAAATGCGCCGCCATGCCGGGATTGCGGCGCGGCCCGAGCGTGCGCATCGGGTCGCCCGCGGTCGTCTCGACCTTGACGACTTCGGCGCCCATGTCGCCCAGCATCTGGGTGGCCATGGGGCCGAGCACGTTGATCGTCAGGTCGACGACCCGGATGCCCGAAAGCGGGCCCTCGGGCACGTCCATCAGTGGCTGCTCTCGCTGCGGCACTTGATCATGCGCAGCGGGTTGTAGGTGAGCGCCACCGAGCCGTCCTGCTTGACCACCCTGTTGAAGGTGCGGACCAGCCCGCGCCCGGGCCGGCTCTTGCTGAGACGCGCCTCGACCACCTCGCACTCGACATGGATCGTGTCGCCGGAGAATACCGGGTTCTCGATCTTCAGTTCCATGCCGAGGAAGGCGAAGCCGGTGTGCTGCATCGTGCCCTGGACGAGCAGGCCTTCGGCGAAGCAGTAGGCGAGGGCGCCCGGGGCGACGCGACCCTTGATATCGGATTCCTCGCGCAGGAACTCGATGTTGGTGAACAGCACCTCGACCATGCCGGTCGCGTTGACGAAGTTGGTGATGTCGGCGTCCGTCACCGTGCGTCCGATCGTCTTGAACGTGCGCCCGACTGGCAGGTCCTCGAAGTGAAAGCCGAGGCCGATCGTTTCCATGTGCTCACTCGCTCTCGTAATGGGTTGGTTCAGTCCGCGACCAGGTTGCGCGCGATGATGTTGCGCTGGATCTGGTTGGTGCCTTCGACGATCTGCAGGACCTTGGCGTCGCGGAAATAGCGGTTGATCGGGTACTCGTTGGAGATGCCGGCGGCACCGAACAGCTGCACCGCGTCGGTGGCGACCTTCATGGCGGTGTCGCTGGAAAAGCACTTGGCGGCCGCGGCGAGGCTGGCGAGCTCCCTGCCGCGGATACCGTCGTCGACGGCCGCCGCCGCGCGGTAGACGAGGCCGCGCGCCGCCTCGGTCTGGATCGCCATGTCGGCCAGCATCCAGCGGATACCCTGATAGTCCGCGACCCGGCTGCCGAAGGCGTGGCGGTCCTTCACGAAGGCGATCGACTTGTCGAGGGCGCCCTGGGCGAGGCCGACGCCGCGGGCGCCGATCAGCGGGCGCGAGGCGTTGAGCGCCTCCATGACGATCTTGAAGCCCTTGCCCTCCTCGCCGAGGCGGTTCTCCTCCGGCACGAACACGTCCTCGAAGAAGATCGCATGGGACGGGACGCCGCGGGCGCCGAGCTTGTCCTCCTTGCGGCCGACGGTGAATCCGGGCGTGCCGGCTTCGACGATGAAGAAGTTGATGGCCCCCGGCGTGTCGTCCTCGCCCGTCTTCGCGGCGATCAGGAAGAAGTCGGACTGTCCGGCGTTGGTGCACCAGATCTTGCCGCCGTTGATCAGGTAGCCGCCCTGCATGCGCCTGGCGCGGGTGCGGATTCGAGCCACGTCGGAGCCGCTCTGCGGCTCGGTCAGCGAGAAGGCGGCGCGCCGGCTGCCGTCGGCGAGACCGGGAAGATAGCGACGCTTCTGATCGTCGGTACCGCCCGCGAGGATCGCGCCGATCGGCGTCCACTGGACGAGCAGAAGGTAGGCGGTGTTGTAGCAGACGCGTCCGAACTCCTCGATCGCGACGCAGGCGGACAGGACGCTGCCGGTGCCGCCATAGTCCGCCGGGAAGGGCAGGGTGAACAGGCCGAGTTCGCGCAGCAGGTCGAACATGTCCTGGGGATAGGCGGCCGTCCGGTCGATCTCGTCGGCACGCGGCGCGACACGCTCGCGCGCAACCCGCCGGACCAGTTCCTGGACGCGGATCTGGTCCTCGTCGAGCGCAAAGGCCAAGCTCTCCTCCGGCCGCCGTCCATCGGCGTTGCGGAAACTCTGAACGCCGGCCGGCGCGTGTCAAGCCGGCCCCGCGCATCGCACCCTCCGCTCATCCTACCAAGGTAGCGCTCATTGACTTCCCGCAACGATGGGCGGAGCGTTCTCGAGCAAAGACAACAGGCGTCGGTCGGAATTCGACGTCACCTCGGGAGATGCGTCCTTGAGAGTATCGTTGCTCGCGGCTACTGCCTGCCTGGCCCTGGGCGCGTCGCCAGCGCAGGCCGCGGAGAAGATCACCTGGGACTGGGCCATCTACGGGCCGCCGCGCGCCTTCACCGCGGGCATGGACTATATGGCCAAGACGATCGCCGAGCGGACCAACGGCAACTTCACGATCCGCCTCCACTATGCGGAGTCGATCGCGCCGGCCAAGGAGGTTCTGGATACCATCAAGATCGGCGCGATCCATGGAGCCGCGACGGCCTTCTCCTACGCGCCCGGTAAGACGCCGCTGCAGCAGGTCCTGGACCTGCCCTATCTGCCGATCCCGACGCTGGACGCACAGATCCAGGTCCACGAGGCGTTTCACGCGCACCCGGAGGTCGACCTGCCTGGCCGCGCCATGCTCGATTTCGTCCTCGCCGAAGCGAAGAAGGCGACCGACGGCTGACGGCCGTTCGGGACGGGCCGCGGTGCCGCGGCCCGTCCCGCCCATCTCCACCCGACCCCAGGACGAGGAGTACGCATGACCGACCGCTACGCCGCCTACAGCCAGCTCGAGTTCGATCGGCCCGCCGAACGCGTGTTGCGCATCACCTTCAACCGGCCGGAGCGGCTGAACGCCGTCAACGCCGACGGCCACCGCGAACTCTGCGACGTCTGGCGCGACATCGACCGCGATCCGACCGTCAATGCCGTGGTGCTGCGCGGGCTCGGCCGGGCTTTCTCGGCAGGCGGCGACTTCGAAATGATCGAGCAGATCATCGAGGATCCGAAATATCGCTGGCAGGCCCTGAAGGAGGCGCGGGACCTCGTCTACAACGTGATCAACTGTTCCAAGCCGATCGTCTCGGCCATACACGGCCCGGCGGTCGGTGCGGGCCTGGTGGCGGCCCTGCTGTCCGACGTTTCCATCGCGGCGCGCAACGCCCGGATCATAGACGGCCATACGCGCCTCGGGGTCGCTGCGGGCGATGTCGCGGCGATCGTCTGGCCGCTGCTCTGCGGCATGGCCAAGGCCAAGTACCATCTGCTGCTGTGCGAGCCGATGAGCGGCGAGGAGGCGGAACGCATCGGGCTCGTCTCTCTCTGCGTCGACGAAGCCGAGCTTCAGGACAAGGCCCTGGAAATCGCCCAGCGTCTCGCGAACGGTGCGCCCGCGGCGATCCGCCTGACGAAATACGCGCTCAACAACTGGCTGCGGATGGCCGGCCCGGCTTTCGACGCCTCGACCGCCTACGAGATGCTCGGCTTCGCCGGCGGCGAGGCGCGCGAGGGGCTGGCGTCGCACCGCGAGAAGCGCGCGCCGCGGTTCGATCCGGACTGCGCGCTCTGATCGTCCGGCCACAGCGGCCCGGCCGTTCGCCGGCGTGCGCCGCCGGGTAACCCCGTCTTAACCATGCCGCTCTCATCTTGCCCGCATGTACGGCAGGAGGTGCGGAATGGACGCGGTGGAGGAGAAGGCGGGCGGGCGGCGCCAGGTGGCGGTGGCCCTGCGGGCCGGCGGCATCGCGGGCGCACGCGTCGTGGCGTCCGGCCGGGGCGCGCTGGCCGAGGACATACTGCGCTTGGCCTTCGCGGCCGGGATCCGCGTGCGCGAGGATGCCGATCTGGCGGCGACCCTCGCCGCGCTCGAACTCGACGCCGATCTTCCCGTCGAAGCGATGGCGGCCGTGGCCGAAGTCCTGGCGCGTCTCTACGCCCTGAACGGCGCGCCGCCGTCGGAGGGCCGGCCATGAACGCCGGGGAGGAGATGGCCCGCCTCGGCGACCGCCTCGCCGCCGAGATCGAGCGCATGCGCGAGGCGCTCGCCGCCGGTGCCGTGGTGGAGACCGACCGTCTCGCCGACCTGACCCAAGCGGTCCAAGCGCTGGCGCCGCGGCTCGATCCGGGCGAAGCGGCGGTGGCGCGGCCGCGCCTGCTAGGCCTGCTGGCCGATCTCGATGCGGTCCAGGCCGAGATGGCGGCCGCCCAAGCCGCGCTGCAGGCCGAACTCGGCGAGACGAGCGCTCGGCACCGAGCGGTGAACGCTTATATCCGGCCGACCAAGCGCTGAGCACAGCATGGATTTCGAGACCTATCTGCGCTTCCTGCTGGCGCTGCTGGCGGTACTCGCACTGATCGGCGTGCTCGCCTGGCTGGCGCGTCGCTTCGGTCTGGCGGGTGCGCTGGTCGAGCGCGCCGGCGTCAGGGTTCGCCGGCTCGGCATCGTCGAGGTGCTGCCCGTCGATGCCCGCCGGCGGCTCGTCCTCGTCCGTCGCGACGGCGTCGAGCATCTGATCCTCACCGGCGCCACGCATGATCTCGTGATCGAAACGCGCATATCCGCACCGGCGCCGTCGTCACTCGTACCTCCGATCCCAGGATCCGCAAACAGATGACCATCCGCAGAGGCGGGCTCGCCGTCGTCGCCGCCACGCTCGCCATGACGGTGGTGGCACCCGCGCTGGCGCAGAGCGTCAACATCGATCTGGGCGGCGGCGAGGGGACGACGACCGGCCGCATCATCCAGTTGGTCGCGCTGCTGACCGTTCTCAGCATCGCGCCCTCGATCCTGGTGATGGTTACGTCCTTCACCCGGATCGTAGTCGTCCTGTCCTTCCTGCGCACGGCGATCGGCACGCAGCAGGCGCCACCCAACATGGTCATCATCAGCCTGGCGCTGTTCCTGACCGCGTTCGTCATGGCACCGACGCTGGAGCGGTCCTATCGCGAGGGCGTGGCCCCACTGATCGCGGAGCAGATCGACGAGGAGGAGGCGTTCGCGCGCACGGCGGCCCCGGTGCGCGAGTTCATGCTGCAGCATGTGCGCGAGCGCGATCTGGAACTCTTCGTCAACCTGTCGAAGAGCGAGGCGATCGCTACGCCGGCCGAGACGCCGCTTTCCGTGCTCATCCCGGCCTTCATGATCAGCGAACTGCGGCGGGCGTTCGAGATCGGCTTCCTGCTGTTCGTGCCGTTCCTCGTCATCGACATGGTGGTCGCCAGCATCCTGATGTCGATGGGCATGATGATGCTGCCGCCGGTGATGATCTCGCTGCCGTTCAAGCTTATCTTCTTCGTCCTCGTCGACGGCTGGTATCTCGTCGCCGGCAGCCTGGTCCAGAGTTACGGGACGTAGGCGCGCGCGTCGCCGTCACCAGCAGCGCGTCCGGTCGCCGTACTGGATGCGGCCATCCGGCAGCTCGCGCCAGACCTCATCCGTCTCGCACACGGGCTCGCGCCCGGGGTCCGTCCACGTCACGTCCGGCCGGCTGCGCTGCTTGTTGTTGGAGGCGATCAGGCTGCCGGCGACGATGGCGAGGCCGACGATGCCGGCGCCGATGATAAGGTTGTCGTTGTTGCGCCGGGACCTGCTCCGGTGCCTGTCGTAGCGGTGGCCGTGCCTGTAGTCGTGGCGATAGCCGTGCCGGTGCTGGCGATAGTCGTGGCGATAGCCGTGGCCGTGGCGGTAGTCGCCATGGTGGCCGCCGCCGCGCCAGCCGCCATGGCCGCCGGCCTCTGCGGCCGGGGCAGCCAGCGCCAGCATGGCGCCGACCACGATCGCCGTCAGTGCACGTCTGATCATCGAAACGCTCCGTCGTTCCCGCTCGGAACGGGGACAGTTGTTCCAGATTCGGATGGAGAGTGACGGCAGCGCCCTGAACCGCGCATGAACGGCGGCGTGGCCGGTTCGCGCTCACCACTTCTCCCTGGGCACGATCGCGGCATACGCTTCCTCCAGCGCGGCGAGATCGCGTGGCTCGGCGATCGACCTGCGCCCCGTCGCGACGATCGCCGTGGCGTGCCCCTCCAGCGTGGCCCGGTGTCCGGCGGAGGCGGCCATCGGGACGAGCGCCGCGATGCAATCGAGCTGCCGGATCAGGATTGCGGGCTTCGCTTCGCCGGCTTGACGGATCTGGCTCAAGGCGACGTCGGTGATCCCCTCGAACGTGGACACGGTCCGTATCAGGCGCAATCGGCCACTCTCGTCGCGAACCTGTTCGGGCAGGATGGCGCGCGCCATGACGACGCTCAGCGACCGGGCGAGACGATCGATGACGGCCACCGCGGTGTTCGGGTCGTTGATCCCGGACGACAGGGCGCGCAGCGCTATCTCGACCAGCTGGCGCAGGGAGAACTCGATGTCCTGGACGGGCGTGCGTTCCGACCCGATCCGCACGGCCGCAACGACAGCCGCCAGAACGGCTTCGTCGCAGCGTTCCGCCGGGAAAACCGATCCGTGTGCGCCATCGGCCAGCAAATGGTGACCCGGCCTGAAGTCGAGGCGGATCAGCACGTCGGCCTTGGTCGCGCAACGGGTCAGCGCCTCGTAGTCCACCGCCTGGACGTAACCGGCGAGAGGCAGCCGCAACGGGCAACCGGGTTCGGCCGGGACGGGGGCGGTCGTCTCCGCCCGTGGAGCGCAAGCCGGGAGAATGCGGGCGATCGATCGATCGAGATCGTCGCCCACGCGCTGGACGACCGTATCGGCCACGATCGAGCGGCCCAGGTGATGCACGAAGAAGAAGAGCAGGCCGAGACAGGCGAGCGCGCTCGCCGTGCCGAAGGTGACGGCGACCTGCGGGACCGCTTCGGCCGGCATGTCGCCATCCACCTGGCGCAGAACCAGGAGGACGTAGATGATGGCACCCAGGAACGTCCCCAACACGACCTGCGTCCGGCGGTTGCCCATGAACGCCCGGATGAGGCGCGGTCCCAACTGGCTCGCAGCCAGGCTCAGCACCACCATCGTGATCGAGATGGCGAGGGTGGTGAGGGTGATCAGCGAACTCAGCAGCGTGTCGAGGAGGTCGCGCGCCTCGGCGGCCGAGCCGTTGTAGAACCAGTCGGTCACCTTGCCGCCGAAGAGCCGCCCCGAAGGCGTCGGGACCGAGGGCAGGAACGCGGCGAGGCCCACCGCCGCGGCCGAGAACAGGACCGGGACGAACCAGAGGCCGGTCAGTATCTCGTCCCACAGCGCCCGTATCGTCGTCCACATCGTCGCCTCCCCTTGCCGCAGAAGCAAACGATGTCCGGGAGAGACGGTGCCCCGCCTCCGGTCGCAGCCTTTCGAGGCGCTGCGTTCAGCCGCGGCCGACGAAAGGCATCTTGGTCGCCATGACGGTGATGAACTGGACGTTCGCGTCGAGCGGCATGTTCGCCATGTAGACGATCGCGTCGGCGACGTTCCGCACGTCCATGGTCGGCTCGACCATGGTGGTGCCGTTCGCCTGCGGTACGCCTTTGGTCATCCGCTCCGTCATTTCCGTGTGCGCGTTGCCGATGTCGATCTGGCCCACCGCGATGTCGTACTTGCGGCCGTCGAGCGAGGCGGACTTGGTCAGACCGGTCACCGCATGCTTGGTCGAGGTGTAGGGCGCCGAGTTCGGGCGCGGCGCATGCGCCGAGATCGAGCCGTTGTTGACGATCCGGCCGCCGCGGGGCGACTGGTCCTTCATGATGCGGAAGGCTTCCTGGGTGCAGAGGAAGACACCCGTGAGGTTCGCGTCGACGACCGACTTCCACTGTTCGTAGGTCAGGTCCTCGAGATTGACCGGCGGCGCTCCGCGTCCGGCGTTGTTGAACAGGAAGTCCAGCCGCCCGAAGGTCTCGCGCGTCTTCGCGAAGAGTGCCTTGACGGCCTCCGGGTCCCCCACGTCGGTCGGCAGCGGCAGCGCCTTGACGCCGCATGCCTCGACCTCGGCCGCGACCGCCGCCAGCGGCTCGGGCCGCCGGCCCGCGAGCACGACCGACCATCCGGCGTGCGCGAGCGCCAGGGCGGACGCTTTGCCGATGCCGCTGCCGGCTCCGGTGACGAGGGCGATCTTCTGCTGCGTGGCCATGGCGGCTGCTCCTGTTCCGATCCGTCGCGGCGCTGACGCGCGACCGAAGCGATCCTGACGGCCTGCGGTCGCGCGATCAACCGGCCGAGGCCGATCGGCATAAGTGTTTGCAGACAGGGCTACTGATCGGCAATCCGCGCCATCGCGTTCCGGGCCCGCCCGGGTGACGGCGCGGCCTATGCGGCGAGGCGGGAGCCTGCCGGCCAGCCGGTGGCAGCACCATGATCCGAAGCGACCCGATAGGCCTCCGCGACCCCAGCGGGGGCCTTCTCGCGACGGATCTCCTGTCCGTCGGCCTGCTGGGCCAGCAACTGGGCAATCCACGCGGTGGGGCACAGTGGGTCTCGCGCGCGGATGCCGGCGTAGGCCGCATCCCCCGTCGCGGTATGCATCGTATGCGACGGATGCCGGGTGGTCGGCGTGACGACCGGCCGCTCCATCCGATGTCCGGTGCGGCGGATCGGCAGGGCCGGCGTCAGGGCCGTTTCGGGTGGGCGGGGCGTCATGGCGTCGAATAGAGCCGCGCCGTGCGCGGCATTCAACGAAAATGCAATCGATTAATCGTTCCAGCGTAGGCGTCCCGAAGGCCCCCCGACGCTGCGCTGCGCTCTCGATTGAAATGGCGTGCCGTATGCTTAAGTTTCTCGGATACGGCAAAAGGAGAATCGCATGGCCCAGGCAGGCGTCGTGACCGCACCGCAGCAGGTGGTGATCACCGACAGTGCGGCGGCGCGCATCGCGAAGCTCGCGGCCGCGGAGGCAGCCCCGGGCACGAAGCTCCGGATTACCATATCCGGCGGCGGCTGTTCGGGCTTCCGCTACGATTTCGGGCTCGACAGCGCGGTGAACGACGACGATCGGGTCTTCTCGCACGAGGGTGCGGCGGTCGTGGTGGACGAGGTTTCGCTCGACCTGCTGGGCGGCGCCGTGATCGATTTCGTCGAGGATCTGTCGGGCGCGGCCTTCCAGATCCGCAATCCGAACGCCGCTTCGTCCTGCGGCTGCGGCACGTCCTTCGCGATCTGACGGGCATGGCGCCGGTGAAGATCGCGACCTGGAACGTCAATTCGATCAAGGTGCGCATCGGCGCCGTCTGCGATTGGATCGAACGGCAGCAGCCCGATGTTCTTCTGCTGCAGGAACTCAAGACCACGGCCGAGGCCTTTCCCCGGCTCGAGATCGAAGCGCTCGGCTACCGGTGCGCGATCGTCGGCCAGCGCACCTACAACGGCGTGGCGATCCTGTCGCGGCATCCCCTGGAGGACGTGGCGGAGGGGCTTCCCGGCGAGGACGAGGACGATCACGCCCGTTATGTCGAGGCAACCGTCCTCGGGCTGCGCATCGCGTCGATCTACCTGCCGAACGGCAACCCGGTCGATTCCGACAAGTTTCCCTACAAGCTCCGCTGGATGGGGAGGCTGCGTGCCCGGATCGAGGCGCTGATCGAGGAGGGGAGGCCTTTCGTCCTCGGCGGCGATTACAATGTGATTCCCGACCCCAGGGACGTGCACGACCCTCGCGCCTGGGCCGACGACGCGCTTTTCCGGATGGAGACGCGTCGGGCTTGGCGCGGCATAGTCAATCTCGGATTGACCGACGCGTTCCGCGCTCTGCACCCGACGGCGACGCATGCCTACACGTTCTGGGACTATCAGGCCGGCGCCTGGCAGCGGGACAACGGCATTCGGATCGACCACCTGCTGCTGTCGCCGGAAGCGGCGGACAGGCTGACGGCCTGCGCGATCGACAAGGACCCGCGCGGCCTGCCCAAGGCATCCGACCATACGCCGATCTGGTGCGAGATCGCCGACCGGGTCCCCGCGGACCGCTTCGTCTGACGTCCGGCGGCGCCTGCGCCTCGCGCCTCAGGCGCCGTAATCGTGGGGCCGGAACGACTGCATCCAGAGCACCTTTCCCGCCCCTTCGATCGCCCGGCGGCCCTGATCCAGCGCCCGGCGGGACCGGATGGCCGCCAAGCCCAGGCCGGCCACGCCGTGGACCAGGAACTGGCCGGCGCCGATCGCCATCCAGCGGGCGATGGCCAGCCGGTCCGGCGGTCGTGTCATGGCGCAGGCGATCGGCGGGCTCTGCCCGCGCCGGAAGCTGCGCTTGGCCAGGTAGCGGAGGGTCATGCGGCTGCCGTCCACATGCTCCAGAACCGACGCCTCCGCGCACCAGGCGAAGCTGCGGCCGGCACGCTTCAGTGCCTCGAACAACATCGTGTCCTCGCCGCCGATCCGCGTCATGCGGGGATCGAAGGGCTGGTCGGACAGTATGCAGCGGTCGCGCACCAGCAGCGAATTGCCGCTGCCGTGATAGCGGTCGATCAGCCGGGTCGGGCCGGGATCCCGCCGGCTGAAGAACAGCGCCACGAAGTCGGGATCGATGGGCGGGTCGCGTTCGAACGCCGCGACGACCGGGCCGAAGACGATGTCGGCGTCGAACCGGACCTGTGTCTCGACCAGATGTGCCAGCCACCGGTCGGACGCCTCCTCGTCGTCGTCGAGGAAGGCGAGCAGGTGCCCGCGGGCGTTGGCGACGCCGGTGTTGCGGGCGTGCGACACGCCGGACCGACGCTCGTGGATATAGGCGATACGGACGTTCGCGCGGGCGGCGACGGCCTCGGTGACCGCCCGCGCCGAACCGTCCGGGCAGTTGTCGACGACCACGATCTCGAAGCCGGCCGGGTCCGCATCGCGCTGGCGCAGGCAACTGGCGAGGGTGCGCTCGAGCGAAGCCGTCCGGCGGAAGGTTGGAACGACGACGCTGACCGCGACCATCCCTGCTCCATCTTTCGCGAGGTGTACGAGACGGCACTCTACGCTGCAGAAGTGAAGGATCGGTAGCGTCGCCGCCGTACCCGGGGCGCAGCGCCCGGAAAACGAAAAAGGCCCCGCCGGGTGGGCGAGGCCTTCGTTCCTGGCGCGGAAGCGACGGTTATGCCGCTTCGCGTGCGCCCTCGCCGGCGCGCTCGATCGCGTCGAGGAAGGTCGTGGTGAACTCGGGCAGTGCCTCGCCCCCGCCGGTGGTGATCAGCGTGCCGTCGCTGACCACGGGCGAGTCGCTCCAAATGCCGCCTACGGCCTCGATCGCCTCTCGCAGTTCGGGACGAGCCGTCACGGTCCGACCGGCGATCGCCTCGGTGCCGATCAGGAGCTGGACCGCGTCCGAGACAACGGCGACGGGCTTGCCGGCGTCCATCATGCCTTTCACGATCCGGCGGGCATGGGCGTTGTCGAGCAGCGTCTTCACGCCGCGGTCGCCGCCGGGGAGCAGGAGCGCGTCATACTGGCTGGGCAGCACATCCTTGGGCTTCACCTCGACATAGAAGTTGTGGCCCCAGGTGCCCTCGTGCCAGCCGTTGACCAGGCCGACTTCACTGGAGACGACCCGCGGGATGGCCCCGTCGGCGGCGAGTGCCTTCTGGGTTTCCGTCATGTCCTCTTCGTGAAAGCCGTTGGCCACCAGGATCGCGACCGTCCTGCCGCTGAGGCGCTTGTCGTTCTGCATGAATTCGTCTCCCGGAGCTGTTGTCTCTATCCACCGAGTGGAGGCACGCGCCGCGGAGCGGCAGCGTCAGACCTGCTGCGGGGGCAAAAGCCCCGCGCCCCGGGTTTTATACCCCGGGCCGAGTCGAACCCAATCGGCGGGAAGTCCTGCTGATGCGACCGTGAAAATAGAAGCGCGTCGGTCCGGTTTCAAGAGCGCGGGTCGGCCTCTTTGTCGCACCTGCGAAAGACCGGGGCCGCGTTCACCGCACCATCTTGGCCAAACGCAGGCGCAACGCGTTCAGCTTGATGAAGCCCTGGGCGTCCCGCTGGTCGTAGACGGTGTCCGCCTCGAAGGTCACATAATCGTGACGATAGAGACTGTCCGGCGATTTCCGGCCGGCCACGATGATCCCGCCCCGATAGAGCTTCAGCCGAGCCGTGCCGTTGACCCGTTTCTGGCTCTCGTCCACGGCGGCCTGGATCATCAGGCGCTCGGGCGAGAACCAGAATCCATTGTAGACGAGTTCGGCATAGCGCGGCATCAACTCGTCCTTGAGATGCATGGCGCCGCGGTCGAGCGTCAGGCTCTCCACCGCCCGGCGCGCAT
>JBKBLL010000003.1:8330-38860 GCA_046296375.1 Alphaproteobacteria bacterium | reverse complement strand
CAGGGCCGGGCCGATCGGCGGCGAAGGGTTCGCCTGCCCGGCTTTCACCTGCAGCTTGACGTAACCCGTGATCTTCTTTGCCATCACCTCTCCCCTGTGAACCGGCCATCATGCCGGGCGCGGTACGGCCGGGGTGGCCTCCCGCTGTGCGAAACCTGTTGGCTTCAGACCTTCTCGACCTGCCCGTACTCGAGTTCGACCGGGGTCGCGCGGCCGAAGATGGAGACGGATACCTTCAGGCGCGAGCGCTCTTCGTCGACATCCTCGACGATGCCGTTGAACGACTGGAACGGACCGTCCGCGACCCGCACCGTCTCGCCGATCTCGAAGATGATCGACGGCTTGCGCTTCTCGCCGCCCTCCTTGAGCTGCTGCAGCATGCGCATCGCCTCGGCCTCGCTGATCGGCACGGGCTTGCCGCCGCCGCCCAGGAAGCCGGTCACCTTGGCCGTATTCTTGACCAGGTGCCAGGAATGGTCGGTCATCTCCATCTTCACCAGGACGTAGCCTGGGAAAAACTTCCTCTCCGAGCTGACCTTGGCGCCGCGCCGCACCTCGATCACGTCCTCGGTCGGCACCATGATCTCCTCGATCAGATGGCCGATATGCTGCTGGTCGGCCTGCTCGCGGATCGACTGGGCGACCTTCTTCTCAAAGCCGGAATAGGCGTGGATGACGTACCAGCGCGGAGCCATCGTCAGCCTCCCAAGCCGAGCAGGGTTCGCACGCCGAAGGACAGGATCTGGTCCACCACGAAGAAGAACAGCGCAGCCGCGAAGACCATCACGAACACCATGATGGTGGTGACACCGGTCTCCTTGCGCGTGGGCCAGGTGACCTTGCTCACTTCCTGACGCACCTGGCGGATGTATTCGCCGGGGTTGGTCTTGGCCATCGAGGTGTCTTCCAGCCGGGCGCAGGCCCGTTCAGCGAACAAGGGTGGCAGGAGTGGCAGGACTCGAACCCGCAGCCCCCGGTTTTGGAGACCGGTGCTCTACCATTGAGCTACACTCCTACAGCGATCAGACTACTCCTACTCCAGGATCTTTGCGACGACGCCGGCGCCGACGGTGCGTCCGCCCTCGCGGATGGCGAAGCGCAGGCCCTCGTCCATCGCGATCGGCTGGATCAGGTTCACGATCATCGAGATGTTGTCGCCCGGCATCACCATCTCGGTGCCTTCCGGAAGCTCCACCGTCCCAGTCACGTCCGTCGTGCGGAAGTAGAACTGCGGACGGTAGTTCGAGAAGAACGGCGTGTGCCGCCCGCCCTCTTCCTTCGTCAGCACGTAGCACTCGCACTGGAACTTCTTGTGCGGCGTGATCGAGCCCGGCTTCGCCAGAACCTGACCCCGCTCCACGTCCTCGCGCTTCGTGCCGCGCAGCAGGCAGCCCACATTGTCGCCCGCCTCGCCCTGGTCCAGCAGCTTGCGGAACATCTCCACGCCCGTCACGACCGTCTTCGTCGTCGGACGGATACCCACGATCTCGACTTCCTCGCCGACCTTGATGATCCCCTGCTCCACCCGGCCCGTCACCACCGTGCCCCGGCCCGAGATCGAGAACACGTCCTCGATCGGCATCAGGAACGGACGGTCCTTCGGACGCTCCGGCTGCGGGATGTACGCGTCCACCGCCGCCATCAGTTCCAGGATCGCGTCGTGACCCAGCGCCTTGTCGCTGTCTTCCAGCGCCGCAAGCGCAGACCCCTTCACGATCGGAATGTCGTCACCCGGAAACTGGTACGACGACAGCAGTTCCCGGACCTCGAGCTCCACCAGTTCCAGAAGCTCCGGATCGTCGACCATGTCGACCTTGTTCAGGAACACAACCAGCGCCGGCACGCCGACCTGGCGCGCCAGCAGGATGTGCTCCCGCGTCTGCGGCATCGGACCGTCAGCCGCCGACACCACCAGGATGCCGCCGTCCATCTGCGCCGCACCCGTGATCATGTTCTTCACGTAGTCCGCATGCCCGGGGCAGTCCACGTGCGCGTAGTGGCGGTGCGCCGTCTCGTACTCCACGTGCGCCGTAGAGATCGTGATGCCACGCGCCTTCTCCTCCGGAGCCTTGTCGATCTGGTCGTACGCCGTGAACTTCGCCCCGCCGCTCTCCGCAAGCACCTTCGTGATCGCCGCCGTCAGAGACGTCTTGCCATGGTCCACATGGCCGATCGTGCCGATGTTGCAGTGCGGCTTCGTCCGCTCGAACTTTGCCTTCGCCATGATCTCGAACTCTTCTCGACGTATCTGCGGGCCAGACGACCCTGCGGCGAACGGCCGCCGCGACCTCGACTACGACCGGCGGCCCGCCGGCCGCCCGGATCCTGCGCCTGGAGCGGGTGACGGGAATCGAACCCGCACAACCAGCTTGGAAGGCTGGGGCTCTACCATTGAGCTACACCCGCACGCCAGACGAGGAAGATTGGTGGAGGGGGTTGGATTCGAACCAACGTAGGCGTACGCCAACGGATTTACAGTCCGTCCCCTTTAGCCACTCGGGCACCCCTCCGCCGTCCCGACACCCTTACGCCGCGCGGGCGGAAAGGTCTAAAAGACTGAACCTCAGCAGGCAATGCGAAAATGCCGTCACGGGCCGCCGATCCCTTCCGAAGCGGATGGGCCGACGAACCGCGCCCGGCAAAAGCGAGCGGAACATAGAGAAGGCGATGGCGAAGCGCAAGATCGACAGGCACCCGCGCGGCAAGGCCGGCGACGCTCGTCCGCCCCGGAGCGGCACGTGGATCTACGGCACCCACGCCGTCCTCGCGGCGCTGCGCAACCCGCGCCGCGACGTCCGCCGGGTCCTCGCCCTGGCGGACGCGGCGGAACACCTGGCGGCGAGTCTGCCCGGCGTTCGGGCGGAGGTGGCGGAACGCGCCGCGATCGAACGGCATCTGCCGCCCGGCGCGGTCCACCAGGGCCTCGCCGCGGAGGTCGGCGCCCTGCCCCACCTCGCGGTGGAGGACGCGATCGACCTGGCGGCCGACCGGGCGCACGCCCTGCTCGTCGTACTCGACCAGGTCAGCGATCCCCAGAACGTGGGTGCGGTGCTGCGGAGCGCCGCCGCCTTCGGGGCTTCGGCCGTGATCGTCCCGGACCACGGCACGCCGGAGCCGGGCGGGGCCCTGGCGAAGGCCGCCGCCGGCGCCCTCGAGACGGTGCCCCTGGTCCGGGTGGTGAACCTGAAGCGCGCGCTGGACACGCTGAAGGCGGGCGGCTTCTGGTGCATCGGGCTCGCCGGCGAGGCGACGACCGGCATCGCGGCCCACGACATGCGCGGCCGCACCGCGCTGGTGCTGGGCGCCGAGGGACCCGGCCTTCGCCGCCTCACGCGCGAGTCCTGCGACCTGCTCGTCCGGATCCCGATCCGGCAGGAGATGGAGAGCCTCAACGTCGCCGCGGCGGCCGCCGTCTCCCTCTACGAATGGGCGCGGCAGACCGGCTCCTGACGCGACGGCCCCGGCGATGGCGATGGCCGGGGCCCGTCGGGACGTCGCTAAACGGGCCGCGCCCGCGCGGCCCCTACTTCAGCAGCGATTCCATCATCCAGATCGCCTCCTGATGCTTGCCGATGCGCTCGGCCATCAGGTCGGCCGTGGTCTGGTCGTCGACCGACTCCGCCGCTTCCATGACCTCGCGCTCCTGTTCTAGGATCGCCTTGCGGCTGTCGACCAGGTCCTTGACCATGTCCTGCCAGGACGTCCCGCCGCCCTTCGGCTCGCCGACGGACGTCAGCGACTTGAAGGCGTCGAGCCCGCCGGGCGCGAAACTGCCGAGGGCGCGCATCCGCTCCGCCAGCTCGTCGATGGCCGGAAACAGTTCCTCGTACTGTTCCTGGAACATCTTGTGCAGGCCGTAGAAGTTCGGCCCCTGGACGTTCCAGTGATAGGCGTGCGTCTTGATGGTCAGCGCGTAGGCGTTCGCCACCGACCGCTCGAGCCCCTTCACCACGTCCGCCGTATTCTTGCCCTTCGCCATGTAAATCTCCTGCCTCGGAACGCCCGTCAAGCGTGCCATCGAAGCAATCAACGTTGCGCTCTCGGTCTGGTTCAAGCGCAGCGCGGTGCTTCGTTACGTCACAGGCCGAGCACGCCCTTGGCGAGGATACTCTTCTGCACCTCGTTCGAACCCCCGGCGATGGACCGGGCGCGCGATTCGAAATATTCCGGCGCCATGCGGAAAAGATAGTCCGGCCCGACCGGCTCGGCGTTCCAGCCGCCCCGGATCGCCGCCGGCTCGAAGGGGTGCGCGTACCACGCCCCCGCCTCCATCATCAGTTCGTTGACCCGCTTCAGCGTGTCGGCCGTGCGCAGCTTCAGGACCGACGCCTCCGGCCCGACCGGGCGGTCGGCCGAGGCGCTCGCCAGGGTGCGCCACGAGGTGAACTCGAGCACGCCCATCTCCTGTTCGGACTCCGCGAGCTTCAGGCGGAAATCGGGATCGTCGATCAGGCGGCCGCCGTCGAAGCGCTCCGCCGCGGCGATCGCCTTCAGCTTCGCCAGAAGCCGCTTGCCGATCGAGACGAAGGAGCCGTTCGAACGCTCGTGACCCAGCAGGTATTTGGCGATCGCCCAGCCCTGCCCCTCCTCGCCGACGCGGTCGGCCACCGGCACGCGGACGTCGTCGAAAAACTCCTGGTTGAAGATGTGGCGGCCGTCGAGCGTCAGGATCGGCCGCACCGTCACCCCCGGCGCCCGCAGGTCGATCAGCAGGCAGGTGATGCCGTCCTGCTTCTTCTTCTCCACCGAGGTTCGCACCAGCGCGAACATGCGGTCGGCGCAGTGCGCCTGCGTCGTCCAGATCTTGGTGCCGTTGACCACGTAATGGTCGCCGTCGCGTACCGCCTTCATCTGCAGGGAGGCCAGATCCGAACCCGAGCCGGGCTCCGAATAGCCCTGGCACCAGATCTCCTCGCTGGAGAGGATCTTGGGCAGGTAGCGAAGCTTCTGCTCCTCGGTGCCGAAGGCGATCAGCACGGGTCCGACCATGCGCGTGCCGTAATGGACGATACGCGGCGCGCCGGCGAGGAAGAGTTCCTCCTCGAAGACGTATTTCTGCTCGGTCGTGAACCCGGGCCCGCCGTCGGTGGCGTCCCAGTTGGTCGCGACCCAGCCCTTTTCCGACAGGATCCGCATCCACCGGACATTGTCGTCGCGGGTCAGTTCGATGCCCCGGTCGACCTTTTCCCAGATGTCGCGCGGCAAATTGTCGCGCACCCAGGCCCGCACCTCGGCGCGGAAAGCCTCGACCTCGGGCGAGAGGCTGATGTCCATTCGGTCCTCCACGCTGCGCCACGCCGCGGCCGGGCACGCCCGGCGCGGCGTGGCGGCGCCGTCAGGCGTCGAGCACCGCCGTCGCGGTGCCGCTGACCACTTCCTTGCCGTCCTGGTTGGTCGTGGACACGGTCATGTCGGCATAGCGCTTTCCGCCCTCTTCGCGGATCGCAGCGATCGTCGCCTTGGCGTCGAGCGTGTCGCCCGGCCAGACCTGATTGGTGAAGCGGACGCCGAACTTCACCACCCGGCCGGCACCGGCCCAGTTGGTGAGCATCTTGCCGGTCAGTCCCATGGTCAGCATGCCGTGCGCGAACACGGTCGGATAGCCCGCGGCCTGGACGGTGTATATCTCGTCCGAGTGCAGCGGGTTGTAGTCGCCCGACGCGCCCGCATACTGGACGATCTGGGTGCGCGACAGGTTCTCGACCACACGTTCGCTGTGCGTGTCGCCGACCTTGATCTGGCTCGCCTTGAGTGCCATCGCTCGTCCCCCCTCAGCCCTGGTCCACCGGGCGCTCGGTCGTCACGCCGACGCCGCGCGCGGTGATGACGAGTTCGCCGCTCTGGTCCCGATATTCCGTGATCCGCTCCCGGAAGGTGAGCTTGCCCGCCCGCTTGCTCTCCTTCTCCCAGGTCTTGCCGGGCTTGGTCTCGACGGTCAGCACGTCGCCGGGCCGGACCATGCGGTGGAACTCGAAATGCTGCTCGGCGTGCAGGCCGCCGCTGGAGGCGGGCTTGCCCTCGATGCCGCTCGGCGCCTTGCCGGAACCGAACCAGGGCTGGCCGGGCTTCGGGCGCAGATGGTAGTCGGGATCGAACTGGGCGACGGCCTGGGGGAAGGTCGGGGGCACGACGACGCCGCCGGCGTCCGTCTGCCTGGCCTTCTCGGCGTCGTGGTAAGCGGGATTCTCGTCGCCGATCGCGCGCGCGAACATCATGATGTGCGAGGCTTCGATCGGGAAGGTTATCTTGGCCACGGGGCTCCTCCTCGTTGTCGGGCGGCCGCCGGCGGCGACCCCGAGGCACGGAGCATAACCCGGTCGCGCAGGACCTGAAACGGGGGGACTCCGGGCTCGCTGCCGGCGTGCCGGGCCGCCGGAAGTCCTCGCCGCGTCAGCCGGCCAGTTCGCGCGAACGCCGCGCCGCCGCCGCGACGGCCGCATCGAGCAGCGGCTGGAGCCCGTCCTCCGCCATCAGGACGTCGAGCGCCGCCGCGGTCGTCCCGCCCGGACTGGTGACGTTCTTTCGCAGCACGTCGGGCGGCTCCTGCGCAAGCCGGGCGAGTTCGCCGGAGCCCGCCACCGTCGCCCGCGCGAGACCCGCGGCGAGAGCGGCCGGCAGCCCGGCCTTCACGCCGGCCGCGGCGAGCGCCTCGATCAGCAGGAAGACGTAGGCCGGTCCGCTGCCGGACACCGCGGTGACCGCATCCATCAGCCCTTCGTCCCCGATCCAGGCGACGTCTCCGACCGCTTCCAGCAGCTGCTGGGAGAGCGCGGTCTGGTCCGGGCCGACATTGCGGTTGGCGAACAGGACGGTGATGCCGCGCCCGACGGCCGCCGGCGTGTTCGGCATGGCCCGGATGATCGCGGCCCGGGCGCCGAGGTGGGCGGCGAACGCAGCGATCGGCTTGCCCGCGGCGATGCTGAGGAAGACCGTCTGCGGTCGCACGAACCGGGCGTAATCGGGCAGGATCGCGTCGATGCCCTGCGGTTTCACCGCGAAGACGACGATGTCCGGCCGGTAGTGCGGCGCCACCCCCTCGATTCCCCTGGAGAGATAGACCCCCGGCCGGTCTCGGAACGGGACCACCGCGCCCGCCGCGGGCTCCACCACCACCACCTCCTGGACGATGCGGCGCTCGAGCCAGCCCGTCAGCATCGCCCCGCCCATCTTGCCGCAGCCGACGAGCAGAAGTTTCGCACCGAGCGACATGGATCAGGCCTCCCCTACCGGCTGCAGCATCGCCGCGGTGATCGCGTCGCGCGGGGACTTGCCGCCCCAGATGCAGAATTGGAAGGCCGGATAGAAGCGGTCGCTCTCGGCGATCGCCAGATCGACCAGGTCTTCCAGCTGCTCCACGCTGGCGCCGCGGGCGCCGCGCAGCAGGATCGCGTGTCGGAACGTCAGGAGATTGTCCTCGGGCACCACTGCGAAATGACCGAGCCAGAGCTTGTCGTTAGCGATCGACAGGAGTTCGTGCACCGGCGCGCGGCGCGGCGCCGACACCGCCATCTCGCACGCGCAGCAGAACTGCAGCAGGCTCATCTCCTCGCGCCAGCCGAAGAACAGGTCATATTCGGTCCAGCGCCCGCGGATGCCCGCGACCAGTTCGTGGTCACTGGTCCGGTCGAAGGCCCAGTCGTTGGCCGAGACGATCTCTTCGATCAGATCGAGAGGGTTGGTCGGCGCCCCCGTTTCCTCGGCGAGGTGTTCCCTCATACCCGTTCCCCTCCGCATCCCGGCCGGTCCATCGCCGTCGCAGCATACGACATATCGTGCCGCCACCCCCTGGTCACACCTTCCATGGTAGATTCCCAAAAGCACGATTCCATCGCAAGCAGCCCTCCGGCCGCACGATGGGCAGCGGACACCGGTACCGGCGCCCGCCCGGTCAGACGCCGCTCCCGCCGGCCGGGCCGCCGCCCTGCCGCGCCAGTGCCTCCTCGAGGGCGGCGACGCGGGCCGCCAGGTCTTCCTGCTCGCTGCGCGCCTTCGCGGCCATGGCCTTCACCGCCTCGAACTCGTCGCGCCGGACCAGGTCCATGTCGGCGAGGAGGCGCTGCATACGGTCGCGGACCATCGCCTCGATCTCGGCCCGCAGGCCGGCGGCGGCACCCATGGCGCCGCTCGCCACGCGCGCGATGTCGTCGAAGAAGCGGTTGTTCGTTTGCATCGTCGAAAGCCCCGATCTAGCCTGCCTTTTCGATCTGGGGATGCGCGGCGTCACCTGCAACGCGGCACCCACCGCGCAGACCCGGCCGCCGGCGCGTTCCCGGATTGCACCACACGACTCGGGCCTCCAAGCGATGAGCCTCGTCACATGATCGTCGTCACGGGCGGCGCCGGCTTCATCGGCTCGAATCTCGTGGCGGCCCTGGAAGCGCGCGGCGAGCACGACATCGTCGTCTGCGACCGCCTGGGTGCGGCCGGCAAGTGGCAGAATCTCGCCAAGCGCGAACTCGCCGGCATCGTGCGGCCCGAGGCGATCCTGGATTTCCTGGACGCGCATGCCGCCACCGTGAACGTCGTGTTCCACCTGGGGGCGATCAGCGACACGCGCGAGGCCGACGCCGACCGTCTGGTCGCGACCAACCTGGCGCCCACGCTCGATCTGTGGCGCTGGTGCACGGCGCACGGCGCACGGCTGATCTACGCCTCCTCCGCGGCGACCTACGGCGACGGCGGCCACGGTTTCGACGACGATCCGTCCCCGGAGGCGCTGGCGCGGCTGCGCCCGCTCAACGCCTATGCCTGGAGCAAGCACGCCGCCGACCGCCGGTTTACGCGCCTGGCACAGCGCGCCGCGGCGCGTCCGGCACAGTGGGCGGGCCTGAAGTTCTTCAACGTCTACGGGCCGAACGAGTACCACAAGGAGGGGATGCGTTCGGTCGTGGTGCAGATCCACGAGCGCATCGTCGCCGGCGAGCCGGCGCGGCTCTTCCGTTCGGACCGGCCGGACATCCCCGACGGCGGCCAGACGCGCGACTTCATCTGGGTCGAGGACTGCGTGGACGTGATGCTCTGGCTGTACGACAACCCGCAGGTCAGCGGACTCTTCAACGTCGGCACCGGCCGCGCGCGCAGTTTCGCCGACCTCGCCGGTGCGGTCTTCGCCGCCCTCGACCGCCCGCCGCGAATCGACTATGTCGACATGCCGGCGGCGCTGACGGGACGCTACCAGTATTTCACCGAGGCCCGGACCGACCGCCTGCGCGCCGCCGGCTACGATCGCCCGTTCACCGGACTGGAGGACGGCGTCCGCCGTTACGTGCGGGACTTCCTGGCTGCGTCCGACCCCTACCGCTGAACCGCTCCCCTTCCCCTGCCCCACGGTGTTCATGGCGCTCGTCCTGCCCTTCCCGACGATAGACCCGGTCTTGGTCGAGATCGGGCCGTTCGCGATCCGCTGGTACGCGCTCGCCTACATCGTCGGGCTGCTCGCCGGCTGGGCCTATGTCCGCCATCTCGCGGCGCTGGCGCCGCAGACCATGAACCGCGAACAGGTCGACGACCTGCTCGTCTGGGTGACCCTCGGCGTGATCCTGGGCGGACGGCTGGGCTATGTTCTGTTCTATCAGCCGGGCTACTACGTCCACCATCCGCTCGAGGCCCTCGCGGTCTGGCACGGCGGCATGTCCTTCCATGGCGGCCTGGCGGGCGTCCTGCTGGCCGGCTGGATCTTCGCGCGACGCCGCGGCCTCTGCCCCCTTCGGGTCGGCGATCTCGTCGCCTGCGCCGCACCGATCGGAATCTTCCTCGGACGGCTCGCCAACTTCGTGAATGCGGAACTCTGGGGGCGGCCGACCGACGTCGCCTGGGCGTTCGTCTTCCCGACCGATCCCCTCGGCCTGCCCCGGCATCCGAGCCAGCTCTACGAGGCCGCGCTCGAGGGCGTGGTGCTCTTCGTCCTGTTGTTCGCGCTGACGCGGCGGCGCGCCCTGCGGGAGCGGCCTGGCCTGCTCGGCGGCGTCTTCCTCGCCGGGTACGCGGTGGCGCGGATCACGGCCGAGTTCTACCGACAGCCGGACGCGCATATCGGCTTCCTCGCGGGCGGTGCGACCATGGGCCAGATCCTGTCCGTGCCGCTGCTGGTCGCCGGCGTCGCCCTGATCGTCCGCGCCCGCCGCAACCCGCCGGTCGCCGGGTGAGCACGCCGCCCGCTCCACCGCCCGCTGCCCCGTCCGTCGCACCGCTGGCCGCCTCGCTGCGCCGGCGGATCGCGCAGCAGGGCCCGCTGACGGTGGCCGAGTTCATGGCCGAGGCCCTGGGCCATCCGCGCCACGGCTACTACACGCGGCGCGATCCCTTCGGCGCCGCCGGCGACTTCGTCACCGCCCCCGAGATCAGCCAGATGTTCGGGGAACTGCTGGGCCTGTGGTGCGTCGAGCGCTGGTCGGCGATGGGCGCCCCGCAACGGTTCGCGCTGGTCGAACTCGGTCCCGGTCGGGGCACGCTGATGGCCGACGCCCTCCGTGCGGCGCGCCGATCGCCGGGTTTCCTCGCCGCGGCACACGTCCATCTGGTCGAGACGAGCCCGGTTCTGCGCGAGGCCCAGGACGCCCGCCTCGCCGGCTGCGGCGTGCCCGTCGCGTGGCACGATTCCCTGAACGACGTCCCCGCCGGCCCGATCCTGCTGCTCGCCAACGAATTCTTCGACGCGCTGCCGATCCGCCAGTTCGTGCGCCTGGAGAGCGGCTGGCACGAGCGGCTGGTCGGCCTGTCCGACGACGGACTGCGCTTCGTCGCGGGTCCCGGAGCGGCACCGCTGTCGACGGCGCTTCCGGTAGCCGTCCGGGCGGCCCCCGTGGGGTCCATTGCGGAACTCTGCCCGCCCGCCATCGCCCTCGCCGGCGCGATCGGCCGGCGCCTCGCCGCCCCCGACGGCGCGGGCCCCCCCGGCGCGGCCCTGATCGTCGACTACGGGCATGTCCGCAGCGCGGCCGGCGACACGCTCCAGGCGGTCCGGCGCCACCGCCCGGTACCGGTGCTGGACACCCCCGGCGACGCGGACATCACGGCCCATGTCGATTTCGCGATGCTGGCCCGCGCCGCGGCCGAAGCGGGCGCGGCGGTGTTCGGCCCGGTGACGCAGGGGATTTTCCTGCGCCGCCTGGGCATCGAGATGCGTGCGGCCGCCCTGTCCCGCGCGGCACCCGGACGCGCCGCGGACATCGATGCCGCCTGCCGGCGCTTGATCGCACCGGCCGAGATGGGCACCTTGTTCAAGGTGCTGGCGCTCACCGCACCGGGACAGTCCGTTCCGGCCGGGTTCGAACCCGTCACGGCCGGACACGATGCCGCCGGACGGCCGGGCGGTCGCGCACAGGCCGAGGGAGACGAGACGACGTGATCGCGGTCGAGCTTCTGTGCGACAGCCCGCGCGTGCGCCACGGCTTCTTCACCCGCGACGGCGGCGTGAGCGACGGGCTGTACGGCTCGCTGAACTGCGGCCTGGGCTCGCGCGACGACCGCGAGGCGGTGATCGAGAACCGCCGCCGCGTCGCCGAGCGGCTGGGCGCCCCCGCCGACGGGCTCGTGACCGCCTACCAGGTCCACAGCGACCGTGTTCTCGTCGTCGACCGGCCCTGGGCGGCCGACGCGGCCCCCAGCGTCGACGCCCTCGTCACGGCGACGCCCGGCGTCGCGGTGGGCGCACTGGCCGCCGACTGCGCCCCGGTCCTCTTCGCCGACGCCGAGGCCGGGGTGGTGGCTGCCGCCCACGCCGGCTGGAAGGGCGCGCTGACCGGGATCGTCGAGGCGACGGTGACCGCCATGTGCGGGATCGGCGCCCGGCCGGAGCGGATCCGCGCCGCCGTCGGCCCCGCGATCGGCCCCGCCTCCTACGAAGTCGGACCGGAGTTCCGGGACCGCTTCCTCGCCGCCGCGGCCGACAACGACGCCTTCTTCCGGCCCGCCGAACGGCCGGGCCACCACATGTTCGACCTGCCCGGCTTCGTCGCGGCGCGCCTCGGCCGGCTGGGCCTCGCAGGTGTCGACGTCGTCGTCGCGGACACCTGCGCCGAGGACGGCCGCTTCTTCAGCTACCGCCGGTCCTGCCTGCGCGGCGAACCCGACTATGGCCGGGGCATTTCCGCCATCGTGCTCGACGGTTAGCCCGGACGCCCATGCCGCATCTCATCATCTTCCTGTTCGTCCTGATGCTCGGCGCCTTCGCGAGTTGCGTTCTCGCCTGACATGCGGACCGCAGCACGCCTCCTCGCCCTGATCGCCCTCGTCGTGGCCGCCGCCTGCGACCCGACCCCGCGCGTCTTCGCCGACCGGGGCCATGATGCCCTGACCGCGGTTCCGGCGGCGGCCGGCGTCGTCGTCGCTCCGATCGAGGGGTTGGAGGGGGCTCTCGGCGACGAACTGCGCGAGGCCGTCGCGGACGGGCTCCGGTCGCAGGGCATCCCGGCGACGACGGCGGCACGAAGCCGGTCCAGCGCGACGCTGCACGGCGTCGCCGATGCGCCCCCCGGCGGCGGCACGGCCTATATCGCATGGACGCTCGACGGCGCCGGCGGCGGCGAACTGCGCTCCTTCACCGGCACCGCCCAGCTCGTTCCCGGGCGCATCGCGCAGCAGAATGCCGGCGCGGTCTCCAATATCGTCCGCCAAGTCAACGACGCGCTCGCCGGGGCCGGCCGCCGACCGCTGCAGCCGGGCGGCGTGTGCGCCGGCGCGTAGGGGCCGGCCATCTTGGTCCTGCCGGTGGAGGGCGCCCCGGGCGACGGGCGGACGGTCCTCGCCGAAGCTTTGGGCCAGGCGCTGCGCAGCCGAGGCCTGCCCGTCTCGGACGCACTGGACGCCGACGGGCTCATCGTGTTCGGCGACGTCCTGGTCGAGCCGCTCGGCGACCGCCGGGAGAAGGTGACGATCACCTGGCAGCTGCGCTGGGCGGACGGGCGCGAGCTGGGCGTCGTGTCCCAGGCGAACACGGTGCCCCAGGGCGCCACCGGCGCGAGCTGGCGTCCCGTGGCCCCGGTCATCGCCGACAACGCCGCCGACGGCATCGCCCGGCTGGTCCGCGAGGGCCTCCCGCCCCCCGGCGACGCGGCGCGCTGACGCCGGAACGTCACCGAAGCCGGTTTACACGGCCCGGTCGCGTTGCTATTTTCCGCACCGCTCGGTTCGGGGGCCGCCCGCGCCGCGTTATCCCGTGAGCTGCAGGTCGCCGAAGCCCCCAGGGTCCGCCACGAAGCGGCAGTTTCCTTTTGGGCCCGCGGCATCGATTAGGGACCGCGATGAAGATCCTAGCCGGAAACAGCAATCGCCCGCTCGCCGCGGCGATCAGCGCCTATTTGAACCTCCCGCTGACCGCCGCCACGATCAAGCGGTTCTCCGACATGGAGGTCTTCGTCGAGATCGAGGAGAACGTGCGCGGCGAGGACGTCTTCATCGTCCAGTCGACCTCCTATCCCGCGAACGACAACCTGATGGAACTGCTGGTCACGCTGGACGCGCTGCGTCGGGGCTCGGCGCGCCGGGTGACGGCGGTCCTCCCCTATTTCGGCTATGCCCGCCAGGACAGGAAGACCGGCCCCCGCACGCCGATCTCGGCGAAACTGGTGGCCAATCTGATCACCGTGGCCGGTGCCGACCGGGTGCTGACCATGGACCTGCACGCCGGGCAGATCCAGGGCTTCTTCGACATCCCGACCGACAATCTCTACTCCGCGCCGGTCTTCGTCCGCGACCTCCAGGATCGCTACGACGGCGACGACCTCCTCATCGTCTCGCCGGACGTCGGCGGCGTCGTGCGCGCGCGCGCGGTGGCCAAGCGCCTCGACTGCGACCTCGCCATCATCGACAAGCGCCGCGAGCGCGCCGGCGTGTCCGAGGTGATGAACATCATCGGCGACGTCGAGGGACGGCGCTGCATCCTGATCGACGACATCGTCGACTCCGCGGGCACGCTCTGCAACGCGGCGGCGGCGCTGCGGGAGGCCGGGGCGACCGCCGTGTCGGCCTATGTCACGCACGGCGTCCTGTCGGGCGGCGCCGTCGCCCGGGTCGCTTCCGCGCCGATCGAACTGCTGGTCACGACCGATAGCATCCAGGCGACCGAGGCGGTCCGCGTCGCCAACAATCTTCGGCAGTTGACCATCGCACCGCTGCTCGGCGAGGCGATCCGCCGGATCTCGGAGGAGCGTTCGGTGTCCAGCCTGTTCGACTGACCGGGCGGCCGGCGATCGGGCGGGCCACCGGCCGGGAGCCTTCATCGCGAGCGCGCCGGGACTGGCGGAACCGCGTGCTTTGGACCATATCTGCGCCGCCCGACGCGGCGCCTGAGGAGTAGGAATAATGAGCGAGACCGTCACCATCGAGGCCGAAGCCAAGGCGGCCGCCGGCACCAGCGTGGCGCGCGAAGCGCGACGCGGTGGCCGCGTTCCGGGGATCGTCTATGGCGGCGGCGGCGAGCCGATGATGATCACCGTGGAAAGCCGGGCGCTCGTGCGCCTGCTGAACAAGGGCGGCTTCTTCAGCCACCTCTGGGACCTGCGGGTCGGGGGCAAGTCGATCCGCGTGGTCGCGCAGGACCTCCAGCTGCACCCGGTCTCCGACAAGCCGCTGCACATCGACTTCAAGCGCGTGCTCGCCGGCGAGAAGATCACCGTCTCCGTGCCCGTCCACTTCCTCAACGAGGAGAAGTCGCCGGGCCTGAAGCGTGGCGGCATGCTCAACATCGTCCGCCACGAGGTCGAGCTGGTCTGCGATCCGGACAACATCCCGGAGGGCATCGACTTCGACCTCGACGGTCTCGAGATCGGCGACAGCATCCACATCAGTGCCACATCGCTGCCCGCCGGCGTGGTTCCGGCCATCGCCGACCGCGACTTCACGGTGGCGTCGATCGCCGCGCCGACCGTAGTCAGCGACGAGGCGGAAGAGGAGGCCGGCGCGGACGACGAGGACGAGGACGACAAGGACGAACAGGCCTGACGCGGGTTCGATGCGGCTTATCGTGGGGCTCGGCAATCCGGGCCCGGCCTATGTGCGTCACCGCCACAATATCGGCTTCATGGCGGTCGACGCGATTGCCGGACGGCACGCCTTTCCGCCGTTCCGGCAGCGGTTCCAGGGCGAACTGAGCGAGGGCCGCCTCGGCGGCGAGCGCGTCGCCCTGCTCAAGCCGCTGACCTACATGAACGAGTCGGGGCGTGCGGTCGGCGCAGCGGCGCGCTTCTACAAGCTGGCGCCGCCCGACCTTGTCGTGCTGCACGACGAACTCGACCTGCAGCCGGGCAAGGTGCGGGTGAAGCAGGGCGGCGGCGCGGCGGGACACAACGGCCTGCGCAGCATCGACGCCCATGTCGGCAAGGACTACTGGCGCGTGCGGCTCGGCATCGGCCATCCGGGCCATCCGGACCGGGTGACCGGCTGGGTGCTGAACGATTTCGCCAAGGCGGACGCCGTATGGCTCGAACCGCTGCTCGACGCGATCGCCGATGCCGCCCCGCTGATCGCGACGGGCGACACGGCCAACTTCATGAACCGGGTGGCGCTGCTGACGCAGCCCGCCCGCTGACGGACGGCGCAGTCTCTTCTCAGGCAGGACATCCATGGGCTTCAACTGCGGCATCGTCGGCCTGCCGAACGTCGGCAAGTCGACGCTCTTCAACGCGCTGACCCAGACCGCCTCGGCCGAGGCGGCGAACTATCCCTTTTGCACCATCGAGCCGAACGTAGGCCGCGTGGCGGTTCCCGATACCCGGCTCGACGCGCTGGCGCGCATCGCGCGCTCCGCCAAGGTCATCCCGACCTTCCTCGAGTTCGTCGACATCGCCGGCCTGGTGCGCGGCGCCAGCCGCGGCGAGGGGCTGGGCAATCAGTTCCTGGCCAACATCCGCGAGGTCGACGCGATCGCCCATGTCCTGCGCTGTTTCGACGACGGTCAGGTCACCCATGTCGAGGGGTCGGTCGACCCGATCCGCGACGCGGAGACGGTCGAGACCGAGTTGATGCTGGCCGACCTCGACAGCATCGAGCGACGCTACGACCAGGCGGTGAAGCGTGCCCGCGGCGCCGACCGCGAGGCGAAGGAGCAGGTCGTGGTGATGGAGCCGGTCCTGGAAGCGCTGCGCGCCGGCCGCCCGGCACGCACCGTCACGGTCGATCCGGCGCTGCAGCCGCGCCTGGACCAGCTCCAGCTGATGACCGCCAAGCCCGTCCTCTATGTCTGCAACGTCGAAGAGGCTGCGGCCGCGACCGGCAACGCGCTGTCCGCGCGCGTGGCGGAGAAGGCGGCCGCGGAGGGAGCCGCGCACGTCGTGATCTCGGCCGCCATCGAGGCCGAGGTCGCGATGCTGACGGATCCGGCCGATAAACAAGAGTTCCTGGAGAGCCTGGGCCTCGAAGAGCCGGGCCTGAACCGGGTCATCCGTGCCGGCCACGACCTGCTCGGCCTCATCACCTTCTTCACGGTCGGTCCGAAGGAAGCCCGTGCCTGGACGGTCGCCCGCGGCGCCAAGGCGCCCCAGGCCGCGGGCGCCATCCACACGGACTTCGAACACGGCTTCATCTGCGCCGAGACCATCGCCTACGGCGATTTCGTCGCCTGCAACGGCGAGCAGGGCGCCAAGGATGCCGGCCGGATGCGCCAGGAAGGGCGCGACTACACCGTCCAGGACGGCGACGTCTTCCACTTCCGCTTCAACGTCTCGCGCCGCGCCGGCTGAAGCCGGCCGCACGGACCGGTCCCGACTAGAGAACCGGCTGCGGCTCCGGCGCCCCCGGGCTGCCGGCCTGGCGCACCATGTCGCGCATCACGGGCACGCACTTGCCGCACTGCGGCGCGCAGCCGTGGTGCTTGTAGACCCGCGCCACCGAACCGGGGCTCATCGCGATCGCCTCGGCGACCTTGCGTTCGTTCAGGGCGTTGCAGACACAGACGTACACCGGCTTCTCCGCGGGCGGGCGTGTTCTGCCACACGACTATCGCGAATGCGAACGGGTGTCAATGACCCGACCCGGCGGTGCGCGGCGGGGCCCGGTCGGCTCCGACCTCCCGTCTGCAAATCCCGTTGCAGGGCCCGCCGCTCCGGATCACTATGGCTGCAATCAAGCCCGGCCATCGAGACTGGGTAGCCCGCAGAGGCGGGTGTCCGGGGGAGGGACGATGACACAGTTTCGCCGCACGTGGCGTGCCTGTCCTCGGGGCCGTGGTCGCTTGCTGAGCGCGGGGATCGGGCGATGGGCTCCGTCGGGGCGCTGAACGCGGCGGACGGGGCGAACACCCGCCGCGTCCTCCTCGAAGTCCGCGGCGTATCCGTCCGCTTCGGCGGCATCGTCGCCCTCGAGAAGGTCGATTTCGAAATCCTCGAGCACGAGATCCTCGGCCTGATCGGCCCCAATGGGGCCGGCAAGACGACGATGTTCAACTGCCTGTCGCGGCTCTACACCCCGAACGAAGGCGAGATCCTGTTCGACGGCGACCCGATCCTGCACCGGGCGCCGCACAGGATGGCCGAGTCCGGCATCGGCCGCACCTTTCAGAACGTGGCGCTGTTCCGCACACTGACGGTCCTGCAGAACGTCATGGTCGGCGGCCACACGCGCACGCGCAGCGACTTCTTCAGCGACGCCCTGGCCCTCCCCCGGGCGCGGCGGGCGAACCGCCTGCTGGAGGACGCCGCCTGGGAGGCGATCGATTATCTCGGCCTGGAAGGGGTCGCGCACCTGCCGGTGGCGGGGCTGCCCTTCGGCACCCAGAAACGGGTGGAACTGGCACGCGCGCTGGCCGGCCGGCCGCACCTCCTGCTGCTCGACGAGCCCGCCGGCGGGCTCAACCACGAGGAGGTCCACGAGCTGGGCCGGCTGATCCGCCGCATCCGCGACGACCGCGGCGTCACCGTCCTGCTCGTGGAACATCATATGAGCCTCGTCATGGCCGTGTCGGACCGCGTCGTCGCTCTCGACTTCGGCCGCAAGATCGCCCAGGGCACGCCGGCCGAGATCCAGCGCAACGAGAACGTGATCCGGGCCTATCTCGGGACGGACGGGCGATGACCGCCCTCCTGGAAGCGCGCGGACTGGAAGCCTTCTACGGCCAGACCCGCGCCCTGCACGGCCTCGACTTCTCGCTCGACGAGGGATCGGTCACGACCATCCTCGGCGCCAACGGCGCGGGCAAGACGACCACGCTGCGCGCCGTCTGCGGCATGGTGCGCACCGCCGGCGACGTGCGCTTCGAGGGACGCCCGATCCGCGGCCGCGCGACGGAGGACATCGTCCGCCTCGGCATCGCCCACGTCCCCGAGGGCCGCGGCACCTTCGTCCGGCTGACGGTGGAGGAGAATCTGCGCCTGGGCGCCATAACCCGGGGTGCTGGCCGCGCCGTGACGGCCGACATCGAGCGGGTCTACGGCCACTTTCCCCGCCTGAAGGAACGCCGGCACCAGCAGGCGGGAACGCTGTCGGGCGGCGAACAGCAGATGCTGGCCGTCGGCCGCGCGCTCATGCTGCGCCCGCGCCTGATGCTGCTGGACGAACCGTCCTTCGGCCTCGCCCCGCTGATCGTGCAGGAACTCTTCGGCATCCTGCGCGACATCAACCGCGACGCGCGCGTCTCGATGCTCCTGGTCGAGCAGAACGCGGCCCTGGCGCTGGACCTGGCGGACCGTGCCTACCTTCTGGAGACCGGGCGCGTGGTGATGGCCGGGCCGGCGGCGGAGATCCGCGAGGACGAGACCGTCCGGCGGTCCTACCTGGGGTACTGAACGCGATGGATCTGTTCGTTCATCAGGTACTGGCCGGCATCGCCACGGGCGGCATCTACGCCTGCATGGCGCTCGCCGTGGTCATGATCTACCAGGCGATCGACCACTTCAATTTCGCCCAGGGCGAAATGGCGATGTTCTCGACCTTCATCGCCTGGCAGCTGATCGCCTGGGGCATGCCCTATTGGGGTGCCTTCTTCGCGACGATCGCGCTCTCCTTCGTCGGCGGCATGCTGATCGAGCGGACCGTCTTCAAGCCGATCCAGAACGCGCCGGTACTCAGCCACGTCGTCGTGTTCATCGCGCTCTTCTCGATCTTCAACAGCCTGGCCGGGTTCTTCTGGGAGTTCACCATCAAGGTGTTCCCGAGTCCGTTCCCGCAGACCCTGCGAGTCGGGACGCTGATCGGCGCGCACGAGGTCGGCATGCTGATGGTGACGTTCCTGCTGCTCGCCGGCCTCTATCTCTTCTTCCGCTTCACCTCCGTGGGCCTCGCGATGCGCGCCGCCGCGCAGAACCCCGACTCGGCCCGCCTGGTCGGCGTCAGGGTCGGTTGGATGGTCGCCCTCGGCTGGGGCATGGCGGCCGCGATCGGCGCCGTCGCCGGCATGATGATCGCCCCGATCGTCTTCCTGGAGCCGAACATGATGCTGGGCATCATCCTCTACGGCTTCGCGGGCGCCGTCGTGGGCGGCCTCAACAGCCCGGGCGGCGCGGTCGTGGGGGGCTTCGCCGTCGGCGTGGTGGAGAACCTCGCCGGCACCTTCATCCCCTATTTCGGCTCCGAACTGCGGCTCACCATCGCCCTGCTGCTGATCGTCGGCGTGCTGATGGTCCGTCCCAGCGGGCTCTTCGGACGCAGGACGGTGACGCGGGTATGACGATGCGGACCGACATCGCGGGCGCAACCGGGACCGACGACGGCGCCGTCCCTGCGCAACCCCGGCGCCTGCCGCCCGGCGGCACCTTCGCCGGCATCCAGATCGGCACATGGCGCCATCTCTGGCTGGCCGTGGCGATCGGCGTCGGCCTCGCCCTGCCCTTCGCGGTGAGCGACTTCACGACCTTCCAGGTGACGCTGGCGCTGGTCTACGCCATCGCGATCCTGGGCCTGAACCTGCTGACCGGGTTCAACGGCCAGTTCTCGCTCGGGCACAGCGCGTTCTACGCGATCGGCGCCTATACGGCGGCCATCCTGATCGACCGCTACGACGTGCCCTACTGGGCGACCCTGGTCCCGGCGGGGGCGATCTGCCTGGTCGCCGGCTTCCTGTTCGGACTGCCCGCCCTGCGGCTCGAAGGCCTCTATCTTGCGCTCGCCACCTTCGCGCTCGCCGTCGCGACGCCGCAGATGCTCAAGTTCACGCCGATCGAGCACTGGACGGGGGGCGTGCAGGGCATCGTCATCATGAAGCCCGATCCGCCGTTCGGCCTGCCGATCTCCGCCGACCAGTGGCTCTACTTCTTCACCCTGATCGTCGTCGCGATCCTGTTCGCCTGCGCCTCGCTGCTGATCCGCAGCCGTACCGGCCGCGCCATGATGGCGATCCGCGACAACCCGATCGCCGCCAAGTCGATGGGCATCAACACCGCGCTGTACAAGTCGCTGACCTTCGGCGTCAGCGCCCTCTATACGGGCGTGGCGGGCGCGCTGGGCGCCATCGTGGTGCAGTTCGTGGCCCCGGACAGCTTCACCTTCCTGCTGGCGATCACCTTCCTGGTCGGCCTCGTCATCGGCGGTGTCGGCTCGATCCCCGGCGCCATCTTCGGCGGCCTGTTCGTCCTCTTCATGCCGAACGTGTCCGAAGCGATCGCTGAGGACTTCAAGGGCCTGACCTGGGCGATCTATGGCGCCCTGCTGATCCTGGTCATCTACGTGATGCCGGCGGGCGCCGCCGGCCTCGCGCGCGTCGTCGCGCACAAGGTCGTGCGGCGCGGCTGAGCGACCCCCTCCCCTGGGGCTTTCGGGGAAGATCGGAGGAGGAAACGATGGCGAAGATCGCAAGACTGTCGGTAACGGCGGCAGCGGCGGCGGCACTCCTGTTCGCCGGAGCCGCGGCGGCCCAGAACAAGACGTACGACCCGGGTGCCAGCGACACCGAGATCAAGATCGGCAACACCAACCCCTATAGCGGCCCCGCCTCGGCCTACGGCACGATCGGCAAGGTGATCGCCGCCTACTTCAAGAAGGTGAACGACGAGGGCGGCATCAACGGCCGCAGGATCAACTTCATCTCCTACGACGACGGCTACAGCCCGCCCCGCACCGTGGAGCAGACCCGCCGCCTGGTGGAGCGCGACCAGGTCCTCGTCGTGTTCCAGGGGCTCGGCACGCCGCCCAACTCGGCGGTCCACAAATATCTGAACGGCCGCAAGGTGCCGCAGCTCTTCGTCGCCACCGGCGCCACCAAGTGGGGCGATCCTGAGAACTACCCCTGGACGATGGGCTGGCAGCCGAACTACCAGAGCGAGGGCCGCATCTACGCCAAATACCTCCTCGACAACAAGCCGGATGCAAAGATCGGCATCCTCTTCCAGAACGACGACTATGGTAAGGACTATGTCCAGGGCATGAAGGACGGCCTGGGCGACAAGGCCAAGACCATGATCGTCGCCGAACTGTCCTACGAGACCAGCGATCCGACGATCGATTCCCAAATCGTCAACCTGAAGGCCTCGGGCGCCGACGTGTTCTTCAACGTCACCACGCCGAAATTCGCGGCACAGGCCATCAAGAAGGCCGGCGAAATCGACTGGAAGCCCCTGCACCTGCTGAACAACGTCTCGAACTCGGTCGGTGCGGTCCTCACGCCGGCCGGCCTCGAACATGCCGAGGGCCTGATCTCGGCCTTCTACCATAAGGACCCGACCGACCCGGTCTGGCAGGACGATCCGGCCTACAAGGAATGGTCGGCCTTCATGGACCAGCACTATCCGGACGGCGACAAGAACAGCACCTTCACCGTCTACGGCTATCTGGCCGCACAGACGATGGAACACGTGCTCCGCCAGGCGGGAGACGAACTGACGCGCGAGAACGTCATGCGGCAGGCGGCGAGCATCCAGGATCTGGAGCTCGGGATGATGCTGCCCGGCATCAAGATCAACACCGGACCCAAGGACTTCTTCCCGATCGAGCAGATGCAGCTCGCCCGGTTCACCGGCAAGAAGTGGGAACTGTTCGGCGAGATCATCAGCGGCGACGTCGGCAGCTGACGCGCGGCCGAGCACCCGCGACCCCGTAAGGCCCGCGACCCGTCGCGGGCCTTACCGCCTTTCCGACAACCGTCGCCGGCCACCACCTACAACCAGACCCTGTGCTTAAACGCACTGCGCTCCTGCTTCCGCCTCGCGCCGCGGCCCGCCCTGTGCAACTCTCCTGCACGTTCCCGGCCGCCGGAGGGCACTCGACGCGGGGGACGGGTGTTCGCGTACCGCCGAGGGGCGTTCGGCGATGCGCGACGGGCGGGCGGGCGGCAGGCAGCCGCCGCCGCGAAGGGGTCCGGGTAGGCGGGAAGGGCGGTCTTGAAGCAGACGGTGCTCGAACTGGCTCGCTCGATGGAGCGGGAGAAGGCGCACGTCGACCGCCTCATGGCGGAGGTCGCCCGATCGCTCCTCGCCGGCGGCGGCCCTCTGTCCGACCAGGAGCGGGCACTGATGCGGGGGATCGTCACCGACCTCGTCGAGACGGTGGCGGCTGACATTCTGGGACGCATCGGCCGCGACGAGGCCGCGACAGGCGCGGAGCCCGCCCTACGCGCGGCCGTGGTCCGCCTGTCCGGCCCGACCGCGACAGGCACTGCGACCGGTACCGAGACCGGGACCGGGACCGGGACCGGCGGTCTCGGCCGGATCGCCGAGGCCCTGCGCGGCGCGGAAGTCCTGGCGGCGCCGGGACTGATCCGGCTGGTCTACGCGCGGGTGAGGGCGCACCTGCTGGGTGAGGCGCTGCGCCCCCCGCTCACCGGCGGCCGCGGCCAGCTCGCGGCGGAGATGCTCGAACCGGCGGCACTGCAGGCCTTCCAGATCGACGATGCGCGGCGCATCGACCCCTACGGCGATCCGCGCCTGCCGATCGAGGACCTGCCGGACGACCTGCAGGCCGCCCTCCACTGGGATATCGCGGCCGCGCTGCGCGTAGCGCTGGTGGCGGGGGGAGCGGGCGAGGCCGGGGAGATCGACGACGCCATCGAGATCGCGGTGAGCGCGGCCTTGCGGCAGCCGCCGCCGCTGCCCGAGGCGGACCGGCTGAGACGGCAGGCCGCCATCCCGCCGGACAGCCTGGTCGAGGCGCTTCAGCGGGGCGAGATATTTTTGTTCCTCATGCTGCTCGGGCAGATCTCGGGGCTGCCGCTCGGGCGTGTGCAGCAGACCGCCTTCGGCCGCGGCGACCTGGAGTTCGCCACCGTCTGCCGCGCGCTCGCGTTCCCGCGCCATGTCTTCGCGGAACTTCACCTGCTGGTCGCTCAACAGTCCCGGGCAGCCGTCCGCGATCCCGAAGCGTTGGTCCAGGCGATGCGCGCCTTCGACGCGATCGATCCCGGGGAGGCCCTGGAACTGCTGCGCCTCTGGCGCCGCCACCCACGCTATGTCGGCGCGATCCGCCGCTCCCTGGGAGCCTGAACGGGCCGCCACTCAGCGATGGGCGGTGCGCCGCGGCGGGCGCGGCCCGGCATAGAAGGCCTCGATCACGGACCAGGCCGCCTCGGCGGTGTCGACATACTGGAAGATGCCGAGGTCATCGGGCGAGATCACGCCCTCGTCGACCATCGCCTCGAAGTCGACGATGCGCCGCCACCAGCTCTCGCCGAAGAGCAGCACGGGGATCGGCTCGATCTTTCCCGTCTGGATCAGCGTCAGCGCCTCGAACAGTTCGTCCATCGTGCCGAAGCCGCCCGGAAAGCAGACCAGGGCGCGGGCGCGCATCAGGAAGTGCATCTTGCGGATGGCGAAATAGTGGAACTGGAAGCAGAGCTTGGGCGTGATGTAGGGGTTGGGTGCCTGCTCGAAGGGCAGCACGATGTTGAGGCCGATGCTCTCCGCGCCGACGTCGTGGGCGCCGCGGTTCGCCGCCTCCATGATCCCGGGGCCGCCGCCGGTCACCACGACGTAGCACCGTTCCGAGCCGCACTGGCCGGCACGGGAGGCGATGGCCGCGAAGCGCCGCGCCTCGGCATAGTAGCGGCTGCGCTCCAGCACGCGGCGGGCTCGCTCGGTGTCGCTCGCCGCCTCGGGGCTCTCCCCCGCCTCGCGGAGCTTCTCCTCGGCAGCGGCCAGGCCGCGCCGCGCCTCCTCGGGGTCCGGGGTGCGGGCGCTTCCGAAGACCACGATGGTCGAGACGACGTTCTCCTCCTGCAGCGCCAGTTCGGGCTTCAGAAGTTCCAGCTGCAGGCGCACGGGGCGGAGTTCGTCGCGAACCAGGAACTCGTGGTCGTGGAACGCCAGCCGATAGGCGGGCGACCGGGTCTGCACCGTCTCCACGACCTGGCGCGCGGCTTCGACATCCTCGTCGGCTGACGGGAAAATCCTGTCCTTGTCGGCATGATTGACCATCTCTTCTCCTTGAGGCGACGGACGGCTCCGGGGACGGGGCCGACCCTGGGAGAACGTCGCGGGGGGCGTGCCGGTTTTATCGGCGCTTGCCGCTTCCGGGCAACGCCGGGGTGCCGCGCGTTGCCCACCTGCGGCCATTCGGCTAAAACGCGCCCCTGCGGCGGACGAGGGATACATGGCAGCCTATCAGTACATCTACGTGATGAAGGAACTCGGCAAGACCTTTCCGGGCGGCAAGAAGGTCCTGGAGAACATCTGGCTCTCGTTCTTCCCCGGGGCGAAGATCGGCGTTCTGGGCTCCAACGGCGCCGGCAAGTCCACCCTGCTCAAGATCATGGCCGGACGCGACGACGGTTTCACCGGAGAAGCCTGGGCCGCGGACGGCGTCAAGGTCGGCTTCCTGGAGCAGGAGCCCCAGCTCGACCCGTCGAAGACGGTCCTGGAGAACGTCATGGACGGCGTCGCCGAGGCCAAGGCGCTGCTGGACCGCTTCAACGAGGTCAGCGCGCGGTTCGCCGAGCCGCTCGACGATGCGGAGATGGACGCGCTGATGGCCGAGCAGGGCGAACTCCAGGAAAAGCTGGACGCCACCGACGGCTGGGAGATCGAGCGGCGCGTCGAGATCGCGATGGACGCGCTGCGCTGTCCGCCGGGCGAGGCCGCCGTCGACAAGCTCTCCGGCGGCGAGAAGCGGCGCGTCGCACTCTGCCGCCTGCTGCTGTCGAAGCCGGACATGCTGCTGCTGGACGAGCCGACCAACCATCTCGACGCGGAGTCGGTGGCGTGGCTGGAGCGCTTCCTGCACGACTATCCCGGCACCGTGGTCGCAGTGACCCACGACCGCTACTTCCTCGACAACGTCGCGGGCTGGATCCTCGAACTCGATCGCGGCAAGGGCATCCCCTTCGAGGGCAACTACACCGCCTGGCTGGAGCAGAAGGAGAAGCGGCTCGCCCAGGAGGAAAAACAGGAATCCGCGCGGCAGAGGTCGATCCAGCAGGAGCTGGAGTGGGTCCGGCAGAATCCCAAGGCGCGCCAGGCCAAGAGCAAGGCCCGCCTGCAGGCCTATGAGCAGATGGTCGCCGAGGCGGGCCGCCAGAGCCTCGACACCGCGCAGATCGTGATCCCGCCCGGCCCCCGCCTCGGCGACGTGGTGATCGCCGCCGAGCACCTCTCCAAGGGGTTCGGCGACCGGCTCCTGATCGACGATCTGAGCTTCAGCCTGCCGCCCGGCGGCATCGTCGGCGTGATCGGGCCGAACGGCGCCGGCAAGACGACGCTCTTTCGCATGATCACGGGCGGAGACGGGCCGGACGCCGGCGCCCTGCGCATCGGCGAAACGGTCCGCCTCGGCTATGTGGACCAGAGCCGCGACTCACTCGCGGCCGGAGCCACGGTGTGGGAGGAGATCTCCGGCGGCAGCGATGTCATCGAACTCGGCAGGCGCCAGGTGCCGAGCCGGGCCTATGTCGCGAGCTTCAACTTCAAGGGTCCGGACCAGCAGAAGAAGGTCGGCCAGCTGTCCGGCGGCGAGCGGAACCGCGTGCATCTCGCCAAAATGCTGAAGTCGGGAGCCAACGTGCTGCTGCTCGACGAACCGTCGAACGATCTCGATGTCGACACGCTGCGCGCGCTCGAAGAAGCGCTACTCGACTTCGCGGGCTGCGCCGTGGTCATCAGCCACGACCGCTGGTTCCTCGACCGTATCGCCACGCATATCCTCGCCTTCGAAGGCGACAGCCATGTCGAATGGTTCGAAGGCAACTACGCCGACTATGAGGCCGATCGACGCCGCCGCCTCGGCCACGAGGCCGACCAGCCGCACCGCATCCGCTACAAGCCGATCGCGCGCAGCTGAGGGCCGGACGCAAAACGGCGCCGGCATCGTCCGGCGCCGTTCCCGCCGCCGCGGTTGCGGTTGGCAGTCTCGCTTCAGGCCTACCGGCTCGGCCGGCCCGCTTCAGTCAGCCCGCTTCAGTCAGCCCGCTTCAGCTACGGGTGCGCTGACGCAGCAGGTCGATCAGGCCGCTCACCTGCCCGCCGCGCTGGCGGATGACCGAGGCGAACTCCGAGCGCTGCGTGATGACCATGCTCACCCCCTCCACGACGAGGTCGGTGATGACGAAGCGGCCGTTGACCCGCTCGACCCGCCATTCGAGCTGAACCGCGGGGCCGCGCTGCTGGCGCATGGTCGAGGTGACGAAATCGGTGCCCTGATCGGTGCGGGTGCTGCCGACCTCCAGCTCCACGTTCTGGAATTCGGAGAAGCGGTCGGCGTAGATCTGGATCAGATAGGATCGCAGCAGGCCGGTGAACTCCGTGCGTTCCTCCGGCGAAGCGGTGCGCCAGTACCGGCCCAGAACCATGCTCGACAGCTGCTCCATGTCGAAGCCCTTGTCGAGGAGTTCGCTGAACTTCTGCTCCCGTTCCGGCTCCGGTACCGACCGATTGGTCAATACCGGCACCGCGTCCGCGGCCAGGCTGCCGATGAAGCTCGCGGCGTCCGCCTGCGCCTCCGCGCGGCCGACCAGCAGCAGGGCTGCGACAAGGAAGAGAATCTGAATGGGTCGCCCGATTGATGCGATCATCGTTCCACTGGTTCGCTGCGGGATGCGGCCGCCGCCGAGCGCTTCGCTTCTTCGTACGACCGGAGGGCGGCCTGATGCGCCAGGAACGCAGACTCGGCCAGCGAGTTCACTTCGCTCCCCGATCCCGCCTGAACCAGCTCCGGCCGGTCCACCGCCCCTGCCGCGCCGATGGCTGCGACCTCCACTTGGGGCACGTCCAACGGCGCGCCTTTGGGCTCTGGAGAGACCGGACCGGCGGGCACGGCCTCCGACACCCGGCGATCATGCCCCGCCGCGCCGTCCGAGGCGGTGACGCCCGTCACTGCCGGGTCGATCGCCGACGCATCTTTCTGCCCGGCCTCGCTCGCCGCGGTCGGCGAGTCCGACAGCGGCAGCGCCGCCAGGACCGTTTCCCCGACGACATCCGCCGGCTGCGATCGCGGCGCGATGTAGCGCGGCTCGGCGAGCGGTACCGTTACGCCCGTTGTCGGCACGACAGGTTCCGGCTCGACAGGCGCCGCCGCGGGCCGGGCGGCGTCGGATGCGGCCGGCGGCAGATCGCCCGCCCAGGCGTCCGAGGCCTGACCGGCGGAAAGCTGACCGGCCGGCCCCTGTCCCGCCGAGGCGTCGGCCAGGTTGCGCGGCAGCTCCGCCAGCGGCCCCAGACCGTCGCCCGCATTGCGGATCTCGCGCTCGCGGCGCTGGCGGTAGGCGCTACGCGTGAAGGCATAGAAGTCGAGCGAGGTGCGGCGCAGCTCGTCATAGGCCGGCATCAGCCGGTAGCGCGTGTCGATGCCCTCGGCCGCGGCGCGCGCATAGAGCGCCTCGTCCGCGCCGGCGGCGTCGACGCCGATCCGGACCGGATCGACCAGCCAGCCGATCGCCGCGCCGGCAGCGTCGCGGAAATTGGACGGGCCGATGATCGGCAGCACCAGATAGGGTCCTTCGCCGACGCCGTAGGTCGCGAGAGTCTGGCCCACATCCTCGTTGTGGTACGCTAATCCCAGCGTCGATGCGGGATCGAACAGGCCGCCCAGCCCCAGTACCGTGTTCACCAGCATACGGCTGAACGTCGTCTGCGCCCGCTCCCCCTCGCCCTGCGCCAGGTCGTTGATCAGGATCAGCGGCGAGCGCAGATGGTTGAGGAAGTTCCGGACGACGTCCTTGCCGAAATCGGGCACAACCTCGCGATAGGCCACGGCGGCAGGCCTCAGCAGGAACGTGTCGATCGCGAGGTTGGCCGCGAAGATCTGCCGGTTGAAGCCTTCGAGCGGGTCGTTCTCGGCCGCGGCCTCGGAACTGTCGCGCCAGCCCCCGCCGTCTACCGACGCACAGCCGACCATGGGCAGCGCGACCATCACCGCCAGGGCGGCGCGACGGAGTGAAGCGGCCCATCGGCGCGGGCGCGGCATTCCGGCAGCCCCGACCGGGGCCCTATCCGACACCAGATTCAATGCGAACAGCCCCTCTCGCTCCCAGAGCCCGGTACGCCTCCCGGCGCTCCGAGACGATTTCCCACGCGGCGCCGGCGGCTCCCCCGAGGCGTGCGAAAGCTTGCCGCTCGCACCCCCCGTACCGTCCCTGTCGCGTCCGTCAGGTATCACACGGCAAGGTTAAACGCCAGTGTAACGCCGGTTGGGTACCCCGCCGAGGGCCGCGGCAGGCGGCTTAATCCCGTCTGGCCCTGCGGGGTTGATCGTGATACGAAGGGACATAAGGATATGTTTATGTCTCGCATCAAACAGGACGGTCCGTCGGCATGGACGCTCTGCTCTCGGGCCTGAAGGCGGCCGCCGAGCCGACGCGCCTGCGCATTCTGGGACTGTGCGCGCTCGGGGAGCTCAGCGTCACCGAGTTGACGCAGATCCTGTCGCAGAGCCAGCCGCGCGTGTCGCGACATCTGAAGCTGCTCTGCGACGCGGGCCTGCTCGAGCGATACCGCGAAGGCAACTGGATCTTTCACCGGATCGCGTCCGACGGCGAGGGTGCGGCGCTGGCGCATGCCCTGGTCGCACTGCTGCCGTCCGACGCCTCCGCCCGCGCCCTCGACCTCGAGCGGCTGGAGGCGATCCGACGCCAGCGGGCGGAGGCCGCGGCTGCCTATTTCCGGCGCAACGCGGCGGACTGGGACGTCATCCGTGCCCTACACGTCGACGAGCAGGAGGTCGAGCGGCGCCTCGTCGCCCTCCTCCCGAGGTCGCCGATCGGATCGCTGCTCGACATCGGCACTGGGACCGGCCGGATCCTGGAACTGATGGCGCCGCATGTCGACCAGGCGGTCGGCATCGACCAATCGCGGGAGATGCTGAACATGGCGCGCGACCGCCTCGGGCGCGGCCCTCTCGTCAACTGCTCGGTGCGCCAGGCCGACATGTACCGGCTGCCGGTGGCCGGCGGGTCCTTCGACGTGGTCACGATCCACCAGGTCCTGCACTTCGCCGAGGACCCGGGCCGGGTCATCGCCGAGGCGGCGCGCGTCCTGCGCCCGGGCGGACGGATGCTTATCGCCGATTTCGCGCCGCACGACCTGGAGCATCTGCGCACCGAACACGCCCACCGCCGCCTCGGCTTCGCGGATCACGAGATCGCCGCCTGGGGCGCCGAACAGGGCCTCGTCGTCGGCGCGTCGGCCCATCTGGCCGGCGCACCGCTCACCGTCACCATCTGGGTCGCCGACCATCCGGCCGATCCACGCCGTACGGAAGCCGGCGCGCGGACCGCCGCGGCGGAACCCCTCGCGACCGCCTGAAGGAGAACCAAGTGCCGCAACCGCCCAGCCCGTCGCCCAGCCCGTGGCCTCGCCCATCCGTGCCGCCGAACGTATCGTTCGAGTTCTTCCCGCCGAAGACCGAGGCGATGGAAGCGACCCTGTGGGAGACGGTCAAGCGGCTGGAACCGCTCGGGCCGCGCTTCGTCTCCGTCACCTACGGCGCCGGCGGCACGACGCGCGAACGGACCCATGCGACGGTGAAGCGTATCCGCGACGAGACCCGGCTGGAGCCGGCGGCGCACCTGACCTGCGTGGCCGCCACCCGGGCGGAGATCGACACGGTGGCGCGCGACTACTGGGCCGCCGGCATCCGGCACATCGTCGCCCTGCGCGGCGATCCGCCCGCGGGCGACGCCCGCTACGAGCCGCACCCGGGCGGCTACGACTATGCGGCCGATCTGGTCGCCGGCCTGCGTGGGGTCGCCGGGTTCGAGATCAGCGTCGCGGCCTATCCCGAAAAGCATCCGGAAGCCGCCGACGCCGCGACCGATCTCGACAATCTGAAGCGCAAGATCGACGTCGGCGCGACGCGGGCCATCACGCAGTTCTTCTTCGACCCGGATCTCTTCTTCCGCTTCGTCGACCGAGCCCAGGCGGCGGGGATCACGGTCCCCATCGTACCGGGCATCCTGCCGGTGACGAATTTCGCCACGGTCACGCGGTTCGCCGGCATGTGCGGGGCCATGATCCCGCCGCGGCTCGTGGACCTCTTCGACGGGCTGGACGAGGATCCCGAGACCCGACGGATGGTGGCAGCAACCGTGGCGGCAGAACACTGCCTGCGCATCCGCGAGCAGGGCTTCGACGACTTCCACTTCTACACGCTGAACCGCGCCGAACTCACCATGGCGGTCTGCCGGCTGCTCGGCATCCGGCCCGCCTCAACGGAAACGGTGGCGGAGCCCCAGAAGGAAGTCGTGTGAG
>JBKBLL010000003.1:0-8320 GCA_046296375.1 Alphaproteobacteria bacterium | reverse complement strand
AAGCCTCCCCATGGGCGAGCGTGCCGGTGCCAACCGCGCCCAGGTTCATGTAGCGCCAGACCGCCTCGGCACTCCAGCGCTCCACGAAATCCCATGCCACACCGCCACCCAGTCCCCAGACGGGCTCCTCTAAGGTCCGGCGCCGGCCCGAGGCTTCGCCCGTCGACAGCAGCGTGCGCGTGGTGTCCACATGGTGCCATGCCCAGCCCAGGGTCGCGCCGACGAACGGCGTGACCGGCCATCGGCTGCGGTGTTCGATCCAAAGGCTGGCGGCCGCGCTGGTCGTGCCGATGTTGGTCTCGTAGTCGACAAGGCCCGCCGGCGAGGGATCGCGGATGTCGAGATCGAAGCGGTAGCGATGCAGGACCTCGAGTTCGACCCGCATCGGGAGCCCGTCGAACGACCGGCCGAGGCGCACCCCGCCGCCGGCGACGGCCTGCCAGCCGCTCTCCACATAGGGTGCCCGCATCCCGTCGATGTCGAGCCGGGTCACTTCGGCCGCGGCTCCCAGCAGGACGACCGTGGCGTACCAGCCGCCGCCGGACTGCGCCTCGCCCGCTCCCGCCGCCGCGACACCGGGGCCGACGGCGGTCGCCGCTGCACACGACAGAGCCACCGCCAGCCCCGCCGCTCGGCCGGCGCCCGCCCTCCTCGTCCTTCGCACGGTACGTCCCTCACGCAAACGCTCTTCCACCCGCTGCGTTATGGCTGAATACTGGAGGGGCAAGAAGGACAACGTTGCTCACCCACCCCGCTCTGGAGGCAGGAAGATGGCAGACGTCGGATTTACATTGCGCGCGGCGGCGATGGCCGCACTCCTGGCGATCGGCGTCGGTGCCGCGGCCACCGCGACGGCGCAGGACGGCGCGGAGGCGGTCAAGTCGCGCCAGGCGCTGATGAAAGAGATCGGCGCCAACATGAAGGGCGTCGGCGACGTGGTGAAGGGCGCCAGCGGCGAGACGCTCGACGATCTGAAGCGTCGCGCGGGCGAGATCAGCGCCGCCGCCGGCAAGATCCCCGCCGCGTTCGACGCGGAGGTCCACACGGACAACGCGCCGGCCGGCGTCGAGACGACGGCGATGCCCGCCATATGGACCGATCGGGCGAAGTTCGAGGAGGCCGCCAAGGCGCTCGAAGCCGCCGCCGCGACACTCGCCGGCGCCGCCGACATGGACGGGGCCCGGGCGGCGTTCCCCGACGTGGGACGCAGCTGCGGCGCCTGCCACAACGCCTTCCGCCAAAAGAAGAGCTGAGCCGGGTGCGGCGTCCCGCCCGGCACCGCGCCGCAGCCGCCCTCCGCTTCGTTCTCCTCGCCGGCCTGGGTATGGGCATTGGCTGGGCGGCCGGGTCCGTCGTCGCACAGGAGGCCGATGCGGCCGGGCACGGGGAGGTCCTGTTCAAGACGTCGGGCTGCGCCAACTGCCATACCGACGCCAGGGGCGGCGGCCGGCCGCTCGCGGGCGGCTTGGCGCTCGCCACGCCGTTCGGCACGTTCTACGCGCCCAACATCACCCCCGACGCCGAACACGGCATCGGAAGCTGGAGCGACGCGGACTTCGTCCGGGCGATGCGCGACGGCGTCGCTCCCGACGGCAGCCACTACTACCCGGCCTTCCCCTACACGTCCTACACGCGCATGTCGGACGAGGACATGCTGGCGATCAAGCGGCACATCTTCGCAATGGAGCCGGTGGCAGAGCCCTCCCGGCCGCACGACCTCTCCTTCCCGTTCAGCCAGCGCTGGCTGATGTCGGTCTGGAAGTACCTGCATTTCGATCCGGGCCCCTTCGTGCCCGACACGGCGCGCTCCGACGCCTGGAACCGCGGCGCCTATCTTGTCGAGGCGGTGGCCCATTGCGGCGAGTGCCATACGCCGCGCGGCCGCCTCGGCGGGCTCGACCGGTCGCGCTGGCTGGCCGGCACGGTCGACGGGCCGGAGGGCGAGCGCGTGCCCAACATCACGCCCGACCGCGAGACCGGCATCGGCACGTGGCCGGCTGCCGATATCGCCTTCCTGCTCGACATCGGCATGACGCCGGACGGCGACGTGGTCGGCGGCAGCATGTATCCGGTCGTCGACGACGGCACCGCCGCCCTGTCGGCCGAGGACCGGGCGGCGATCGCCGAATACCTGCTGTCCCTGCCGCCGATCGCCAACCCGGACGCGCCCGCGACCCGCGCCGAGTAGCGCGGACGGGCGGCTCAGACCTTGGCGTCCTCGCCGGAGAAGGGCGAGACGTCGCGGGAGTCGAGCACCAGGTGGATCAGCGCCGGCCCGGGATGCGCCAGCGCCTCGCGGAACGCGTCGGCGAAGTCGTCGGTCTTCTCCACCCGCCAGGCCGGCATGCCGTAGCCGCGCGCCACCGCGGCGAAGTCCGGGCTCTGCAGCCGCGTGCCGAACTCGCCGGGGGCGCCGTAGGCGCGCTGCTGGGACACCAGGATGGAGCCCCAGGCATTGTTGTCGCAGAGCACGACCTTCACGGGCAGGCCGTGCTGCACGGCGGTCGTCAGTTCCTGCCCGGTCATCAGGAAGCCGCCGTCGCCGACGAAGGCGATGCTGGGCGCATCGGGCTTGGCGAGGCAGGTGCCGATCGCCCCCGGAACGGCATAGCCCATGGCGCCCGACATCGGCCCTGCCTGGGTGTGCGGACGGCGGAAGCGATAGAAGCGGTGCACCCAGCGCGCGAAGGTGCCGCTGTCGCAGAGGACGACCGACTCGTTCGGCGCGATCGCGTCCACCGACGCGACGACCGCCGCAAGGTTCACGGCGCCGTGGACGCGGATCGCGCCGGCGTCGACGAAGGCCTGCTGCGCCGCATGCAGCCCGTCGCGCCAGGCGACCCGCTCCGCCGGCGGCGCGCCCGCGACCGCCGCAGTGATCGCGCGCAGGGTCGGCCCGACATTGGCCGCCACCGCGACCGTCGAGCGCCAGCGCGACAGCACGTCCCAGTCGGGGAAGACGTGGACCAGCGCCTGATCGGACCGGATCAGCGTGAAGTCGCGTGTCGTGATGCCGTCGAGGCGGCAGCCGACGGCGACGATCAGGTCGCAGGCGGCGAAGGCCTCGTCCTGGAACGGCACCCGGTCGATCTCGATATGGCCCGCATAGGCGGGGTGGTCGTTGGCGAAGGCGTCTTCCTGGCGGTAGGTCGCCACCACCGGCGCGCCGGTCGCCTCCGCCAGCGCGGCGAGGTCGCCGGAGGCCGCCTCGGCACTGACCAGTTCGCCGGCCAGCAAGATGGGCCGCTTCGCCGCCGCCAGCAGCCGGGCAATCTCCACCGCCGCGGCCGGATCCGGGCCCGCCGCCGGGCGCGCGCCGGGCTGCGGGATCGTCGGCTGGCCGGCATCGCCGTCGCCGATGTCCTTGGGCAGCACCACGACGACCGGCCCCGGCCGCCCGGCCGCGGCGAGTGCCAGCGCGCGTGCCGTCACCTCGGCCACCTGGCGCGGATGCTGCGGCTCCAGCACGCCCTTGGCGATGGCGCCGTACATGCGGTGATAGTCGATTTCCTGGAAAGCCTCCTTGCCGAGCGAGGCGGTCGGCACGTTGCCGACGAAGAGCACGAGCGGGATGGAGTCCTGCATCGCCGTGTGCACGCCGATCGCGGCGTTGGTGGCGCCCGGCCCCCGGCTGACGAAGCAGACCGCCGGCCGCCGCGCGATCCGGCCATAGGCGGCAGCGGCGAAGGTGACCCCGCCCTCGTGCCGCGGCGTGATCAGCCGGATGCGGTTCTGTGCCTGCTGCAATGCCGCCAGCACCGGGAGATAGCTCTCCCCCGGTACCGAGAAGGCCGTGTCCACGCCCCAGGCCAGCAACGTCTCGACCAGCGCCTCGCCACCCTTCATGCCACCCGAACTCCCGAAATGCTTCGCGCCGGAGTCTAGAACCGCCGTCGGCCACGCGCCACCGGCAACCGGAGACGTGCGGCCCGATCCTGCCTTTCGCTTCCGATGGCCGGCGGGTTGCCGCGGCGCGGCGCCGGCCTGTAGGGTGGCGCGGTCGGCGGCGGCGGCCTCCGATCCGGGATGACCGCAGGCGCCGGGCGCGATGCGTGCCCCGGCGCGACCGCCGGACGCGCGGCCGGAACGGGAGAGGCGAAGTCCATGTTGGAGACACGGCAACTCGGCAGGAGCGGGCTCAGCGTCTCGCGGCTCTGCCTCGGCACGATGAATTTCGGCGAGCCGGGGCGCGGCCACCAGGGCGACTGGACACTTCCCCTCGACGAGGCCCGCCCGATCTTCAAGGCAGCGCTCGATCACGGCCTGTTCTATTTCGACTGTGCCGACGTCTACGGGCTCGGCGCCTGCGAGGAGGTCGTCGGCCGGCTCCTCCGCGAACTCGTGCCGCGCGACCGGTATGTCCTGTCGACCAAGATCTCGGGCGCGATGGGTCCGCATCCGAACCAGGGCGGCCTGTCGCGCAAGCACGTCATAGAGGGTGTGGACGCCTGCCTGCGGCGACTGGGCCTCGACTATGTCGACCAGTTGATCATCCATCGCCATCCCCACGGCCGGCCCGGCCTCCCCCGCCCGCCGATCGAGGAGACGATGGAGGCGCTGCACGACGTGGTGAAGGCGGGCAAGGTGCTCTATCTCGGCGGCTCGTCGATGTTCGCCTGGCAGTTCGTAGAACTCCAGATGACGGCCCAGCGGCACGGCTGGACGCAGTTCATCTCGATGCAGAATCACTACAACCTCATCTACCGGGAAGAAGAACGGGAGATGAACCCCTACTGTGCGGCGACCGGCATCGGGCTGACGCCCTGGTCGCCGCTGGCCCGCGGGATCCTGACCGGCGCCTACCGGGGCGGCTTCGATGCCGGCAGCACCGCCCGCTCCCAGGGCGCCGACCGCAAGCGTACGGAGGGCCTCTATCGCGGCGAGATGGATTTCCGCATCGCCGATCGCGTCGTGGAGGTGGCCGAGAAGCTCGGCCATGCACCGGCCCAGATCGCGCTCGCCTGGCTGCTGAGCAAGCCCGAGGTGACGGCACCCGTCGTCGGCGTGTCGCGGCTCTCCCAACTGGAGCAGCTGGTGGCGGCGACGAAGATCGTGCTCGAGCCCGACGACATCGCCTATCTGGAGGAACTCTACCGCCCGGTCGAGAACCTGCTCAACCTCGGCACGTCCTGACCGACGCACCCCATCCGCGCCTGGCGGCGGGCGCCGTCCCGGCGTTCGCCCCGCACTTCGACCGCACCCGGACCGACAGCCCCGGCAGCCCGTGAAACCTCAGCCTGATCCAGGTCCGGCGGCCGGCCCGGCCGAGCGATACACGTCGCCGGACTGGCTGCCGTCCGAGCGTCCCGGGGCGGCGGGCAGCGGCTTCCTCGACCTCGTGCGCGCGATCGGCGCGATGGGGCGGGGGCGGCTGGCCCTGGCGGTCGCCGTCGCCACGGCCGCCGCGCTGTCGCAGGGGGCCGGCCTGCTGCTGCTGGTGCCGCTGCTCGACAATATCGGCGTCGCCGGCTCGGCCGGAGCGACCCGCTGGGTGGCCCATCTGCCGACGCCGCTGCAGGGGCTGGCAGGCACGCTGATACTCTATGTCCTGCTCGTCGCGGGGGCGGCGCTGGCGAACCGCGCGCGCGCGATCGCCGTCGTCCGGCTTCGCCTCGACACCGTCGACGATCTGCGCCGGCGCATCCATGCGGCGGTGATGGCGATGGAATGGTCGGCCTTCCAGCGCCTGCGTCGGTCGGACATCACGCAGATCCTGACCCAGGAACTGGCGCGCATCGGGGTCGGGGTCGACTTCCTGCTCCGCCTCTCGGTCTGGGCGATCGAGATCATGGTTCTGAGCGCGGTGATCCTGCGCCTGTCGCCGGGCGTCGCGGTGCTGCTCGCCCTCCCGGTCGCCGTCGCGGCCCTGCTGGCGCGGCCGCTCAACCGTCGCAGCGCGACCCGCGGGCGCGAGATCGGTACCGCCGCGCGGGCTCTCCAGTCCGATCTGCACGGCGACCTGTCCGGCATGCGGCTGATCAAGAGCCTGCACGTGGAGCCCGCCCGGCTCGCCGCCTTCGACGAACGGGTCACGACCCTGCGGAACGGGCAGGTGGAACATGTCCGCGCCGTCGCCACGGCCACCGCCGCGGGCCAGGCCATAGCCGCCGCCGTGGCCGCCGCGGGCATCGCCTTCGCCGTGCGCGGCATGGAAATGCCGGTCGCCGACGCCGTCGTCGTCGCCATCGCCTTCGCGCGCCTGATGATGATCCTGCTCGGCCTGCAGGAGGCGTGGCGCAACGTGCTGCACGCGCTGCCCGCTTTCACCGCGGCGCGCGCGCTCCTCCGGCACTGCCGCGAACAGGCCGAACCCGAGGGGGAGACCGGCTCGATCCGGCCGCTGACCCAGGCGCTGCAACTCGATCATGTCTGGTTCAGCCATGCCGACACGGGGGAGGCGGCCCTCCAGGACGTGTCGGCGACGCTGCCGGCGCGGGCGCTCACAGTGATCGCCGGCCCTTCGGGCGCCGGCAAGTCCACACTGGCCGACATCGTTCTCGGCCTGCTGACGCCGCAGAAGGGCCGCGTGCTGATCGACGGCGTGCCCTTGGATCGCGACCGGCGGCGCTCATGGCGCGCGCGGGTCGGCTATGTGCCGCAGGACAGCTTCCTGCTGCACGACACGCTGCGCGCCAATCTCCGCATGGCCGCACCCAACGCCTCCGAGGCCGCGCTGTGGCAGGCGCTGCGCGGCGCCGCGGCGGAGACCTTCGTCCGCGCCCTCCCCGAGGGTCTCGACACGGTCGTGGGAGAGCGCGGCGACCGTCTCTCCGGCGGCGAGCGGCAGCGCATCGCCCTGGCCCGCGCCCTGCTGCGCCGGCCCGACCTGCTCGTCCTGGACGAGCCGACCAGCGCGCTCGATCCCGAAAGCGAGCGATCCGTCCTCCAGGCCCTCGACGCGCTGCGCGGCAGCGTCACCGTGGTCGTCGTCACGCACCGCCCGGCCGTCCTTTACGCCGCCGATCGGGTGATCAACCTGGCCGGCGGGCGCGTCGTGGAGGCGACCGCCATCCCGGATGGCTGAGCGCTGCGCGGCCGCGCCTACGAGACCGGCCGTTCCACCGGCCCGACGGCCCTGTTCGCCGTCTCGGCCGCGTCCGCGGACGGCTGCAGAAACCCGCTCGGCGCTTCCACCGCCGCGCGCCGGAGCGGCAGGGCTTCGGGGTGTTCGGACTGGAGAAACGCGATCAGCGCCTCGCGCACGTCGCAGCGAAGATCCCAGGCGGTCGGGGCGTTGCGCGCGCTGACCAGGGCGCGCAACTGCATCGTCGTTTCCGTGGCGTCGACCACCTGCAGGTTGACGACCTCGCCGTCCCAGCGCGGGTTGGCGGCGGCGATCTCCTCCAGCTTCGCCCGAATTTTGTCCACGGGCGCGCGGTAGTCGACATACAGCATCACGACGCCGATCAGCGAGGCCGTCTCGCGCGTCCAGTTCTGGAACGGCTGCTCGATGAAATAGCGCAGCGGCACCACCAGCCGGCGCCAGTCCCAGATTTTCACGACGACATAGGTCGCGCTGATCTCCTCCACCGTTCCCCACTCGCCCTCCACGATCACGGCATCGTCGATGCGGATCGGCTGGGTCACGGCGAGTTGCAGCCCGGCGAAGAGGTTGGACAGGATGGGCTGGGCGGCGAGACCGACGATGATGCCCGCGGCACCGCCGGCGGCGAGAAGACTGACCCCGTACTGCCGCACCGGCTCGAAGGTCATGAGTGCCGCCGCGAGCGTGACGATGATGATGAGCAGGGCCGCGCCGCGACGGAGGATACGCGTCTGCGTGACGTGCTTGCGCGCCAGCAGATTGTCCTCCACGTCGATGCGGAAACGCCGCAGATGCAGCATCGCCGCCACGTCGAGCGCGGTGAGCGCCACCCAGCCGAGCAGAACGACGAACAGCGCGGTCAGGACCCGCGCGATGACTGCGGCCGTATACGGCTCGAAGGGTGCCAACTGCAGGGTGACGCTCGACGCGAACACGACCAGGGCGAGGCGCGTCGGTCCGACCGCCCGCGCGACCAGCATGCCGAGAAAGGCATGCCGGTCGCCGCCCAGCCGCCGCAGCACGCGCACCACGAGGCGGTGGAACGAGACGGCCACGACGGCCGCGACCACCAGCATGGCGGCGCCGAAAAACACCGCGCGCAACTCGGGTTGCAGGCGCGACAGCACCGCGGCCATGGCGAAGGCCGTGAAGCAGTGCGAGGACGGCAGCGAGGTGAAGGGCTCGCCGCTGAACGGCGCGGCGAAGCCATACTCGCCGGATCGGACCAGTTCCGACGGTCGCAGCCGCGCGAGGGTCTGCTTCAGGACAAAGACC
>JBKBLL010000002.1:0-39789 GCA_046296375.1 Alphaproteobacteria bacterium | reverse complement strand
GGGCTGTCGTCGGTGATCTTCGACACCACGACACCCTGGACGCCCTCGGGTACGCCATAGCGCTGGCGCGAGCGGTCATCGAGGCGCGACAGTGTGAGGCCGAGCGCGGTTTCGCTCGACGCCGTCTCCCGCGACGGCTCGCTCTGCGGCGGCACCGCCGCCACCTGCGGATCGTCGGGCATCTTGGCGATACGGACCGTCACCTCGCGCTGCCGGCGCTCGCGGAGCACGCTCAGCTTGGCCTCGGTGCCCGGCTTCAGGTCTGCGACGAGGCGCGGAAGTTCGCGCATCCGGTCGACCTTCTGTCCGTTGACCGACAGGATGACGTCGCCCTGGCGGATGCCCGCCTTCGCGGCCGGACTGTCGGGCGTCACTTGGGCGACGATCGCCCCTTCCGCCCGGTCCAGGCCCACGCTTGAGGCGATGTCCTCGCTCACGTTCTGGATCATGACGCCCAGCCAGCCGCGCTCGACGAAGCCCTGGTCGCGCAGTTGTGCGACCACGCGCTGCGCCATGTCGGACGGGATCGCGAAGCCGATGCCGACGCTGCCGCCCGAGGGGGAGAAGATGGCGGTATTCACGCCGATAACCTCGCCCTCGATGTTGAAGGTCGGGCCGCCCGAATTGCCGCGGTTGATCGGCGCGCTGATCTGCAGGAAGTCGTCATAGGGTCCGGCGCCGATGGTGCGGCCGCGGGCCGAGATGATGCCGGTGGTCACCGAATGGCCGAGGCCGAAGGGGTTGCCGACGCTGATGATCCAGTCGCCGACGCGGCTGCGGTCGGACGATCCCCAGGCCACGAAGGGCAGTTCCAGGTCGGTATCGATCTTCAGCAGCGCCAGATCGGTCTTGGGGTCGGAGCCGATGACCCGCGCCTTCAGTTCGCGCCGATCCTGCAGGGTCACGGTCACTTCGTCGGCGCCGTCGACCACGTGGTTGTTGGTCACCAGGTAGCCGTCCGGGGAAATGACGAAGCCGGATCCCACGCCCATCATGCGCCGCTGGGGGCCCTGGCGCGGAGCTTCCTCGCGCTGGCCGAAGCGCTCGCTGAACTGATCGCCGAAGAAGTGACGGAAGAACTCCCGCGCACTGTCCGGAAGACGATCGGGATCGAGGCCGCCGCCGCGACTGGCCGTTTCGACAGACTTCTCCACCTGGATGTTTACGACGGCGGGGCCGACCCGCTCGACCACGTCGGCGAAGCTGACCGGCAGGCCGCCCGCCGGCGTCTGGGCACCCGGCGTCGTCAGCGGCGTCTGCGCCATCAGGTCCTGGCTCGTCGCGAGAGCCGCGGCACCGCCGCCGAGCGACAGCGCCAGCATCGCGGCGGTCAGGCGCCGCGCCCGCTGCCGCGGCTCCATCCGGGGTTCGGACATGTCGGTCATCCTTCCATCCTCATCGATTCGGGTGCGCCCGGCATCGCCGTCCGCGCCTCCCTGCTCCGACTTCAAGATGGGTGCGCCAGCCGCCGACGGCGCCCACCCCGACCGATTAAATCTTCGTAAGTCCCGTCTCCGACCGACGGACGCTCGTCATTCGCCGCTGTAGGACCCGGACGGCCTGTCGATGCCATCCCAGTGCGGCATGGCATGCCGCGGGTTGCCTCGCTGAGGCCCGCGCGCCTGTGCATCGCGGCGATCCGGACGGCTGGCCTGTGGACGTCCATCGCCACGACCGCCACCGCGGCCAACATCACCATCCCTCTCACGACCGCGGTCGACCTGCTGGCCGCCGCCGGAACCGCGGCCGTCGCGCCAGTTCGAGTCGCCTCGACCGCCGCGGTCCGGGCGCGCGTGCCTCTCGTCGCGTCCGCGATCGGGGTGAGCCCGCCTGTCGTCCCGCCCACGATCGCGACTGACGTGCTGCTGGAGACGGCGGCAGTCGCCGGCGCTGTCGGTCCAGACCCGGCCGCGCCCCGGCAGGCTGCAGGAATGGCCTCCCCGGGCCGGCGCCACGTTATAGTAGCGCGGCTGATAATAGGTTGTTCCCGCATAGTACGGCGTCGGCGCATAGCCGTAGTAGCCGGTGTCGGCATAGTACCGATCATCGGTCACGCAGCCCGCGAGACCGACTGCCATGACAACTGCGAGCAGACCTCGCTTCATATCATCCACCTTGACCTGCTGCCGCCGGCATCTCCGACGGGTTGACCACCATGCGCGCAGGCGGCTGAATGCAGCCTGAACGAGCGCCGTCCACGCTCTTCCACGTCATCCGCCGACCCGGATATCGTGTGCGATCAGCGTAGGAGCCTCGCCTTCCGCGGCAGGCGGGCCGACCTCGCCCTGCACCCGGACCGGGCAGGCGTCGCGGCACCGATCCAGCGACGCATGTCGGGCGGCCGCAGTTGGAGGCGGTCGATCCGGTCCAGACGAAGCGGCCGCCGCCGGCGGATCACCCTGCAGCGCTCCCCCATGCGCCCGCACGACGACGTAGGGCGGCGCCACGGCCTGATCCCGGAACATCAGGAACGTCTCGGCAAAGCCGAAATTGCCGATCCACCCGTCCACCGAAACCAGCTGTCCGGTCGGAAGTCGTCCGACATCGTCGAGGGTGACGGCCGTGTAGGCCGCGCCGCCCGTAGGCACGCCCGCCTGGGCATTCCGGTCTTGCGGGCCGGATGGCTGAGCCATCCCCGTCGGCGGGAATGCCGCCCCGGCGGGTGCAGCCGTTGAGGGCAGGCTTTCGGGAAGCGCCGACATAGGTACCGTCATCCCGCAGCAACAGTTGGCCGCCGGATCCATCATTCACGATACGGTCAGCCAGCGCCGCCCCCGACGCGGCCACCGCCACGGCGAAGACGAACGCTGGCAGAACGGATGTTCGCGCCATTGCCCCGGAGCCCTCTCGGTTGCTGGTGCGGCAACAACCGGACGGCCGGGGAGTTCCCTACCGGAGCCTATCGGTAGAGGCGCGGGATCACCGCCGCTGACGCCGCCAGCGCTCGACGATTCCGGCCAGCAGGGACGTGTCGCTTTCGTCGCTCTGCCAGAGCGCGGAGAAGGCGGCGTTGCCGGAGCGTGGCCGACGCCCCTCCGGAAGCTCGTCGAAACGCAGCCGCATCGGAACGGTCACGCCCTCGCCGACTACGATGGCTTCCGCATTGCGGAGCGACGGCAGGGATCCCATGAGGCCCGGGGTCGCGTCCGAGATGGCCGCGTTGACGAACTCCTGGTCTTTCTGGCTGGTCATGCGCAGGGCGAAGATCGTGTTGCACTGCGACAGCAGTCCCGCCTCGAGTTCCGAAGGGCGCTGCGTAATGACGCAGAGCGACAGGCCGTATTTCCGGCCTTCCTTGGCGATCCGCGAGAGCGCGCGCTTGGCAGGCTCGAAGCCGAGTTCGCTGTTCTGCGGCGCATACCGGTGCGCCTCCTCGCAGACGAGCAGGATCGGCATCTGCCGATCGCTCCAGAGGGCGATGTCGAGCGTCATCCGCGCCAGGACCGAGACGACGACGTTGATTACTTCGGACGGGATTCCCGACAGATCGACGATGGCGATCGGCTTGCCGTTCGCCGGCATCCGGAAGATGCGTGAAAGGATGCTGACCATGTTGTCACGCAGGACGACTGCCTGCGGAAACATGAAGCCGAAGCGGCGATCCGACTGCAGTATGGTCAGGCGGCTCTTCAGCCTCGTGTAGGGCTGGATCTCGGTCCGGCGCTCCAGCTTGCCCATCGCCTCGTCGATCGCACGCATCACTTCGCTGATCTTGTACGGGATCGGCGTGTCGACCGTGACGTAGTTCGCATCGTCCGCGTCGGCGACGAGGCGCATCTTCGCCTGCTGAATGGTCTCGCGCAGGATCGCCGCCTCGCTCTCCCATTCGCCCCGCGAGCTACCGAAAATGATCTCCGCCAGTTCCTCGAAGTTGAAGAGCCAGTAAGGCAGCTGGAGACTGCCCGAATCGAGCTGTTCCGCCGAATCGCCGAAGGCGCTGGCATACTCGCCGTGCGGGTCCAGCAGGACGACGTGGGCATTGTCGTGCTTGTCCAGCAGAGCGTGCAGGATCAGGGCGACCGCACACGACTTGCCCGATCCCGTCGTCCCCAGGACAGCGAAATGCTTTCCCAGGAGATCGTCGAGGACGACGAAGGCGGGTATGGTCTTGTCCTGGTGGATCGTGCCGACCCGAACCGTCGCGACCGCCGGCCGCGCATAGACGTGCGACAGGTCCTCTTGGGTCGCGCTGAACACGTCGGCGCCCAAGGCGGGAAACTGCGAGACGCCGCGCTGGAAGTCGCCCCCCCCCAGGGATTCCTCGCCGACGAGGTCGACCTCGGCGATCTTCAGTTCCGCATCGGCCGCGTCCTGCGTCGGGATGGGGATGCTGAAGCCGCTGACCATGCCGAAGACGATCGTCTCGGCCGTGTATATCTTGACGAGCGAGCCGACCTGGACCGCCTGGTCGCCGCCGCGCGCGCGCGGGTCGCGGATCAGTGCGATGATCTGTGCGCCCGACACCGACACGACGCGGCCGACCTTGATCGAGGTACCGCTGCGGTCGATCACCAGCGAAGCGTCATCCGGCATGTGCGTGCGTCCCGTTCAAATGGTTCGGAGCGGCGACGATCCGCTCGGCGGGGAAGAGAAGCGAGGCGGACGTGCCGACGCCGGGTTCGCTCTCGATGACCAGGGTGCCGCCGTGCAGTTCCATGAACGACTTCGTGATCGCCAGTCCCAGGCCCGTCCCCTCGAACTTGCGGTTGAGGCCGCCGTCGACCTGCGTGAAGGGCTGAAGGACGCGCGGCAGGTCCTCCTTCTTGATGCCGATGCCGGTATCGCGCACGCAGAGCGCGTAGCGCCCGTCCGGCAGCAGGCGGCCGACGAGCCGCACCTCGCCGCCGTCCAGCGTGAACTTCACCGCGTTGGACAGGAGGTTGATCAGCATCTGACGCAACTTCTGCTCGTCGCCGACGATCTCCGGCACGTCGTTCGGAAAGTCGGCGAGGGTGCGGATACCGCGCTTCTCCGCGCGCTCGCGGATCATCGACATGGAGAAATCGCAAACGTCGCGCACGTCGATCTCGTTGTCGTCGAGTTCGACCTTCCCGGCTTCGATCTTGGCCAGGTCCAGGATATCGTTGATGACCGACAGCAGATGGTTGCCGCTGGCGTGGATGTCGCGAACGTAGGTGTCGTACTTCTGCGTCCCGAGCGGACCGAAGAGCTGATCGATCATCACCTGGGAGAACCCGATCACGGCGTTCAGCGGCGAGCGCAGCTCGTGGCTCATGTTCGCCAGGAACTCCGTCTTCGCCCGGTTGGCCGCCTGAGCCTCGAGCATCGACTGGTGGGCGAGTTCCGCCGCCTTTTCCGCCTCCTGCTTGGCCACGTTGAGGGCGGCTTCCGCCCGGTGGCGTTCCACGATGCGCCCCAGCTGGTCGCCGTAGCGGTAGAGCAGAGAGCCGTGTCCGCGCCTTTTGCGCATGTCTAGCATTCTTGGTACCCGATGGACGCTCTCGGCCGGAGCGTCGCCTCATAGGGTTCGAAAGCCGAAGACGGACCAGGCGGGCCGGCCGCCATCCCTTCTCAAAAGGATCCGTCCGGTCGGGTTAACACGCGCTTTATGCCGCCCCGGGGCGGTCGCCGCCTGCGGGGGCGGCCCCAGTGCCCGCCGCGCCGCGCATGCTCGATGCGCGCTGTGCGTCGAGCATTTCCGACACGTACCGGCCCTGGAACAGTCGCACGCCGAGATTCAGGCCGAGCGCCATCGCCCGCTGCGAGTCGCAGCGGCAGAACATCACCCGCGCGGGGTCGAAGCGCGCCAGCAGGCGCGCGAACGTGCCGCCGCGTGCCTCTCCGATGCTCTCGCTCCAGCGCACCTTGAAGCCGTCCACGTCGAGGGCGGCCGGATCGACAAAGGGCAGGTTCACGTCCGTCACGCCGTCCAGATAGACCCGGTAGCCGCGCTCGCGCAGATGCTCGCGCACGTAGAGATAGACGCCGATGTCGGAGAAGACGTCGATGAATTGAAACTCGAATGCGATCGTCGCCCGGACGGCCGCCGGAATCCCGGCGTCGAACTCGGCGAAGTCGTTGCTCAGGATGGACGCCACGTTGAGATTGATGCTGAGACTGGCACTCTCGCCCGTCACGCAGGCCGGCTTCAGCAGACCGAGGAGCTTCCGGTCGAGCGACTTCGTCACGTATTGGAGCAGAAGCGCGTCGCCGGTCATGATCGGCGTGCGGTTCAGCGAGGATTCGATGTCCCCGATGGAGAAGTAGAACTCGTCGAAACGCCGATCGAGCAGTCCCGAGGACGTCAGCGCACAGACCGGCTGGCGACGCAGGAAGGCCGCCAGGTTCATGCGTTCGAGCGATTCGACCACCATCGCCAGCGACGTCAGTTCCGTCACGCGGCTCGGCAGCAGCTGGATGGTCGGCGCGCGCACCACGTCCGGCAGGCCGGGGCGCCGGGCCATCGGCGGCGGCAGATCGGTCGTCCCCCCCATGCCCTCCGCCATCGCGGCGAACGCCTCATGGTCGCGTCCGAGATCGTACCAGCTCGCGAAATCGGCCTCGTATTTCTCCTCGTTGTAGTAGAGCGGATCGCCGGCGAAGAGCTGGCGCAGACGCGCGACCGCCGCCGCGACCCGCCCGCCGTGGCCGCCCGGGTACAGGAAAACCCAGTCGCCGCTGCGCAGCACGAGCAGCCGCCCGTCGACGCCGCGCACGGCATCCTCGAACATCTGCAGGGCGAAGACGACGTTCTCGTTGCGCTTCACCGTCGAGATGCGCGAGAGGAGGACATGGACTGCGAACCACCCGTCGCGCAGCCGCCGCGCGGCATCCAGCAGTTGCTGCTCCTGGTCGACGCCGCGTCGGCGAACGGGTGCTGTCTGCCACTCCATGGGCGATGTCCATCGTTCCTGGCGTTCCTGGGCCGACCGGTCCGACCAACCGTCCCGATTGCCACCCTCGCCGTGACACGAATAGTCGGCCGACGCGGTAAACTTAACCTTTAGGGGCCGCCCTCGGCCTCCCCCGGCCTTAACCGCCCGTTTGCGAAAGCGGGCCATCCTGTCGCTCACGAAAACGCGACAGGCCGAGCCATGGGCGCCTTCCTCCGCACCACCATAGTCCTGGCCGGACTGTTCTTCGCGGCCGGAGCCTACCTCGCCTCGGTCCTGCAGGAAGGCGGCGGCGGCGAAGCGACGGCGGGGGCCGACCGTGCAGGGGCCGGCCGGGCGGGAGCCGCCGCTCCGAGCGCCCTCCCCGTCGCCCGCGGCGAACCCGAGACCCACGGCAGCGAGATCCGGATCCGCGCCGCCCATGGCGGCCATTTCTTCGCCGAAGCCGCAATCAACAACAGCCGAACGCGGTTCCTGGTGGATACCGGCGCCACCCACATCGCGCTGTCGCCGGAAGACGCGGCCGCGGCGGGCATTCGCCCGGGGCGGGAGGCCTTTACGGGACGCGCCCAGACGGCCAACGGCGTCGCCGCCTTCGCGCCGGTCCGACTGCGCGAGGTCAGGCTGGGATCGTTCGTGGCCTACGACGTGGAGGCGGTCGTAATGGAAGCGCCGGGCGGCATGTCGCTGCTCGGGATGACCTTTCTGCGCCGCCTGCACGGCTATGAGGTCAGCCGGGACGAGATGCGCCTGCGCTGGTAACGCTCTCTGCATTGCCCGACCCTCGCCGGGGTGGCATGCTCGTCGCAAGGAAACAAGCAACAAGAGCGGGGGAGACATACGATGAATACTTTCGGAGGCATCGCCCTTTCGGTGGCTGCAATGGCCGGCCTCATGGCCGCATCCATCCCCGCGGCGGCAGCATGGCCCGAACGGCCGGTGACGATGATCGTGGTCTTCCCCGCCGGCGGCACCACCGACCTCGTCGCTCGCGTGGTCCAGCCCGTCTTCGCCCAAGCGCTCGGCACCGATGTCGTGATCCGCAACGTCGGTGGTGGTGCCGGAACCATCGGCACCGCCGAGATCGCGAACGCCAGGGCCGACGGCTACACCATCGGTCTGTCGCCGATCGGACCGATGACCACGCAGCCCCACCTGCGCCAGCTTCCCTACGATCCGATCGAAGGGATGGTGCCGCTCTGCCGGATGTACGATTCGCCTGTGGTTTTCGCCTCGGCGCAGGGCACGCCCTACGATTCCGTGCCCACAGTGGTGAAGCTGGCGAAGGAAACGCCGAACGGCGTCACCTATGGCACGCCGGGGCCCGGCAGCATCCCGCACGTCGTTATGGTTGCGCTGGAGCAGTCGGCCGGGCTGAAGCTCAGGCACATCCCCTTCCCCGGCACCGCGGCGGGCGTGACGGCACTGCTCGGCGGAACGGTCGATATCTATGCCGACGTGGCCAACTTCGTCCCGCAATACGATCTGCGGCCGTTGGCCGTGTACGCGTCCGAGCGCATGGCCGAGTTCCCCGATGTCCCGACGATGAAGGAGATCGGATACGACCTGCAGTATTCGATCTGGGGGGGCCTGTTCGCACCCGCCGGCACGCCGGCCGAAGCCGTGACGAAGCTGAGCGAGGCCTGCGGCAAGGCGATGACGGCCCCCGCAGTCGTCGAGGGCATGAGGAAGCAGCAGACGCCGATCGCCTATCTCGACGCCCCGGCCTTCAGGGACTTCGTGAAGGCCGAGTTCGAGAAGAACGGCCGGATGCTGGAAGCTGCGGGCCTGAAGAAGAACTGACCCACCGACGGCGGAAGTAAGGATGGCCTCCCCGGTGCCGGGCGGTCGCGTCGACCTCGCCTTCGGGGTGGCGTTCGCGGCGGCCGGCCTCGCCCTTCTGTGGGAGACGGCGCAGCCGCAATATGCGGACACGATGGGTCTGGGCGTCGCGAGCGATCCTGCCTTCTATCCGCGCATCCTGATCTTCGGCGCGCTCGCCCTGTCGGCCGTCCTGTTGGCGAACGGCCTGCTGGGCCGCGGCGATACCGCCGCACCGCAGCGCTGGGGCCGGCTCGCCGCCTTCGCGGCGCTGGTCGCCGCATACGCCTGGGCCATCGTCGCGGCCGGCTTTCTGTTCGCCAGCATCGGCCTCTGCCTCGCGGCCCCGCCGCTCGCCGGCTACCGCCGGCATGCGGTGACCGCCGCGGTCGGGATCGCCTTCCCGCTCGGCATTTGGTTCGCCTTCACCCATCTGCTCGGCATCCCCCTGCCGTCCTCCCCCTGGTTCCATCGGATCTGAGGGCGCACCCCGCGTGGAATATGTCCTGCCGGCACTCGCGGCGCTGTCGTCCCCCGACGCGATCCTCGCGATCCTGGCGGGCACGGCGCTCGGGATCGTCGTCGGCGCGCTCCCGGGCCTGGGCTCGGTGGTTGCGATCACGATCATCCTCCCGTTCACCTTCTCCATGTCGATCGTACCGTCGGTCGCCCTCGTGCTCGCGGTCTACTGCGCCTCGGTCTATGGCGGGTCCATCTCGGCGATCCTGATCAACACGCCGGGCACGCCGCAGTCCGCTGCCACCGTCCTCGACGGGTTTCCGATGGCCCGGCGCGGCGACGCCGGCCTGGCACTCGGCTGGGCGACGATCGCATCGGTCATCGGCGGACTGTTCTCGACCCTGGTGCTGGTGCTGGCGGCACCGGAACTGGCGGCAGCGGCGCTGCGCTTCGGCCCGATCGAGACCTTCGCACTGATCTGCATGGCGCTGACCTGCATCGCCGGCGTCTCGCGCGGAACGATGCTGAAGGGCGTTCTCGCCGGGCTGCTCGGCCTGTTCCTGGCCACCGTCGGGTCCGATCCGGTCACCGGCGACATCCGCTTCGACTTCGGCTACTTCCCCTTGAGCGCCGGCATCGACCTCATTCCCGTCCTGGTCGGCATCTTCGCCCTGGCCGAAGTGTTCGCGCGGGTCGCAGACAGCAAACCCGTGCCGGTGCGGCTCGCCGCCGCCGTAGGCATGCGGTTCCCGCCGCTGCGCGACTGGCTCGCCCGATGGCGCACCCTGGTGAAGAGTTGCATCATCGGCTCGTTCATCGGCGTGCTGCCGGGCACGGGGGCGGCCACCGCCTCCTTCATCTCCTACTCCGAGGCGAAGCGGACGGGCCGGTTCCGCGAGCATTTCGGGACCGGCGAGCCCGAGGGGCTGATCGCGTCGGAGAGTGCCAACAACGCCGTCACCGGGGGCGCCCTGGTTCCGACGCTGGCGCTCGGCATTCCCGGGGACGCGGTCACCGCGGTCATGATGTCCGCGCTGATCATCCAGGGCGTGCAGCCGGGGGTGCGGATGTTCGCCGACAACCCCGAGATCATCTACACCTGCTTCGTGGCACTGGTCATCATCAACCTGGTGATGCTGGCGATGGCCTGGGCGGGATCGCGGCTGTTCACGGCTATCCTGCGCATACCCGAGCCCGTCCTGCTCGGCACCATCGTGGTGCTGTCGTTCGTCGGCGCCTATGGCGTGCGCGGCAACAGCTTCGACCTGCTGGTGGCGCTGGTCGCGGGGATCGCCGGCTTCTTCCTGCGCTGGGGCGGCTTTCCGGCAGCACCGGTGGTGATCGGCATGGTGCTCGGCCCCACCTTAGAGGCGAGCCTGCGGCAGGGCCTGATCATCACCGACGGCAGCTTCCTCGCCTTCTTCAGCCGCCCCGTCGCGGCCGGGCTGCTGGCGCTGACCGTGATGATCCTGCTCTGGCCGCTTATCGGCGCATTACGGGAGCGATCACGAGGCCGGGCGCCGTCCTGACATACACCGGCTACGTCGTGAGCGCCGCCACCAGTTTCGCGTCCTCGGCATAGACCCGCTGCAGCGCCGGCCGGGCGCGGAGGCGGGTGACATAGGCCGCGATCTCCGGCCGCTCGGGAACGGCGCCGGTCATCATGCCCCAGCTGAGGCCGGAACCGAGCACCACGTCGGCCGCGCTGAACATGTCGCCGAGGAGGTAGGGGCCGGACGCGACCGCCGATTCGACGACATCGAGCACCCCGTCGAAGGTGCCATAGCCGAGCGCACCCTCCGGCGCATTGCCGCCACGCTGGAACATGCGGTCGATGATCGCCGGCTCCAGGCAGCCGGGCCCGAAGAACAGCCAGCGATAGTACGACCCGCGCCGCGCGTCCTCCGGCGGCGGTGCCAGACCCGCCGCGGGAAACGCGTCGGCGAGATAGGCGCAGATCGCCGCCGCCTCGGTGACGACCGTACCGTCATGGTCGATGGCCGGGACCTTGCCCATCGGATTGACGGCGAGATAGCCGGGCGCCTTGTGCTCGCCCTTCGCGAGGTCGAGCAGATGAAAGCGATAGGGCGCGCCGATCTCCTCCAGCATCCAGTGCGCGATCAGCGAGCGACTGCGGCGCATGGTAGAAGACGATCATCGCAACTTCCGTCAGCCGGGATCACACCGCGCCGTGGCCTGCCCTCAGGCCGGGGCACCCACGCTGCGCCCGCCGCGAACCTTCATCGGCGACGCCCCGCCAGGCAGCTCGATGTCGACCTCCAGCATCGCCATGCCGGCACCACGCTCGATCTTCACGTCGACCTTGTTGTCGTCGACGTCGATGTACTTCTTGATCGCGGCGAGGATGTCCTGCTGCAGCATCGGCAGATAGTCGGGGCGCGTCAGGTCCGAGCGCTCGTGCGAGAGCAGGATCTGAAGCCGCTCCTTGGCGGCGGCGGCGGGGGTATCCTCCCGCTGCCGGCGGAACAGGGCGAGCAGGTTCATGCCGTCCTCCCGAAGATGCGCGCGAAGAAGCCCTGACGCTCCGGCGCCAGGAGCCGGTGCTCGATCTGCTGGCCCATCAGGCGCTGAACCGCGTCGCGATAGGCCTTGCCCGCCGACGATTCCTCGTCGAGCGCCACCGGCATGCCGAGGTTGGACGCCTTCAGCACCGACGGGCTCTCGGGGATGATGCCGAGCAGCGGGATCGCCAGGATCTCGAGCACGTCGTCGACGTTGAGCATGTCGCCCTTGGCCACGCGCGCCGGGTCGTAGCGGGTGAGCAGCAGCTTGCCCGGAACCGGGCCCTCGCCCCGCTCGGCGCGGCGCGTCTTGCTGGACAGCAGCCCCAGTACCCGGTCGCTGTCGCGCACCGACGACACCTCGGGGTTGGTCACGACCACCGCCTCGTCGGCGAAGTACATCGCCATGTGGGCGCCGCGCTCGATGCCGGCCGGGCTGTCGCAGAGGATGTAGTCGAACTCGTCGCGGAGTTCCTCCATCACCTTCTCGACGCCATCGCGGGTCAGCGCGTCCTTGTCGCGGGTCTGCGAGGTCGGCAGGACGGCGAGATTCTCAAGGCGCTTGTCCTTGATCAGCGCCTGCTTCAGCTTCGCCTCGCCGTGGATCACGTTGATGAAGTCGAACACCACGCGGCGCTCGCAGCCCATGATCATGTCGAGGTTGCGCAGGCCGACGTCGAAATCGATGACGACGGTCTTCTTGCCGGCCATGGCGAGGCCGGCGCCGAGAGCCGCGGTCGACGTGGTCTTGCCGACGCCGCCCTTGCCGGATGTGATCACGATCGTCTTTGCCACTAGCCTTCTCCGCTCTCGCTTGTGCCGATGATGTCCGCTCCGGTCGTTCGGGTCCCGGTCACTTCAGGGGCTCCACGACCAGCGAGTCGTCCCTGAGATAGGCCTGCACCCGCTGCTTCAGGTGCGCGCCGCCGATGTCGTCGCTGGTCTTGTAGAGACCCGCGATCGCGATCAGTTCGGCTTCCAGGCTGGCGCAGAAGATGCGCGCCGACCCGTCGCCGTTCACCCCTGCGAGGGCCCGCCCGCGCAGGCTGCCATAGACATGGATGTTGCCGACCGCGATGAGTTCGGCGCCCGATCCGACCGAGGCCACCACGACGAGGTCGCCCGAATCGGCGAAGATGCGCTGCCCCGACCGCACCGGTTCCGTCAGGACCAGCGTCCCGGGCCGATGCTCCGCCTCCGCCTGCTCGGCTATGGCCGCCGCCGGCCGGTCGCCTTCGTCGGTGCCGCCCGTGTCGGTACCGCCCGCGACGGCGATGTCGCGGCCGCCCTGGAGTGGGATGAGCCCCGCGGTCAGCGCCGCGGTGTTCTGCTCCATCGTGCCGTTCTGGACGCCGACGATCGAGAGGCGCCGCCCGCGGAGCTCGCGCACCAGCCCGGTGAAGTCGCCCGACCGCGACAGGCCGTGCGCCCGGTCGAGGTCGATGACGAAGGGCGCGTTCGAGAAGAAATGCGGCGCCTGCGCCAGCTTCGCGTCGAGTGCGGCATAGAAGGCGGGGTCCGCCGCCCCCGTGAGTTCGAGGACCACGGCGGTGAAGCTGCGGCCGCGGATCTGGAACGGCACGACCGATGTCGCCGCTACGCCCTGCGCTTCCGGCCTAGCCACGGCGGCACTCCGACACGTTCAGCGGCCTCGCAGATATTGGGGTCACGTAATATTCCTACACTGGATATGGTATAATGCACATTTCACGCGATCTTCGATAGACTCGAATCGCCGCAGCGTCCCGGGCAGCGCCGAGTCATCCACAGGCACTGCGGCAATGTCGAGGCAGAGAGGGCTACCAATGCACGAGACGCTGCACAAGTTCGGGTACCCCGATACCGTGATCCGCGACTACGAGCACTGGGTCGTGCTACTGCGCCCGCAGCAGGTGACCCTCGGCTGCATGGTGCTGGCGCTGAAGGCCGACGTGCGCACCCTGGGCGAGGTCGGCCCTGCTGCCTTCGCCGAGATGGCGGCCGCGACGCGGGACATCCAGACGGCGCTGGGCTCCACGTTCGGTCCGCAGAAGATCAACTATCTGGCGCTGATGATGGTCGACCCGCAGGTCCACTTCCACGTGATCCCGCGTTATGACGGGCCGCGGGACCTGGACGGCAGACCCATCGACGATCCCGGCTGGCCGAAGTTGCCCGAGATGGGGCGCACGCTGGACCTGGACCCCGGCGCGCTCGACCGGATCAAGACGAAGCTGGCCGCTGCCTGGCCGTGAAGGGCCGCGCCGACCGTCAGCGCGTGCCGTAGAGCCGATCGCCGGCGTCGCCCAGGCCGGGCACGATATAGCCGTGGTCGTTCAGCCGCTGGTCGATCGCGGCGGTGAACACATGCACGTCGGGATGCGCGTCGGCCATCGCGGCCAGGCCTTCCGGTGCGGCGATGATGCACACGAGCTTGATCCGCGCGGCGCCGTCCTCCTTCAGCCGGTCGATCGCCGCGGTGGCCGAGTTGCCGGTCGCGAGCAGCGGGTCGACGACGATGACGGGCCGGTCGGCGATGTCCTGCGGCACCTTGTAATAATATTCGACCGGCACGAGGCTGGCCGGGTCGCGATAGATGCCGACATGGCCGACCCGCGCCGACGGCAGCAGGTCGAGCATGCCGTCGAGGAGCCCGTTGCCGGCGCGCAGGATGGAGATGAAACAGAGCTTCTTGCCCTCCAGGATCGGCGCCTCCATCGCCGCGATCGGCGTCTCGATCATCTCCGTGGTCAGCGGCAGGTCGCGCGTCACCTCGTAGGCCAGCAGGTGCGCGATCTCGCGCATCAGCTTGCGGAAGTCGGAGGTCGACGCTTCCCGCCGGCGCATCAGCGACAGCTTGTGCTGGATCAGCGGATGATCGACGACCGTCACGTTTCCTGACATGCGCTACTCCGCCCCCGTTGATGGCATCGCGTTGATGAGCCCGCGTTCATGGGACCGCGTTCAGAAGACCGTTCCGTCGCTGACGATGCGGATCGGCGGGCCGCCGTCGTGCCGCAGGTCCCGCGCGATGCGCCGCCCGGCCGTCCAGGTTCCGCCCTGCAGCACCTTGGCGAGGGGCAGCGCCGACGCGGTCAGGCCCAGCCTCTGGCGCACCGATGCGGCCAGTCGGTCGAGCAGGGCCACCGTGAGCGCACGCCACTCGATCACCGCTTCGGCATCGACCTGCTGCGCCTCTGCGAGCAGCGACGGATCGCGCGCCACGAGCACGCCGGTGTCGATGAACAGGCCGCCGTTGCGATACTCGGCCAGCCCCGTCAGCTCGTCGATGCCGCCGACCGCGACGCCCGCCTCCTCGAACGGCTCGACCAGCGAATAGGTCAGCCACTGGGTCAGCTTGTGAAACGGCACCAGCCCGTTGGTGAGACCGGGTCCGTGCGCGGCCGGGTGGCGCCAGACGTCGCCCAGGCCGCGGCCGCCGATCCGCAGCCGGCCGGGCCAGATCGGCGCGAGCCCGTCGAGCAGGGCCGCCAGGATGTCGGGCGCCGCCACGTCGTTCCGGCGGCGCAGGTGATCGGCGAGGTTGCCGACGCGACCGGGACTGCCGAAGAGCTCCGGCCGGGAGGCGATCGCATCGCCGAGGCGCCGCAGAAGCGCCGCCCGCCCGGCCATGCCTTCCAGCGGATTGTCGGCTTCGACCTGGAAGGCGGCCGCCAGCCTCGCCTCGTCGAGGCCGGCGAGTGCGGCGGCTTCGGCGCGCAGCGGGCGGCGCGGGTCGGACGAGAACAGTCCGGCCGCGAACATCTCCAGGCTGGCGAGCGCCAGCCCCTCGGAGCGGCCGACGAGCGCGCCGTTGCGCGCGTCGCGATAGGCCCAGCGGCTGCCCGCCCCGGCGTCCAGCAGGACGCTGATCACCGCCAGGTCGAAGCGGGTCCGCAGGCGCTCGGCGGCGTCGCCCTCCAGGGCGGCCGCGATGCCCTCCCACCGGTCCACGCCACCGACGACGAAGTGCCGCCAGCGGCTGTGATAGGGAATGTCGAGATCCGGGTAGCTGAGCCTGATCTCGTCGACCACGCGGTCGACGGCATGCGCCATCGCACTCGTATCGACCTCGAAATGGCGCAGTTCGCCCGCCTCTCCCGCCGTCAGGATCTGGCCGCAGCGCTCGCGTATGGTAAGCGGGCGGCGCAGCAGGGCGACGGCACCCCGGGCCGTCTCGGTCTGTGCATTCACCGGCACGTCTTCAATAGTCCACCAGCCCGCGCCCCTTGACCGCCGACAGGTCCTCGGGAAGTCGGCCCGCCTCCCCCGTATAATAGCCCGCGGCCTTCTTGGCCTCCATCTCGACCCTGGCGTCGTCGGGGACCAGGTCCTCGGGGAGCGCCACACGCTCGACGATTTCGATCCCCTGCCGGGTCATGGCGTCGAACTTCAAGTTGCTCATCGAGACCAGCCGGTCGATCCGGGTAACGCCGAGCCAGAGCAACGGGTCCGGCATCAGTTCCTGGAAGCGCATGTCCTGCACGCCGGCAACGCACTCGGTCCGCTCGAAATAGGCGTCGGCGCGGTCGCCGTCGATCTGGCGTTTGCGGGCGTTGTAGACCAGGAACTTCACCACCTCGCCCAGCGCCCTGCCCTCCTTGCGATTGTACACGATGATGCCGAGCCCGCCCTCCTGCGCCGTCTGCACGCAGACCTCGATGCCGTGGACGAGATAGGGCCGACAGGTGCAGATGTCGGAGCCGAACACGTCCGAGCCGTTGCACTCGTCGTGCACCCGGCAGGCTACCTTGCGCGTCGCGTCGGTTGCCGCCGCGAGGTCGCCGAAGGCATAGATCGTCAGCCCGCCGATCGGCGGCAGGAACACCTTCAGGTCGGAGCGGGTGACGAGTTCGGGAAACATGCCGCCGGTCTGCTCGAACAGGCTGCGGCGCAGCGCGCTCTCGCCGATGCCGCAGCGCGCCGCGACGCCCGGCAGGTACCAGACCGGCTCGATCGCGATCTTCGTCACCGACACTTCGCCCGTGGCCGCGAGCACGACGCCGTCGGGCGTCAGCGCGCCGCTGCGCATGCGTGCTGTGAGTTCGGGAACGGTCAGGCGCGCCCGCGTGATCGCGATGGTCGGCCGTATGTCGAATCCGGCGCGGAGCTGTTCCGCGAAGGCGTCGCTGACCATGTGGCCCCAGGGGTCGAGCGAGACGATCCGCTCCGGATCGCCCCAGGCCGGATGCGGTCCGACGGGTACGGCAGGCGCGGTGTTGGTAAGGTCCGGCCGGTGGACCGGATCGAGCTGTCCCGCCGCGATCGCGAGCGCGCGGTAGAGCGCATAGGAGCCGGAGTGCGCACCGATGACGTTGCGTTTCGACGGGTCGCTGCGCGAGCCGATGACCGGGCCGCGCCGGCCGGGATCGGGCGCACCCCAGACGATCGGCACCGGAACGCGCCCGCCTCCGGGATGCGAGGTGAGGGAGATGTGCCCGACCCTCGGGTGGGTTTCGACCATCGCCGATGCTCCGCTGCGGCCGGTCCGTGCGCTCGGGTACCGCCGCAGCAAGGACTATACCGCATTCGTTACGACGATGACGGCGTTCGAGCGTGCCGCGCACGATAGTGCCGCCCACCGGGCGGCGGGGCGCGCAAGCGGCTTGATCGGACGCCGCGGCGCGGCTGCAATGCGACCGCGCCGCATCGTCGTCACAGCCCAGTACGGGACCGGACCCCTTGGCCATCCCAGACCATCCGACCGACAAGCCCCCGCGCGCCTGGCAGCGCATGCTGTCCGGGCGCCGGCTCGACATCCTCGATCCGTCCCCCCTCGACGTCGAGATCGAGGACATAGCCCTCGGCCTCTCGCGCGTCGCGCGGTGGAACGGCCAGACCGTGGGGGCGCACGCCTTCACGGTGGCCCAGCACTCCGTCCTGGTCCTCGACCTACTGCTCGCGGCCGAACGCGCCGCACCGCGGCCGCTGCGCCTCGCCGCCCTGCTGCACGACGCCAGCGAGTATGTGACGTCGGACCTGATCACGCCGTTCAAGGCGGCGCTCGGCCCGGGCTATCGCGGCGTGGAGGATGCCGTTGGTCGGGCGGTCAATCTGCGCTTCGGTCTGCCCGGACAACTCCCGCCCGATTGGTCCGCCGCGATCAAGCGCGCCGACAAGACCGCTGCCTATATCGAGGCGGTCGAGCTGGCCGGCTTCTCGCCGTCCGAAGCGCGCCGGGTCCTCGCCTATCGACGCCGCGCCCCGGACATGCGGCTCGCGGCCCTGCCCGCGGAGGGCGCCCGGGCACTCTATCTCGACCGATTTCGCGAACTCGTCCCCTGAGCGACGGAACCGGGGGCACGCAGCCGGCCTTTTGCGCTCGTCCCATCCGAGCATCCGAGGCGCACATGACCGACCGCCCCGACTCCGTCCCACCGCAGCACCAGTCGCGCCAGCCCGGCCACGAAGAGCAGATGACGCCTCCTCCCCAGGACGAGATGCGCGACTACCGCGCCGGGGGCAAGCTCTTCGGCCGCCGAGCTCTCGTCACGGGTGGCGACAGCGGCATAGGCCGGGCGGTCGCCGTCGGCTTCGCCAAGGAGGGGGCGGAGGTCGCGATCGCCTATCTCGACGAGCACGAGGACGCCGAACACACCGCCGCACTGATCGAACAGGCAGAGCGCCGCTGCGTCCTGCTGCCGGGGGACCTGACCGACGCGGCGCACTGCGCCGCCATGGTCGACAAGGCGGCCCGTGACCTCGGCGGGCTGGATATCCTGGTCAACAACATCGCCGTGCAGTTCCCGCAGCAGGAACTCGCGGACATCTCGGCCGAGCAGCTGCACCGGACCTTCGCGGTCAACGTTTTCTCGATGTTCCATGTGACCCGCGCCGCCCTGCTGCATTTCGCACGGGGGGACGCGATCATCAATTCGACCTCCGTCACGGCCTATCGGGGCAGCGGCCACCTCATCGACTACGCGGCGACCAAGGGCGCCATCGTCGCCTTCACCCGGTCGCTGGCCGCCAACCTGGCCGACAAGGGGGTACGCGTGAACGCGGTGGCTCCCGGTCCGGTCTGGACGCCGCTCATCCCGAGTTCTTTCGACGCCGAGCATGTGGGCAAGTTCGGACAGAGCACCCCGCTCGGCCGCCCGGGACAGCCCGACGAGATCGCACCGAGCTACATTTTCCTCGCCAGCGACGATTCTGCCTACATGACCGGGCAGGTCCTCCACCCCAACGGCGGCACGGTCATCGGCAGTTGAGCGCGTCGGGCGCCGGCGCGCGGGAAACCTGCGCGCAGGAAACCGGAGGGCGGGGCGCGGGAACGCGCCGCCCCCGCCGGCGTTAGAACGCCATGGCTCCGCGCGCTTACTGGACCGGACATCTCCGGCTCTCGCTCGTATCGCTGCCCGTCCGCCTCTACGCGGCGACCAGCGGTACCCATCGTCTCGCCCTGCATCAGGTGCATCGCGAAACCGGCGAGCGGGTGCGCCAGCAGTTGATCGTCCCGGATCATGGGCCCGTCGCGCGCGAGGACGTCGCGAAGGGCTACGAGTACGAGCGCGGACGCTACGTTTTGCTGGAGCAGGCCGACATCGACGACCTGAAGGTCGAGTCGAAAAAGACGATCGAGGTCGTGCAGTTCGCCGATGCCGACGAGATCGACCCGATCTACTATGAAAAGCCCTATTTCGTGACCCCGGACGGTGCCCTCGCCAACGAGGCGTTCGTCGTGGTCCGCGACGCTCTGCGCGATGCGCGCAAGGTCGGGCTGGGCCAGATCGTGATCGGCGGTCGCGAACATGTCGCCGCCATCCGGCCATGCGGTCGCGGTCTGCTACTGGAGACACTCCGCTATGCCGACGAGGTCCGCAATGCCGACCTCTATTTCCAGGACATCGAGGACCTGGAGGCCGACGAGGATCAGTTGGATCTCGCCCGCGAACTGATCCGGCGCAAGACGTCGCCGTTCGATCCGGAACGGTTCAAGGACCGCTACCAGGAGGCACTCAAGGATCTGGTCAAGGCCAAGGTCGAAAAGCGCCCCGCAGAGCCCGAATCGCCCGCCCCCCGCCGCGGCGGCAACGTCGTGAACCTGATGGAGGCGCTGAAGCGGAGCCTCAAGGTGGACGAGGACGCCGGCAGCGGCAAGGAGGCGAAGAGCAGGGCCCCGCGCGGCAAGACCGCCGCGATCAAGGAGACCTCGGCAAAGGCCAAAACGCCCAAGGCGCCAGCCAAGTCGGCGCCGCGCAGGCGCAAGAGCGCCTGACCGGAGGCGATGGTGGCGAAACCGACCGCCGCCCTCGACGCCTACCGGCGCAAGCGCGACTTCCGCAAGACCGCCGAACCGCCCGACGCGGAGCCGCGACGTGTCGCCGGATCCAGTTTCGTCGTGCAGAAGCACGCGGCGCGGCGCCTCCATTACGATCTCCGCCTGGAACTCGACGGCGTCCTGAAGAGCTGGGCCGTGACCCGCGGACCCAGCCTCGACCCGGCGGACCGGCGGCTCGCCGTCCATACGGAGGATCATCCCCTCGCCTACGGCGCGTTCGAGGGCGTCATCCCCCAGGGCCAATATGGCGGCGGCACCGTCATGCTCTGGGACCGGGGCGTCTGGATGCCGATCGGTGATCCGCACCGGAGCTACCAAAGCGGCAAGCTCAAGTTCACCCTGGACGGCGAGCGGCTCCACGGCGGCTGGACCCTCGTCAGGATGGGCGGCAAGGCCGCCCGCGAGGGCCGGGACAACTGGCTGCTGATCAAGGAGCGCGACGATCACGCGAAACCCGGTGCGGGAACGTCGCTGATCGACGACGCCATGACCAGCGTCGCCTCGGAGCGGACGATGGCGGCGATCGCCGCCGACCGGGAGCGGGTGTGGCGATCCGCGGACGCCGGCGGCAGCGCGGCCGGGGCGCCCGGCGATTCATCCCCGATATCGGCCGTGGACCAGGCGCCGCCGGCCACGCTGCCGCGGGCGCCGCGTCCGCAACTGGCCATGCTGGCGGAGCGCGCCCCCGCCGGTCCCGGCTGGATCCACGAGATCAAGTTCGACGGCTACCGCGCCATGGCGGTCCTGAAGGACGGCGCGGTACGCATGTTCACGCGCTCCGGCCTCGACTGGACGGAACGGTTCCGCCCGCTCGCGGACGCCCTCACGGCACTCCCGGTGCGTCGGGCCGTGCTCGACGGGGAGGTCGTGGCCCTCGACGAGGGCGGACTGTCCAGCTTCTCCCTGCTTCAGGACGCGCTGGCGGCGGACCAGCCGGACGGGCTCGCCTTCCAGGCGTTCGACCTGCTCCATCTGGATGGGCGTGATATGGCCGCCCTGCCGCTGGTCGAACGCAAGGCTGTGCTCCGCGCGCTGATCGCGCGGCTACCGGCCGGGCCGGTCTCGTTCAGCGACCACTGGGACGGTGCCGGAGCCCGCTTCTTCCAGCAGGCGTGCAGCATGCGCCTGGAAGGCATGGTCTCGAAGCGGGCAGACGCGCCGTATCGCCCCGGCCGCAGCCGCGATTGGCTCAAGGTGAAGTGCACGCAGCGCCAGGAACTGGTGATCGGTGGCTTCATTCCCTCGCAAGCCCGGCCCGGTGCGGTTGCGAGCCTGCTGGTCGGGTACCATCGCGACGGCCGCCTCGTCTATGCGGGCAGGGTCGGTACTGGAATGAGCGACGCGACGGCCACCGACCTGCGACGCCGGCTGGAGTCGATCGGTCGCGGGACGCCGCCGTTCGCCGCGGTGCCCAAAGCGGCCGCGAAAGGCGCGGTCTGGGCGCAGCCGCGCCTGGTCTGCGAGGTCGCGTTCGCGAGTTGGACGGCCGATGGCCTGCTGCGCCACGCCTCGTTCCAGGGATTGCGCATGGACAAGACGGCGCGCGGCATAGAGCGGGAGAAGGCAGTGAGCGACGATGACGAATCCCCGGCCGATGCGCTGGAGCGGCTCGGCGTTCGGCTGACCAGCCCCGACAAGGTCCTCTACGCGGAGGCGGGCCTCACCAAGCGGGATCTCGCCGACTACTATCTCTCCGTCGCCGAACGGATCCTGCCGCACGTGGCCGGGCGTCCGCTCAGTCTCGTCCGCTGCCCGGAGGGCAGCGATCGCGAGTGTTTCTACCAGCGTCATCCCGGCCGCGGCCTGTCGGAGCACGTTCGCACGGTACCGCTGGAGGAGGACGGCAAGGCGGTGGAAGGCCTCGCCGTCGACGATGTCCGCGGGCTCGTCGCCCTGGTGCAGATGGGGGCCCTGGAGATCCATCCCTGGGGATCGCGCATCGATGCGCCGGACAGGCCGGACCGCCTGATCTTCGACCTCGACCCCGATACCGAACTCCCCTTCAGCCGGGTCGTCGAGGCCGCGCACGCGCTCCGCAGCTTCCTAGTGGACCTGGGGCTGGAAAGTTTCGTCAAGACGACGGGAGGAAAGGGCCTCCATCTGGTGGTGCCCATCGTACGGCGGCACGGCTGGGACGAGGCCAAGCGGTTCACCAAGGCGGTCGCGGCGGCCGTCGTCCGGGCGGCGCCGGACGACTATACGGATTCGATGTCGAAGCAGCGGCGGCGGGGCAAGATCTACATAGATTATCTCCGCAACGACCGTGGCGCGACCGCGGTCGCCGCCTGGTCGACACGGGCGCGGGCGGGCGCGCCGATATCGCTGCCGCTCGCCTGGGAAGATCTGACGCCGACGGTGCAACCGGCCGACTTCTCCGTCGGCGCCGTCGCCTCGCTCCTCGCCCGGCGCAACGGCGCCGACCCGTGGACGGCGATCACCGAAGTGCGGCAGTCGATCACCGCCCGGGCGCGGAGATTGGTGTCCTTCGAGCGGTACGTTGGGGCCAAACGAAGATGGGCCCGACGCCTTGGGGCGTCGGGCCCTCTTTGCACGCCCCGGAGGGCGGCTGACTACCTCCAGGCCGGCCGGCCGAGATCGACATCGTCGCGCGTGGTGAGAGCACCAGCCGCCGCGCCGGCGGCACCGCCAAGCACCGCACCGGTACCGACGCTACCCCCTGTCAGGGCCGCTGCACCGCCGCCGGCTACCGCGCCCAGGCCGCCACCAGACAGGGCGCGGTCTCCGGTCGTCTGGCCGCACGCGGACAATCCCAGCGCGACCACGGCAGCAATAGCGAAAGAAGAGACCTTCGTCATGACTTGGCTCCTACAGTGTTGCGGCCCCCGCGAGGTGCTCCGCCGCGATAGGGTGCGGCGCCCCGCCGAAATCGTCAGTTGCCTGTTCCAACACTCACATCGGGTCATGGTTCCAGCCCGAGCCCCGAAAGTTCGAGGGCGAAAGACGTGGCGGCACAGTGTGCCGAACACGACATTAGTTCTTGGGGGATGCACCAGGACGAACAGGGGTCGGGCATGACGCAGCCGGTCGGCGGCCGTTCGGACATCGAGAAGATCGAGGCGCAACTGCCGCTGGTGCTCGGCCGGTTCATGCGCCGCCTGCGCCAGCCGGAGGCGCGCTGGATCCGCATCCCCGCGGGTATCCTGCTCGTCATCGGCGGGCTGCTGGGCTTCCTTCCCATCCTGGGCTTCTGGATGCTGCCGCTGGGCCTGCTGCTGCTGGCGGAGGACTATCCGCCGGGTCAGCGCGCCATTCGCCGGGCGATGGTGGCGGGCCGGCGCATCTGGCGCCGCCAGCGCCGCCGCTTCGTGGGCCCGCCGCGGACGCAGCCATGATCCAGTCGTTGGAAGCGGTGCCGCGTAGACGGCGTGTTCAGAGTTCGAACAGGAAACGCGCAGCGTGCGCGGCCAGTCGGCGGTTGGAGTGGCCGACATCCGGAACCGTGCGCAACCGCCAGGCGAAGGGTAGCCCCAGGCCGGCGGCCGTTTCACGCGCCCGCTCGAAATAGTGGAGGCCGCGGGCCAGCCGGTGCGGTCCCTGGCGCATCGCCTCGGGTGATTTCAGAAGCTGGCCGTGGTCCGGGTCGTCGTCACGCTCGCCCAGCAGGATGCCGAGCGGCCGGGCGAACGCAGCCGCTAGGTCCGCTTCGCCGGCCATCTCTCCCAGGCCGTAGGGGAAACGCTCCTGCGGCCAGGGCATAGTGTAGCAGCCGGCGTTCGCCGCCACGGCGGAAGCGATGCGGGCATCGGGCACGAAGGTGACCATGCGGTGGACGAACTGCGCGCCGGCGGAGTGGCCGTAAAGGCGGTAGTGCGTCGTCGACAGGCCGAGTGCCGCGCGGGCGGCGTCGAAGACCGCCTCGATCGCCAGATAGGACCATTCCGCGCGTGGCAGGGGCCGGCGCTCGCCATCGCGCATCCGGCCGACCTCGAACTCGCGCGGTGTCGGAAAGACGTCACGGGAGAATTCGGGAGCAAGAAGCAGGGCGCCGGCTTCGCCGGCCGCCTCGATCCATGCATCGCGATAGGTCGCCGCATTCCGGGCGACACCGTGCACGACGATCAGCACCGGCATGTCCTCGCGATGCCCGGCCGGGCGCCAGGTCGGCACGGGGAGACGTACCATCTCCGACGGACGGCGCAGCAGGACCTCGATCGCGCCCTCGCCGGCCGGAATCAAGAACCGCTCCCCCCGAGCGGGAGGAGCGGTTCGTCGACGACCCGCGTCGGGCGCCCGTTCAATCCTTCTGCGGCGAGGCCGTGCCGGGCGACCAGGAGGGCGGATCGCTCGCCGGGAACGTCTCCTCGACCGTGCGATCGACCTTCTTCTCCTCCTTGTCGCGGGGCGTGTCCTTGCCACGCGCCGGCGGCGCCTCGCCTGGCGCCGTATGCCCTTGAGTCATGACCTGTCTCCCTTGCATGAAGGCTGTGCGTCATGAACTCCGCCCCGCTTCCCCGCGTTCCCGCGCTCAGCTGTCGTGCCGCGGCAGCCAGGGGATCCCATAAATCTCGACCCCCTCCTCCTTCAGCCTGCGCGCCTCGTCCTGGGAAGTCTCGCCGTAGATGTCGCGGTGTTCCGTCTCGCCGTAATGGATCTTGCGCGCCTCTTCGGCGAAGCGGTCGCCGACGTAATCGCAGTTCGCCTCGACATGGCGACGCAGCTCGCGCAGGGCTTCGATGACCTGCCGACGCTCGGCGATCTGCGGGTCGTTGGTGACCTGCCGCGGCGAGGGCGGCAGCACCTCCTGCCCCTTGGCCACGCGCGGCGCCATCAGCGCCTTGCGGACGTCGACCGTGCCGCAGACGGGACACACGACCCTGGCCGAACCGATCTGCTCCTCGGCAGCGGCACTGTCGCGAAACCACGCCTCGAAATCGTGGTCCTTCTTGCAGCAGAGCTTGTAGAGGATCATCGGGTGCCGTGTGCGAAACGGAAATATGCTCGACATATTGTTACAGTGCGGGAACTGAAAGTGCCAGACGACAGGCCGCTTAAGCCGGACCGGTTCGGCCCGCCCTCGCCCTGGGTCCTGCGGTGCGCACCGCTGGTTCGGCCCGCAGGCACCGTGCTCGATCTCGCCTGCGGCGGCGGCCGACACGCCAGGCTGTTCCTGGCTCGCGGCAACGCCGTCACCGCGGTCGACCGAGACCTCGCCGGCGTCGCCGACCTCGAGGGCGCGCCGCGATTCGCCGCCGTCGCAGTCGACCTGGAGGACGGTTCGCCGTGGCCGGCGGGCGGCCCATTCGACGCGGTGGTGGTCGCAAACTACCTGCACAGGCCGCTGTTCCCGGCGATCATGGCCGCCGTCGCTCCCGGCGGCGTTCTGATCTACGAGACCTTCGCCGCCGGCAACGAGCGGTTCGGACGGCCGGCCAACCCGGACTTCCTCCTCCGGCCGGGCGAACTGCTCGACGCCGTACGGGGAAGGCTGACGGTGCTGGCCTATGAACACGGCCGTGAGGACGACCCGCGGCCGGCCGTCGTTCAGCGGCTTTGCGCCTGGCGGCCGGACGAGGCGGATGCGACCGTTCCGGTCATTCCGCCGCCATCCGGCGGGTAGGTGCCTATTCGGCGGCGGAGGCGTGTGGGGTCAGGCGCGGATAGGTCCGGTCGTGCTGAAGCGACGGGACCATGCGCCGCGCCTCGTCCACCTTGGCGAGGTCGATATCCGCCACGACGATGCCGGGCTCCTCACCGCCGTCGGCCAGGACCGTTCCCCAGGGATCGACGATGAGGGAATGGCCATAGGTCTTGCGGCCGGCGGCATGCTCGCCGCACTGCGCCGCGGCGATCACGAAACAGCCCGTCTCGACCGCCCGCGCGCGCAGCAGTACGTGCCAGTGCGCGCGCCCGGTGGGCCGGGTGAAGGCGGACGGCACGGTCAGCAGCTTGGCACCCGCATGCGCGAGATCACGGTAGAGATAGGGAAAGCGCATATCGTAGCAGATCGTCATGCCGAGTTCGCACCAGGGCAGCGCGGCCATCACCGCCTGCTCGCCCGGACGATAGGTCCGCGACTCCCGGTAAGATTCGCCGCCCTCCAGGTCGACGTCGAACATGTGCATCTTGTCGTAGCTGGCGACGACGTTCCCCTGTGGATCGAAGAGCATGGACCGGTTCGCCACCCGATCGGCCTCGACCTTCACGGTCAGGGATCCGGCGAGCAGCCAGGCGCCCGTCTCGCGCGCGAGCGCGCGGAAGCCGGCGATGCCGCGGTGCTCCGCCTCCTCCTCTGCCTTCTCGAGGACCGCCGCCCGGCGAGCCTCGATCATCAGCACGTTCTCGGGCGTGGTGATGAAGGCGGCGCCCGCGTCGCGGGCCCGGCACACACCGTCGGCCACGGCCCGCATGCCCTCGTCGGGATCGGCGCCGGTGTTGGTCTGGACGCAGGCGGCCTTGAAGATGGTGCTCATGCCGAAGCTCCCAGCAGCGGATCGAGCTTGCCCTGGCGATCGAGCGCGTGGATGTCGTCGCACCCGCCCATGTGCCGGCCGTCGATGAAGATCTGTGGCACCGTGCGCCGGCCACCGGCCCGTTCCGTCATCTCGCGACGCCGGCCCGGCTCGGCATCGACATCGATCTCCTCGTAGGCGACCCCCTTCGAGTCCAGCAGCCGCTTCGCCCTGTGGCAGTACGGACAGAACATGCTGGAATAGATCTCGACCTTCGCCATGCGCCATTCCCCTCCGCTGCGATCGACCACCTGCAGCACTGCGATATAGGTCCGCGTGACGGCCGCTCCAATCGGCGCGTCAGCGGCGCGGCCGCAGGACCCGGGCCAGGGTGATGACGTCGACCGAGGCCGCCCCCGCCCGCGTCAGCGCCCGGGCGCAGGCATCCACCGTCGCGCCGGTCGTCAGCACGTCGTCGACCAGAACGATCCGCCGGCCCACGACGCGCGCCCCGCGCCTGCGATGCGGCCGGAACGCACCGCGGACATTGTCCGTCCGCTGCACGGGGGTCAGCCTACCCTGCGACGCCGTGCGGCGCACACGGACGAGGGCGTCCGGCAGCACCGCGACACCGGCCTCGGCGCCGATCCGGTGGGCCAGCAGCGCCGACTGATTGAAGCGCCGCGACAGCAACCTCGTCCAGTGCAGCGGCACCGGTACGACGAGCTCGGCTCCGGCCAGAAGCTCGGCCCCGGCCTGCAGCATCCAGCGTGCGAACAGCGGCGTGCTCTGCGTCCGGTCGCCGTGCTTGAAGCCCAGGATCAGGCCGCGGCTCTCCGCATCGTAGGCCAGCGCCGAGCGGCAGCGCGCGAAGGGTGGTCGCTCGCGCAGGCAGGCGCCGCACAGGAGGTCGCCGCCCGCATGTTCGAAGGGCAGGCCACAGCAGGCGCACCAGGGCGCTCCCAGGAAGGTCAGGTCCGACCAGCAGCGGGCGCAGACCGTTCCGGCCGCCCCCACCTCCGCCCGGCAGCGCATGCAGCGCGGTGGCAGCAGGAAGTCGAGTGCCGCCGATCCCAGGCGTCGGGCCGATCGCCGGGCGAAACTCGCCGGGACCATGCCGGGCGCTCCCCGCGCCGCCGACCAGCCGCGGCCGGATCAGGCGGGCGGCACCGACCGGAACCGTACCGTCCCTTCCCGCTCGATCTGGCGCACCAGTTCGACCTCCCAACTCAGATATTCGCGCATTGCGTCCTCGATACCGTCTTCACGGTCGTAGGGCCGCAACGCCACGTCGTCCGCCGTATCGGCCATCCGCTCGCGGCCCTCTGTCGTGGGCAGGCCGGCCGCCTGCCACGCCTCGGTGCCGCCCGCCACGACACGGACGGACCGGTCCGTCATCCGCCCCAGATCGGCCGCTGCCAGTCGCGCGACAAGGCCGTCGGGCGACGTGACGACGAGCATGCCGTTGCCGGTCGTCGCTGCCAGGAGTTTCTCGAGCCGGGACCGCACTCCCCACAGGGCACCGGGGATGTGCGCTTTGCGGTAGGTGCGGCTGTCGGCGAGGTCGAGCGCCTCCGCTGCGCCACGCTCCAGAAGCGCGGCGGCCTCGCCGGGGACGATCTCCTCGACCGGCTCCATCCCCACATGGTGCTGCGGCTGCGCGCCGCGCTCCAGACCCGCGTCCGGCAGTCCGCCGCCGAGGACGTAGACCTCCCAGCCGATCTGCAGCAGCCAATGGGCGGTCATGGTCGCCCGCACGCCGGTATCGTCCGCCAGGACGAGCCTGGCGTTGCGCACGCCGACATAGCGGTCGGTCGCCTGGACGAGTTGCCCGCCCGGCGCGCAGATCGCGCCGGGCAGGTGTCCGGCCGCGTACTCCTCGGGACTGCGGACATCGAGCAGGAACGTCGTCCGCCCGGCGTGGCCACGCCAGTCGGCCAGCGTGGCGGCGTCGATCCGCCGGACCCCGAAACGCTCGGCCACGGCTGCCGCCGCGGCTTCCGCCCCTGCGCGAGCCTCGCCGGTCGGCTCCGGCGCGTGCCGCCGGTTGCCGGTTTCCAGTTCGAGCCCGGCCAAGTGCCAGCCCATCGTGCCGTTGCGCAACGCCACCACCTTGTTGGGGATGCCGGCGTTGATGAGCGACTGTGCGCCGATGATGCTGCGGGTACGTCCGGCGCAGTTGACCACGATCGTCGTGTCCGGCGACGGCGCCACGGTCCCGACCCGATAGACCAGTTCCGCCCCCGGGCAGCAGACGCCGGAGGGGATGTTCATCACCTCGTATTCGTCCATCGGCCGGCTGTCGAGCACGACCAGTTTCTCGCCCCCCTCCATCATCGCCTTCAGTTCCTCGGCGGAGATGGACGGCGTGTGGTAGGCATGCTCGACGAATTCGCCGAAGGCTTTGGTCGGCACGTTCATGCCGCTGAAGAGTTCGTAGCCCGCGGCCCCCCAGGCCGGCGTGCCGCCCGCAAGGATGGAGGCATCCCGCCAGCCCAGTTCCGCGAGCCGGACCGCGGCGCGCTCGGCGAGGCCGTCGCCGGCGTCGCACAGCACCGTCCGCACGTCGCGCCGCGGCACGAGGTCGGCGATCTTCAGTTCCAGCCGGCTGAGCGGCAGGTTCACGGCCCACAGCAGGTGCGAATGGAAGAAGGCGCCCTCCTCGCGCACGTCGAGCAGCGCGAGTTCGGCCCCGTCGAGCTGCATCGCGTGAAGCTGCGCGGGCGAAACGGTCCCACTCATGCCGAAGCTCCCGCGGCGATGCGCCGTGCGCCACGAGTCCGCCAGTGCCGGACCGGCCGGATCATCTTCCGTCGACAGACAGCCATGACCGCAGTTTCCTTCCCGTCCCGCATGTTCAACCTCGCGGCGTGGACTGTACGGCCCGCCGCCGCCACCCTCAAGCCGCCGCCCGCACGCGCCAGGGCACCGAATTCGGGTTAACGGCTTTCGGACTTGCGCATGGGCTGTTTCGTGGTGCTGCGCGATTCGGAGCCTTCCCATGAACGTTGCCGTTTTGGCGAGCCTGCCCAAGCCCGGACCGCCCCGATGCCTTCGCTCGCACCGTCATCGGCCGAATGCGATGGCCCCGGGTACGGCCCCGACCGGCCGCGACGGCCGGCGGTCGCGCATGACCAGGCTCGCGACGATGGCGATCGTGACGAGGTTGAAGGCGAGGCCGAGCAGGAAGGCGGGCTGGTAGTGCGCGGCGAAGTCGTAGATGACGCCGGCGACCCACCCGCCGGCCGCCATGCCGCTCAGGCCGAAGAAGATGATCATGGCGATCCGCCAGCCCGCCTCGGCCGCAGGGAAGTGCTCGCGCACCGCCATCACGTAGCTGGGCACGATGCCGCCGAAGCCGAGCCCGAACGCGGCGGAGAGGATGTAGAGGCCGACGAAATCCTCCACCACGGCGAAGAGGGCCATGCCCACGGCCTGGCAGATCGTCCCCAGCAGAACGGTCCGCAGGCCGCCGATCCGATCCGACAGCGCCCCCCAGAACATGCGGCTGAGGAAGGCGCAGAAGAGCAGCAGCGACAGCATCTCCGCTCCGCGCGCCGGGGCGAAGCCGAGGTCGCTGCAGAAGGCGACGAGATGGCCCATCGGCATCGACATCGGCACGCAGCAGCCGACGATCGCCACGCACAGCAGTCCGAAAACGACGCCGGGCCGCAGGCCGAGCACCGGTGCGTTCTTGACGGGATCGGCCGCCACCGTCGCCGCCGACGGCGCCGGCGGCGGGCGCCGGATGAACCAGCACAGCGGCACCAGGACGGCCAGCGCCAGCACCCCGAACCAGAACATGGTACGCTGCCAGCCGAAGGCGCCGATGGCGAAGCCGAACAGCGGCGGCCAGGCGGCACCGGCGATCTGCTGGCCGCTGGTGACGAGGCTGATGGCCACACCGCGTCGCCGGTCGAACCAGCGGCTGACATAGGTGAGCAGCGGCGCGAAGATGCCCGAATTGCCGAGCAGCCCGACCATCAGCCCGTAGCCGACATAGAGGGCCCAGACGCTGCCGGTGCTCGCCAGCATGGCGCCCAGCCCGACCATTACCGCGCCCAGAAGGACGGGTCCGATCACTCCGGCCCGATCAGCCCACCAGCCCATGGCGATGCCTCCGGACGCGGTGCCGAGATAGGCGAGCGACGCGGCCAGGGCGGGGGTCGACCGCAGCCCGCCCATATCGTCGGCGATCGGCTTCATGCCGACGATGATGATGTAGGGGGTCGCGAACGAGACCATGATGATGGTGAAGGCCGCCAGCGCGACGACCCACGACTGCCGAGTTTCGATCGAATCGCTCGCCTGCATGCCCGCGCGCGCCTCCCCCCCGCCCGTGGCACCGGGCTTGCCCTACTCTAGAGGCGCCACGCGGCGGGCGCGACGGGGCGCCGTACCGGCATCCCCTCGCGGCGCCTCGGGGGCACCGCCGGGAGCAGCCTATGCGGGCGTGATGCCGCCGTCGGCGGGCGGCGGGCGGCGGGCGGCGCCGAAGGGGACCATGCGCTTCAGGTCCTCATCCCACAGCGCGTAGCGCGCGCTGGCGAGCCCCTGCCACAGCGTGATCTCCGGAGCCCGCTGCAGGCCGGGCAGGTCGTCGTGGCACTCCTGCAGGCGATAGTTGGGAATGCCCGGGTTCAGGTGGTGGACGTGGTGCAGGCCGATATTGCCGGTCAGCCACTGCAGCAGCCGCGGCAGCTTCAGATGCGAACTGCCGGCGATGGCCGCCTCGGCGTAGGACCATTCGCCGGCGCGCGCCCACAAGGTGTGCTCGAATCGGTGCTGCACGGAGAAGAGCCAGACGCCGATGATCGCGGCTATGCTTATGATCGGGATCTGCACCGCGAGCACCCGGCCGAATCCCAGGAAGACGCCGAGGCCGACGATCAGCACAACCACCGCGAGATCGGTGAGGTAGACGCTGCGCCGCTCCTTGCGCCACGTCTTGGGCGTGTCGAACGGCACGCGGTAGAGGAGCAGGAAGACCAGCGGCGGCAGCAGCAGCAGCGAGACGACCGGGTGGCGGATCAGCCGGTGTTTCCACCGGCCGAGCCGCCCCAGGGCCCGATATTCGGCCACCGTCAGGCAATCCGAATAGATGTCGGCGCCGCTGGCGCGGCGGTCGAGATTGTTCCAGTTGGCGTGGTGGCCCGCATGCTGGCGCCGCCATGCGGCGAACGGCGTCAGCGTGACGAGGCTGCATGCCGCCCCGACCAGCCGGTTGGCGCGCGCCGAGGCGAAGAACGAGCCGTGGCCGCAATCGTGCTGGATGATGAAGATCCGGACGACGAAAGCGGCCGCCACGATCCACAGGGGCACGACCGCCCAGATCGGCAGGTCGGGCGCTGCATAGAGAAGGGCGCAGATGGCGAGAAACGGACCGAACGAGGTCACGATCTGACCGATGCTGCGCCTCGTCGACGCCTGCCTATACGCGCCGCTGGCGCGCTGCAGCGTACGGAGGTCGTCTGCGCTTTCGGTTTTCATCCCATCAATATCGGCTCGACCGCCGCGCGCCGCCAATCAAGATTCGGTCAGCGGCGCCTTCCCCCGCACCGAACGAGAGCCGCGTCCTCGCCCGACACCGAAGGCCGGCGGCGCGCATCCCCTCAGGGGATGCCGCCGTCGACCCGGACGATCGACCCGGTGGTGAAGCTGGAGCGGTCGCTGGCGAGATAGAGGGCGGCCGTCACGATCTCCTCGGGCCGGCCGCTGCGGCGCAGCGCCGCCGCCGCATTCCGCTTGTGCTCCTCGCTCCAGGCATCCGACACATCGGTCAGGAAGCGGCCGGGCGAGATCGTGTTGACGCGGACCTTCGGCCCGTACTCGAACGCCAGAGCGGTGGTCAGGGCGTTGAGGCCCGCCTTCGCACCGGCATAGGGCGCGATCTCCGGCCGCGGCCGCAGCGCGCCGGCACTCGACACGTTGATGATCGAGCCGCCGTCGCCGGCCGCCATCCGGCTGCCGACCAGCGCCGACAGCCGGAAAGGCCCCTTGAAGTTGAGGGCGACGATCCGGTCGAAAAGCTGCTCGCCGGTCTCCAGCGACGAGGGGGCCAGCGGCGAGCTGCCGGCATTGTTGACCAGGATGTCGACCTTGCCGAAGGCGGCATAGGCGGCATCGACCAGCCCTTCCAGCTCGTCCCAGCGCGCGACGTTGCAGCCATAGGCCAGAGCCCGCCTTCCCATAGCCTCGACCTCGGCGGCGACCGCGCGGCAGTTGTCGAGCTTGCGGCTGGTCACGACGATGTCGGCGCCGTGGGCGGCAAACGCCTTGACCATCTGATAGCCGAGGCCGCGGCTGCCGCCCGTGACGAGCGCCACCTTGCCGGTGAGGTCGAAGAGAGCGTCCATGCCTGTTCCCCGACGGCGTCTAGTGCAGCCGGGCCGTGGCCCAGTGGCGCGCGATCCCGATGACGGCGTCGGGGATGAGTTCGGCCATCTGCAGTTGAAGCTCTTCCAGTTCAGCCTCGTCGTCGGACGGTAGATTGCCGTCTTCGTTCGGCCAGAACAGGGCGATCGGCCCGACCAGCTGCAAGCCCTCGTCGGAATCGAGCAGCGGCTGCCAGGCGTCGGGGCGCAGGCCGACGCCGGCGAGAAACCCTTCCGCCCAGGCGACGGCGACGGGGTTGTCGTCCTCGTCGGCCCAGAACCAGGGTGCGTAGGCGTCGGGCGCGGAGGCGACCTGCTCACGGATCTGCGCGACGCGCCGCAGCATCAGCGCGGTCATCCGCTTCGCCTCGTCGGGGTCGGCGAATTCCGGCTCGTCCTCGCCCCAGACCACCGGCAGCCACTCCTCGGCCCCGACCTCCTCGGGGCCGACGGCGACCGCCGTCAGGAACCCGTCGAGATCGGAGATCAGCATGCAGTCCTCCGGCGCCCCCTCCGACATCAGGAAGGCGTCCAGGCGCTCGATCTCGTCGTCGGTCAGGTGCTGCTGCACGTGGGCTCTCCCTCCGGGCGCCGTGGCGCGGCGCCGATCGCGGCAACATGATCGCGCCGTGCCGCCGCCGCAACCGCCGCGGCTCGGTTATGGCTCAGCCTGCGACGCCGAGTTCCCGACCGATCCGCTCGGCCGCCGCCCGCCGCTTCTCGGTGATGCCGGCCGAACGGGCCCGGGCGCGCGCGACCAGCGCCGGATCGGCGGTACCGACCGAACCACTGTCGAAAGGCGGGTGCGGGTCGTACTCGATCTGCAGCTGGACCTCGCGCGCCCTCTCCTCGCCATGCAGCTGAGCGACGACGGCGAGGCCGAAATCGATGCCGGAGGTAACGCCCGCACCGGTGATCCGGTTGCCGTCGACCACGACCCGCTCACGCGTCGGGACCGCACCCAGCAGCTCCAGCTGTTCGATCGCGCCCCAGTGGGTGGTCGCCCGCCTGCCCTTCAGCAGGCCGGCTGCGCCCAGCACGAGGGAACCCGTGCAGACCGAGGTGACCAGCCGCGCGGATTCTCCCGCCGCACGCACGAACGCGACCAGGTCGCGGTCCTGCATCGCCTCGAGCACGCCGGGCCCGCCGGGAATGAAGAGGATGTCGGGGACGCCGTAATCGGCGAAGGTCGCCGTCGGCGTGAAGATCAGGCCCTGGGCGTCGGTCACCGGCTCCATGCGGTGCCAGATCAGATCGACCTGCGCTCCCGACATGCGCGCCAGCACCTCGAACGGCCCGGTCAGGTCGAGCTGGGTCATGCGCGGAAAGATGACCATGCCGATGCGGCAGGTCTGGGGCGTGTCCGTCATGCGCGTCTCCATCGTGCGGTCCGCCGGATCATAGCGCCCGCCGCCTCCGCCGCCAGGGGCGGAGCGCCGCCGGGCCCCGTCTCAGAGAAGCAGCCAGCCTGCCGCCGCGGTCGCGGCCACCACCGCCAGCACCGGCGCCTTCCACACCTGCAACGCCAGGAAGGCTGCCAGGGCGACGGCGACGTCGAGCGGCCCACGCACCGCGCGCTCGTCGAGCCAGCGCCGCCTGACGACGCGCGCCGGGACGGGCGCCTCCGCCGTTTCAGGCGGGGTCGAGGTAGTCGTCCCAGAGGTCGACATGGACGCAGTCCCCTTCCGGCGCGTCGGGCCCCCAGAGCGTGCTCGCCGCGAAACGGACGCTGTAGCAGCGCTGCGGCGCCTCGCCCAAACCGCTCGCATGCGTGTCGGGAAAGACGAAGACGCCGTGATCGAGGGCGATCGTGCCCAACCGGCCGCGGACATAGCGCGGGATCCGCGTGTGACCCGTCGGATGCATGTTGCGCGCCCGCACGGCCTGGCCGATGGCGAAGCGGGCCGGCCCGGCCTCGACGCTCCCGTCTCCGTCCCGTCGGGCCGAACCGCCGCGGCGGATGATCGCCGCCATGCGCTCCGGCGGGACCGCGGTTCCCGGCGGCGCCGGGGAACGCGCAGTGAGGTCGGACATCTCCTCCGCGGTGACCAGTCCCTGCTCGACGAGCAGGATCTCCAGCCCGTGCAGCCAGTGTTCGTAGTAGCTGCTGCGCAGATAGTCGGCCGGGTCCGTCCGTTCGCGGGCGAAACGGCTCATGTCGATGTTCCAACGCCCGAGGGCACCCGCGGCGAGGGTGAAGGCGAAGGCCCGGCGCTCCCATTCGGCATGGAAGACGGGCTCGTCGGCCTCCGGCACGATCGGGCCGAAGCCATGCATCCCACCCAGATCGTGTGCGCCGTTCATGCCGCCCCTCCGCCGGACGCAAGGGCGAGACCGACGCCGATCATCGAATCGCGGGTGACGAGGCCGGCGAGGTCTTCCTCGCCGAGGCCCTCGCTGCCGGCCGGCCGCATCGGCAGGACGAGGTAGCGCAGCTCGGCGGTCGAGTCCCAGACCTTCACCGCCACCGACTCCGGCAGGTCCACGCCGAACTCTTTCAGGACGCCGCGCGGATCGATCACCGCTCGGGCGCGATAGGGAGAGGCCTTGTACCAGACCGGGGGCAGACCCAGCACCGGCCAGGGATAGCAGGAGCAAAGCGTGCAGACGACGAGGTTGTGGATCGCGGGTGTATTCTCCAGGACGACCATGTCCTCGCCCTGGCGGCCGACGAAGCCCATCGAGGCGATCGCCGCCGTCGCATCGCGCAGCAGCCATGCCTTGAAGGCGGGGTCGCTCCAGGCACGGGCGACGACGCGCGCGCCGTTGCGCGGCCCGATCTTCGTTTCGTAGAGGTCGACGAGGTAGTCGAGCGAGGCCGGGTCGACCAGCCCCTTCTCGATCAGAAGCGATTCGAGAGCCTTCACGCGGAGGGCCACGTCGGACAGTTCCGATCCGTGGCCGTAACCGTGGCCGTCGCCAGCATGCCCGTGGCCATGGTCCTGATGATCCGGATGGTCGTGCGGCACGGCGCTCACCTCCGCTTGCGGCATGGCCGAGAGAATGCCCGCGACCGGCGCGCGGGCGCAAGGCCTTCGCCCCGGATGACGTCGGGGGGTCGTGGCGCCGGGCTCGCCGTCCGCCTATCGTTGCGTCCGCACGACGGGGAGACGCCGAATGACCGCCGAAGCGACGGTGCTGCCGAGCCTGATGGCCGGCCTGGACGAGGAGTGGCTGGCACGAGGTCGAGAGGAGATCATCGATCCGGCGCTGCCGATCTGCGATCCGCACCATCATCTCTGGCTGCGCGACGGACACCTTTACCTGCTCGAGGAGTTCCTGGCCGACGCCGCGGGCCACAGGGTCGTCAGCAGCGTCTTCGCGGAATGCGGCGCGTTCTATCGCGCCGACGGCCCGGCGGAGAAGCGCGCTGTCGGCGAGGCGGAGTTCGTCGCAGGCATCGGTGCCATGAGCGACAGCGGTCGCTACGGCCCGACGCGGGTCGCCGCGGCCTTCGTCGGCCATGCCGACCTGACGCTGGGTGGTGCGGTCGAGCCGGTACTCCACGCGCTGATCGCCGCCGGTGGCGGGCGCTTCCGCGGCGTGCGCCACTCGGCCGCCTGGGACCCCGCCTTCTACATCGCGAGCAGCCACGGCCGGCCCAGACCCGGCCTCTATGCCGATCCGCGCTTTCGGACGGGTCTCGCCTGCCTGGACCGGCTCGGCCTCAGCTTCGACGCCTGGGTCTACCACCCGCAAATCGGCGACGTCGCCGAACTGGCGCGCGCCCATCCCGACGTCCCGATCGTGCTGAATCATGTCGGCGGGCCGATCGGCATCGGGCCCTATGCCGGGCGCCGGGACGCGGTCTTCGCCGACTGGCGCGCCGCCATGCGCGACCTCGCCGGCTGCGCCAACATGTTCGTCAAACTGGGCGGACTCGGCTCGAAGCGCGCCGGCTTCGCCTGGCACGAGCGGCCGGAGCCGCCCTCGTCCTCGGACCTCGCCACGGCTTGGCGCCCCTATGTCGAGACATGCATCGAGGCGTTCGGCGCCGATCGCTGCATGTTCGAGAGCAACTTCCCCGTCGACAAGGTGTCGTGCAGCTACACCGCGATGTGGAACGCCTTCAAGCGCCTCGCGGCCGGGGCCTCGCCGGAGGAGAAGGCGGCCCTGTTCCGCGGGACCGCCGAGCGCTTCTACCGGATTGCCTGAACGAGTGCATCGCTGAACGAGTGCATCGCCTGAGCGGGTGTCCCGACCGGGCGCGCACGGAACCGGGCGGGGCGGCGCCTCGTTCCTTCGCCGCAACGACGGAGTGACTGCGATGGACGGCGAGACGACCTTGGGCGGGCTGCCGGGCGGGCTGCGACAGGAACAGCTGGCCTTCCTCTGCTTTGCGGCCGGCATCGGCTGGATCGGCTTCCACGCGTGGCGGCGGTGGGACGTGCAGCGCCGTGACCCGGCGCGCCACCGCGTCACGGCGCGGTCCGACGGATACGGCATCGATCCTCTCGATGCCCCGGGACGCACACCGGGGCGCACACCAGTGCCCGCGCTCGGGCATGGGCCCGGGGGCGCCGCCTCGACCAAGGACGGGACCCAGCCCGAGGCCATCACCGGCGCCATGACCGCGGGCGAGGTCGAAGAGAATGCCTGGGGCACCGCCGCCCCCCATGTCGGCCGCGCCGACACGCCGCACCGACCGATCGGCTGACCGGCGGCACCGCACCAAGGGGCGTTCGAACCGACCTTTGCCTGCGCGCGTTCCGCAGGCGACTATGGGACATGCGCCCGCCCCGCCCCATCGCCCTCCTCGTACTCCTGCTGGCCGTCCTCCTCCAGGCTGCCGGCACAGCCGCCTCCGACACGGGACCGCCCGCGGCCACGGTGCGCGCGGAGCGGCAGATGGTCGTCGCGGGCCATCCGCTCGCCGCACGCGCCGGCCTGGATGTCCTGCGCGACGGCGGCGGAGCGGTGGACGCTGCAGTCGCGATCCAGATGGTCCTGACGCTCGTCGAGCCGCAATCCTCGGGCATCGGCGGCGGCGCTTTCCTGGTCCACCGGGACGCGGCGAACGGTGCGATCGCGACCTATGACGGCCGCGAGACGGCGCCTGCATCGGCGGATGCGCGTCTCTTCCTGGATGCCGACGGCCAGCCGCTGACGTTCGAGGAGGCCGCCGGCGGCGGCATCGCAGTCGGGGTACCGGGCGTCGTCCGCATGCTGGGCCGTGCCCATGCGGCACATGGCCGGCTGACCTGGCGGCGCCTGGTGGCGCCCGCCGCGGCCCTCGCCGAAGCCGGCTTCCCGATTTCCCCGCGCCTTGCCGCGGCGATCGCGGCGGCGCCGCGGCTGAAGGCCGTGCCCGCCGCAGGGGCCTACTTTTTCGACGCGCAGGGGGTGCCGCTGCCCGCGGGCCACCGCCTGAGCAATCCCGCACTCGCCGCCACCCTGCGCCGCCTCGCCGAAGACGGGCCCGACGCCTTCTATGCCGGTTCGATCGCCGCCGCCATCGTCGAGGCCGTCGCCGCCGCGCCGCTGCGCCCCGGCGGCATGACGGCCGCGGATATCGCGGCCTACGACGCGCCGCGGCGGGCGCCGGTGTGCGGCACCTACCGCGGCCACCGCCTCTGCGGCGCGCCCCCGCCCTCCTCCGGCCCTGTCGCGGTCCTGCAGACGCTCGCGATGCTGGAACGGTTCGACCTGCGCGCCGCCGGCCCGTGGTCCGGTCTCACGGCCCACCGTTTCGCCGAAGCCCTGCGTCTGGCCTTCGCCGATCGCAACGCCTGGGTCGCCGACCCGGATCAGGTCTCCGTGCCGACGGCGGCCCTGGTCGATCGCACCTATCTCGCGCGCCGGTCGGCGCTCATCGCCGACCGGACGCACGGCACCGCCCAGCCCGGCACCCCGGAAGGCGCCGACGGCGTCCGCCACCCCGAACAGGCGAAGCCCCCCGGCACCGCCCATCTGAGCGTCGTCGACGCGCATGGCGACGTCCTGTCCATGACGAGCAGCGTCGAACGGGCCTTCGGCTCCGGCCTTATGGTGGAGGGCTTCGTGCTCAACAGCCAGCTGACCGACTTCGCGTTCCGTCCCGACGGGACCGACGGCCCGGTCGCGAACGCGCCGGGACCCGGCAAGCGCCCGCGCAGTTCGATGTCGCCGATCATCGTCCTCGACGCTGCCGACCGGCCGGTCGCGGTTACCGGCTCTCCCGGCGGCGCGGACATCATCGCCTACGTCGCCAAGAGCGTGGTCGCCCTGCTCGACTGGGAGCTCGATCCCGGTGCCGTCGTGGCGCTGCCCAATCTCTCCAACCGCAACGGCCCCACCCTCGTGGAGGCGACGTTTCCCGGGCTGGCCTCGGCCGATCTGGCGGAGCGCGGCCATGCCGTGCGCCCGGCGCCGCTGACCAGCGGCCTCGCCGTCATCCGCATCCTGCCCGACGGCACGCTTCTGGGGGCGGCCGATCCGCGCCGCGAGGGCGTGGCGGTCGGCGACTGACCGACCCCATCTCCACCCGGCTCCCACCCCCGCTCACCGCCCCGGCCGGGCCACGAAAAGAGTTGCGGGGGGACGGACGAGGGCCCTAATAATCGCCCGCCGCGGAGGAACCAGGTCGGCGGTTCGCCCGGGGATGCGGCCGGGTGTCCGGATCGAGGGCCTTGCGATAGCCCGACGCGTCCTCGACTCTCAGTGACGTCAGGTATGTCGCGGGCCGGCAGGCGGCCCGTTATCGGCGTCGCGCCGGGCTCGGCGCGGGCGGGCCGCGGCGCAGCGGCAGGATTTCCAGGTCGGCGGAGGCGCAAAGGTCGCGAGCCCGCCCCATAGGACGAGGTGAGATGTTCTCGAGCTTTCTCGGTCTGGTTTCCGCCGATCTGGCGATCGACCTGGGCACGGCGAATACCCTGGTCTATGTCGGCGGGCGCGGCATCGTGCTGAACGAACCCTCGGTCGTGGCGATCGCGACCGTCAAGGGCCGCAAGCAGGTGCTCGCCGTGGGCGAGGAAGCCAAGCAGATGCTCGGCCGCACGCCCGGCAACATCGAGGCGATCCGTCCCTTGCGCGAAGGCGTCATCGCCGACTTCGAGGTCGCCGAGGAGATGATCAAGCACTTCATTCGCAAGGTGCACAACCGGCGCAGCT
>JBKBLL010000001.1:11822-44276 GCA_046296375.1 Alphaproteobacteria bacterium | reverse complement strand
ACTACCGGCACCTGGAGTTCCGCGAGGACATCAAGCGCGTGTACCGGCAGGCGGGGCTGGAGAACAAGCCCACCGTGTTCCTGTTCAGCGACACGCAGATCAAGGAGGAGGCGTTCCTGGAGGACATTAGCAACATCCTGAGCAGCGGCGTGGTGCCCAACCTGTTCCCCAAGGACGAGCTTGTGGCCGTGCTGGACGAGCTGCGCCCGGCGGCGCGCGCCGCGTCGGCGATGCGCGCGCGGACCTCCGCCAGGGCCTGCGCGACCTCGGCCGCCGTTTCGTCCATGCTCGTCGTCCGTCCGTTCATCGGGCGCAGTCTATCGGGGCGTGCGGCTTGATTCCATCGACGCGGTTATGGTGTCTGGTCGGCGGCGACGGGAGGACCGGGTATCGATGCGGCTCAATCTGGGATGCGGCCTGAAGAAGATGGACGGCTGGGTGAACGTCGACCACTCGCCGGCCTGCGCACCGGACCGGGTCGTCGACCTGGAGCGCTTTCCCTGGCCGTTCGCCGACGATGCGGCACAGGCGGTGGAACTGCGCCATGTCCTCGAACATCTCGGCGCGACGCCCGAAATCTATCTCGGCGTGATCCGCGAACTCTATCGCGTCTGCGCGCCGGATGCCCGGATCCGGATTACCGTTCCGCACCCGCGCCATGACGACTTCCTGAGCGATCCGACCCATGTGCGGCCCGTGACTCCGCAAGGGCTCGAACTCTTCGACCGGGTCAAGAACCGGGAATGGGCGGAGAAGGGAATGCCGAACTCGCCGCTCGGCCTCTATCTCGATGTCGACTTCGCGATCGAGGCGGTCAACATGCGCCCGGACCAGCCCTGGCGGGGGGACCTGGAGGCGGGGCGGTTGAAACCGGCGGATCTGATGCAGGCGGTGCGGCGCTTCAACAACGTCATTAAGGAGACCGAGATCGTGCTGCGGGCGGTGAAGCCGGGGCGCGGCTGATGGCGGCCGGGGAGGCCGTCACGCACACGCCCCTGCTCAAGTTCGCGGCGCGTGCGCCCTTTCGCTTCCGACAGCACAATACGGGCGAGAAGGCGCTTCAGACCGGCCGGGGGGGCGAGAGCTTCTTCACCAACTCCGACCAGTTCGCGAACCGCGTCGTCCTTGCCACCCCCAAGCAGTTCCGCGTGCTGGAGCCGCGTGCGGCCCTGGCCTGCCTGCCGCGCGAGGAATGGTCGCGGTTCGATTTCCGCGGCAAGCGCGCACTGTTCCTGCTGCCGTCGCAGGCGCTGGGCAGCAATGTCGCGACGCTGCTCTTCGTCCAGGCCCTGCGCGAAGCCTACGACATGCCGGCGCTGGGGGTCTTCTGCGCGCGCTCGGCTGCCGACATCTACCTGACCGATCCGCAGACCACGGTCTACCCCCTGTGGATCGGCGAGCGCGACCTGCGGCGCTGGGACGTGCTGGTCGACCTAGGTCATCTCGAGAGCCGGCGCGACGTCGATGTCTGGCCCGTCGACATGGAGGCAGATCTGCTGGAGGCGTTCGGCGTCACGCCCAGCCGCCGCTACGCCGCCGAAGGGCGCCCGCTGCCGCACGGCCGGCCGCCGTTGATCGGCGTGCTGCCGCTGGCCTCCTCGCCGCTGCGGACGCTGCCGGTCGAGGCGACGCGCGCCCTTTGCCATGCGCTGGCGCCGCACGGCCCGGTTACCCTCTGCCTCAATCAGGACCAGCATCAGGGCGTGCTCTACGCCCGCTCCATCGGCGCGCTGCCGCCCGGGGTCCGGGTGCTGGACGGGTTCGCCAGCATCGGCGACCTGCTCTCCGCCATCGCGGGGTTCGACTATGCCGTCTTCGCCGATTCCGGGCCGGCACACATGAGCAAGCTGTTCGCGACACCGGGCGTCGCCGTCTATACTTCCGCCCCCGGCGACGTGCTGCAGGGCCGCTTCCGCAACCTCGCCAACTGGACGGTGCCGTTCTCCGGACCGGTCTGCGCCGCGCCCTGCGGCCTCGCCAAGCTGCGGGCCACACCGGCCGGCCGCATCGGCTGCATGGGCTCGCTGGGCGTCACGCTGGAGGGACTGCCGAGCGTCGCACGCGGCGCCAACCAGCAGGTGGTGGAGCGGCTGCTCCTCGAACAGCCGGTGCCGTGCGTCGCGGCCCTGCGCGACGCGCCGCACGACCTGGTCTCGTTCGTGCTGGCGGACCTGGAGCGCCGGGTAGCGTGAGCCCGAGGGCAGACTCGAAACACCTGTCGGGCGCATGTTAGCTTGCGCACAAACAGTCTCCCGGCATGAGGTATCCTTCGTGAACGAACTGCTCTGGACCCCGTCCGAGGAACGGCAGGACGCGACCGGAATGCGCGCCTTCCTCCGGGCGGCCGAGGCACGCTGGGGCGTGGCGCTGCCGACCTACGAGGCGGCGCATCGCTGGTCAGTCGACCGGATCGAGGAGTTCTGGCCGACGGTCTGGGACGAACTCGGCCTGGTGGGCGATCGCGGCGGGGTGGTGCTGGCGGACCGCGGCCGGATGCCGGGCGCCCGCTTCTTTCCGGAAGCGCAGATCAACTTTGCCGCGAACATGCTGCGCCATTCGGGCGCCGAGCCGGCGATGATCTTCCGCCGGGAGGACGGCATGCGCCGTACCCTGTCCCGTGACGATCTGCGAACCCTGGTGGCGCGGATCGCCGCAGCGCTGCGCGGGGCCGGTATCCGGCGCGGCGACCGGGTGGCGGGCTACCTGCCGAACATGCCGGAGGCGATGGCCTGCAAGCTGGCCGCAGCGAGCCTCGGTGCGGTCTGGTCGTCCTGTTCGCCCGATTTCGGGGTGAGGGGGGTGACCGACCGGTTCGGCCAGATCGCTCCGCGCATCCTGTTCTCGGTCGATGGCTACAAGTATGCCGGAAAGTCTCTGGACCAGTCGGCGAAGCTGAAGGAGATCATGGACGGCCTGCCGACAGTGGAGGCGCTGGTCGTGCTGCCCTTCCTGAAGAACGCGCCCGAACTGGGTCACCTTCCGAAGGCGGTGTCGTTCGAGGCGTTCCTCTCCGGGGTGGACGTGACCGAGCCGCGCTTCGAGCCGGTGCCGTTCGACCACCTCCTCTGCATCCTGTTTTCGTCCGGCACGACCGGCATGCCGAAATGCATCGTCCACAGCCATGGCGGCGCGTTGCTGACCGGCATGAAGGAGCATGCGCTGCATGTGGACGAAAAGCCGGGGGATCGCCTGTTCTACTTCACCACCCTGGGCTGGATGATGTGGAACTGGCTACTCGGCGGTCTCGGCACCGGCGCCACGCTGATGCTCTACGAAGGATCGCCGTTCCATCCGGGTCCCGAGGTGCTGTGGGACTTCGCCCGCGACGAAGGCATGACGATCTTCGGCACGTCCGCGAAGTATATCGACAGTATCCGCAAGGCCGGCCTGGAGCCGCGACGGACACACGACCTGACACGCCTGCGGACGATGCTGTCGACCGGCTCGCCGCTGGTGCCGGAGGGGTTCGACTATGTCTACGCGCAGGTCAAGCCGGACCTGCACCTCGCCTCCATGTCGGGCGGGACGGACCTCTACGGCTGCTTCGTCGGCGGCAATCCGATCGGCCCCGTGCGCCGCGGCGAAATCCAGGTTCCGATGCTGGCCATGGACGTCGACGTCTGGGACGAGGCAGGCAGGCCGATACGGCGGGAAAAGGGCGAACTGGTCTGCACCAAGCCGTTCCCCTCGATGCCCGTCATGTTCTGGAACGACCCTGACGGCGAGCGCTACCGTGCCGCCTATTTCGAGCGGTTTCCAGGCGTTTGGTGCCATGGCGACTGGGCCGAGTGGACTGCGGCCGGCGGAATGATGATCTATGGCCGGTCGGACGCCACGCTCAATCCGGGCGGCGTGCGGATCGGCACTGCCGAGATATACCGGCAGGTCGAACAACTGCAGGAAGTCGTGGAGTCCATCGTCATCGGCCAGGACTGGGACGGCGATACCCGGGTGGTCCTGTTCGTCCGGCTCCGCGACGGACTGACGCTGGACGACGGACTGCGCGACCGGATCCGCCGGCAGATCCGCGAGAACGCTTCGCCGCGGCACGTCCCGGCGCGTGTCATCCAGGTGTCCGACATCCCGCGTACGAAGAGCGGCAAGATCACGGAACTGGCCGTGCGCGACATGGTGCACGGCCGGGCGGTGAAGAACGTCGAGGCGCTGGACAACCCCCAGGCACTGGAACTCTACAGGGACCTTCCGGAACTGCGGGCCTGACGGGAACTGGCGGCGGACGTCGGTCGCCGGTTCCCACCACGCAAAGCCTGTTCACGGGAGCCCAGCCGCCCGACCCGGGTCATGGCGCGCGGCGCCCGCTCGGGTCTCAGCCGCCGGCGACGAGCCCCAGGTCGGTTGGCTGATGCGGCCGGCTCTTCGCCAAGGAACCCGCTCCCGGCTTCGCGTCCGCCGTCAGCGGCGGGGCGGCCAGTGCCTTCCGGTGAGCCTTCTCCGGAGCGAAGTCCTCGACGCAGCTGCAGAGTACGCCCTTCAATTCGGCGACGTCGCACGCCTCGACGGCCGCTCGTGCGCGCGCGACCTGCGCTTCGATCGTACCCCAGGTCGTGCTGACGTCGCGCGCCCGGACCACGCGCGGAGGCTAGGTGGGCAGCGCCTTGCCGTCCACGAGCAACTCCTCGAAGAGCTTCTCGCCGGGGCGCAGCCCGACATACTGGATGCGAATGCCTTCCGGGTGATCGTCGTCGGCGACCTGGCAACCGCTCAGATGGATCATCTTGAGGGCGAGATCGGCGATCCGGACCGGCTCGCCCATGTCGAGATGGAACACCTCCACGCCTCCGTCGGCCATGGCTCCCGCCTGGATCACCAACTCGGCCGCTTCGGGGATCGTCATGAAATAGCGGACGACCTCAGGATCCGTCACCGTAACGGGGCCGCCCTCGCGGATCTGATCGCGGAAAAGCGGGACCACCGAGCCGGCCGAATCGAGAACGTTGCCGAAGCGCACGATGGCGAAGCGCGTGCCGATCGCCCGGCTGCTCAGGCCCTCGACGACCTTCTCGGCCATGCGCTTCGAAGCGCCCATGACGTTCGTCGGGCGCACCGCCTTATCGGTCGAGACCAGGACGAACTTGCGGACATTGTTCTTGATGGCCGCTTTGGCGACGTTGAGCGTGCCGAAGACGTTGTTCTCCACCCCGCGCAGGGGGTTCGCCTCGACCAGAGGCACATGCTTGTATGCGGCGGCATGGTAGACGATGTCGACCCCATGCTCGGCCATCGTGCGCGTCAGCGTTTCGGCGTTGAGAACGGAACCGAGGATCGGCACGATCTCCATTTTCAGACCGCGCCGTCTCTTCACCTGCTGCAGGTCGCGCTCGATGGAGTAGAGGGCGAACTCCGAAACGTCGAAAAGCACCAGCACGGCGGGACGATGCTGCAGGATCTCCCGGCATAGCGCCGAGCCGATCGAGCCGCCGGCCCCCGTGACCATGACCCGCCGTCCGAGGATTTCGCGCCGGATCAGTTCGAGATGCGGCCGGACCGGCTCGCGGCTGAGCAGTTCCTCCGGCGTGACCTCGCGAAAGTCGACCGCGGCGGTCTTGCCGTCGACGATCTCCGACAGGGGCGGCAGCGACTGAACCCTGATAGGATGACGCGCAAGATCGTTGAGGATCCGCCTCCGCTGCTCGACCGACGCGGACGGTATGGCGACGACGATCTGCTCCAGTTTCGCCGCTTCGATCACCTTGCCCACTTCGCTGGGCGGAAAGATGGGGGTGCCCTGCAGCAGTCTGCGATGCAGGTCCGGGTTGTCGTCGAAAGCGGCTACCACCTCCGCCCGACCCTCGCGGGTCAGCCAGGTGATGAGCTGGGCCGCCGCGCTGCCGGCGCCATAGACGGCGATGCGGCGGCGCGGCCTATTCAGCGAGCGTGCCGTCGGCGCGCGGTAGAGGATGGCCATCGCCATCAGCCGCCATGCCAGGAGGGGACCGAAGAGCGCCACCGCCATTAGAGGAAAAGCGAGGGACGCCGCACCGCCGGGGAAGGCGAACCCCAGCGCGAGCGCGTTGCCGAGGGCGGCGGCGAGGATGCCGGCGCAGAAGGGCAGCAGATCGGAGGAGGACCAGTGCCGGACGACGTTCCGATAGATGCGGAAAGCCCCGAGGCAGGCCGTGGTGATCAGGCCACAGGCCAACACCAGCAGGACCGGATGCAGTCCACCGCCGAAGCAGTTGCAGAGCATCTGGTAGACGGCGACGACCATGGCGCTGGTCGCCGCGGCGATGGTGAAGTCGATTCCGACGGACAGGGACTGCTTGCCCCAGCGCGGCCATTGCGTGGCGGCGAGCGCCAGCCTGTGCAGGCTTTCCGTCGGAGACCGGCCGTCGCCGGTACCTTCGTTCGCTTCGCCTCGTTCCAGACTGTTCACGAGCGAGCGCAGCATCCGTGCATCCTCGTTCCAGGTCGCCGCAGCGACATCACAAAGGAGTAAACCGGCTGTCCTATTTCGCGCAAGACGTTCCGCCCCTGGATCATCCGGTCTCCTTCGGAAGGACGACAGCCGGCGCCGCTCCCTTCGCCGGAGGTATTAGATCGGGATATGTGAAAATCATAAGACGTAGATCACACTTCGCTCGGTTAATGGCCAGCTCTCAATCCTGAGGGGCGTATCCCGCCCGGATTTGGCGGCAAATTCGCGACCAACTCGGCCGCGATAAAAAGCATGAAGCGTGTCAGGAGCGCAGAGTTCCGACGCCAGAGCACCGGAGGTCGGAGTTCCAGATGCCAAGCCTCCGGCCGCATCACCCCCAGAGCGCGGCCGGCGGCGGCGCCAGATCGCTTCCGCGATAGTCAATTCCCGGGTCCCTGTCTCGGGCGAGCAGGAGCGGGCCGTCCAGGTCGACGAAGCGCGCCCGCGCGGCGACCAGGGTCGCTGGCGCCATCGACAGCGAACTGGCCAGCATGCAGCCGACCATCAAGCCCAGACCGCGCGCGCCGGCCTCGTCCGCGACGGCCAGAGCCTCGGTCAGCCCGCCCGTCTTGTCGAGCTTTACATTGACGAAATCATAGCGGTCGGCCACCTGCGCGAGACTGGCGCGATCGTGGAAGGATTCGTCGGCGCAGACCGGCACCGGCCGTTCGATGCGTTCCAGGGCGCCGTCGTCGGCCGCGGGCAGCGGCTGCTCGATCAGAGCGACGCCGAGATCGGCCATCGCCGACATCAGCAGTCGCAGCTGATCGGGACGCCAGCCCTCGTTGGCGTCGACGATCAGCGTCGCACCGGGTGCCGCCTCGCGCACGGCCGCCACCCGCTCGATATCAGCGGTACCGTCGAGCTTCAGTTTCAGCACGGGTCGGGATGCCGCGTCGCGCGCCGCCGCCGCCATCGCCTCCGGCGTGTCGAGGCTGAGCGTGTAGGCGGTCGTGATCCGCTCCGGCATGGTGATGCCGGCTAGGTCCCAGGCGCGGCGGCCGGCCAGCTTCGCCTCCAGATCCCAGAGTGCGCAGTCGACGGCGTTGCGCGCGGCACCCGCCTGCATCAGCGCCTGGAGGGCCGCCCGGTCGGCGCCGGCGTTCACGGCCTCGGCCGCCGCGTCGATCTGGGCCCCGACGCTGGCCGGCGTCTCGCCGTAGCGCGCATAGGGCACGCACTCGCCCCGTCCCGTCCGGCCGTCCGCGGTGATCTCGACCACGACGACCACCGTCTCCGTACGCGACCCGCGCGAGATCGCGAAGGCGCCGCGTATGGGCAGCGCTTCGGTACGGTGGAGGAGCCGCCTCACCATGCCGTCAGCCTGTCGACGATCGCGCCGGTCCCGGTGGCGATCGGGTCGCAGCAGGGCAGGCCGAAACGGTCCTCGGTCGATTTCAGCAGTCGCTCCGCCGCCGGCCGGTCGAGCAGGTGGGTATCGATCGCTATGCCGACGAACCGGCTCTCCGGATTGGTGAGGTGCGCGTGCCGGAGATAGGGCTCGAAACAGTCCTCGATCTTCGGGATCGGCATGTGCTCGAGCCCGCGCATGTGGGTGCGCGTCGGCTCGTGGCAGAGGACCAGGGCGTCGGGCTGGGCGCCGTGCAGGAGGCCGAGCGTGACCCCCGCGAAGGCCGCATGGAAGAGCGAGCCCTGGCCCTCGATCAGGTCCCAGTGGTCCGGCTCGTTGTCGGGGGACAGCCATTCCGCCGCGCCGGCGATGAAGTCGGAAATGACGGCGTCGATCGCCACCCCGCGCTCGGCGATGAAGACGCCGGTCTGGCCGGTGGCGCAGAAGCGCGCCTTCATGCCGCGCGCGCGCATCTCCCGCTCCAGCGCCAGCACGGTGTACTTCTTGCCGACCGAACAGTCCGTGCCGACCGTCAGCAGGCGCAGCCCAGTACGCCTGTGCCCCTTGCCGGTGGAGAAGCGCTCGGCCGAATGGCGCACGTCGAAGAGCCTGCGGCCGTTCGCAGTCGCCGCGGCGACGATTTCAGGGACGTCGGTCAGCCGGTCGTGCAGGCCGCTCGCCACGTCCATGCCGAGCCCGATCGCCTCGACGATCGTGCCGACCCAATGCTTCGGCATGGCACCGCCGGAAAAGGCCACCCCGACGATCAGCGTCCGCGCGCCTTGGGCCGCGGCCTGGGCCAGCGTCAGATCGGGCGCGCCCGCATCGGCCCGACAGCCCGGCAGCCGCAGTTGACCCACCACCCATTCGGGGCGCCAGTCCGCGATGCCGCGCGCGGTCTTCGCCGCGAGCTGGTCCGGCACGTCGCCGAGAAAGAGCAGGTAGGGCTTGTCCACGACGACCTCCGCATGGCGGGCACCGCACTCAGGGTGCCGCGTCCGTTCGCAAGTGCGAAACCATAGCCGCTCCGCCCGCGGGCGGCGAGAGCGCTCAAGCCGAACTGGAAAAGAATTTTTCCCGGCTTACTGGAGCGGGTGAAGGGAATCGAACCCTCACCGGTGGCTTGGGAAGCCACTGCTCTACCATTGAGCTACACCCGCGTCCGGACGGCATTAAAGGGGAGCCTGCGGTCCCATTCAAGAGCGCTGATGCAACGGCGCTCCGCTTCACGCCGACCGCTTGCGCGGCTGCGTCCATGTGACGAAGCTGTGACACCGGCTCGGACGCCATCGGGGGAGAGGGACGGTGCGACTGTCGGCGCGGGGGCTGGTCTTCGCCATGTGCGCGGCCGAGGTCCTCGCCATGCTGGGGTTTTCGGCCTTTCCGGCCCTGCTGCCGTTCTTCCGCGAGCTCTGGGGCCTGAGCAATACGGAGGCGGGCTGGATCAGCGGCGTCTTCTTCGCCGGCTACACGGCCGCCGTGCCGGTGCTGGTGACACTGACCGACCGGGTCGATCCGAAGCGCATCTGGCTCTTCAGCGCCGTCGTCACCGTGGTCGCCTATCTGGGCTTCGCGCTCCTGGCGGACGGCTTCTGGTCGGCGATGCTGTTCCAGGCGCTGGCCGGCGTCGGGCTGGCGGGCACCTACATGCCTGGGCTCCGGGCGCTGTCGGACCAGGTCGGGGGGACCCAGTCGCGCGCGGTCGCCTTCTATACCTCGGCGTTCGGGATCGGCACCGCGAGTTCCTTCCCGATCGCGCACTGGCTCGCCGGCGGCTTCGGGTGGCAGTGGGCCTTTGCGCTGCCGGGCATTGCGGCGATCCTCGGCATTCTCCTCATCCTGGCAGTGCTCCCCTGGGCACCGCCGCGACCGGCCGCCGCGCCGTCGGGCGCCCTGCTCGATTTCCGGCCCGTACTGCGCAACCGTTCGGCACTCGCCTACTCGCTCTGCTACCTCTTTCACAGTTGGGAACTGTTCGGCCTGCGCACCTGGATCGTCGCCTTCCTGGTGTTCACCGAGGGCCTGCACGGGAGCGGGTGGGTGGCCGCGCCGATGATCGCCTTCGCTCTCACCCTGCTCGGCGTTCCGTCGAGCGTGATCGGCAACGAAGCGTCGATGCGCTTCGGCCGTCGCCGCACGATCGTCGTGGTGATGACGCTGTCGGCCGCCCTGTGCTTCGCGATCGGCTTCGCCGCTTCGATCGGCTGGTGGCTGGTCGCCCTGCTGGCCCTGGTACAGGGGGTGACCGTGGCCGGCGAATCCGCCTCGGTCACCGCAGGAGCCATCGGCAATGCGACGCCCGGCCATCGTGGCGCGACGATGGCGCTGCATTCCATGCTGGGATTCGCCGGCGGCTTCATCGGTCCGCTCGCCTTCGGCCTCGCGCTCGATCTGGCAGGTGGCGACGGGGTCGCGGCCTGGGGCTTCGCCTTCGCCCATATGGGTGTCGTGATGCTCCTCGGCCCCCTGGTCATCCGCCTGCTGCGGCCGGCCGAACTCGCCGGCGACGGCCGTCGCACCCCGCAAGGGGCCGGGTGAGGGATCAGCCGGAGCCGAGGGCGCGATTGCGGCCGGCGCGCTTTGCGGCATAGAGTCGCTCGTCGGCGAGCGCCATCGTTCCGGCGAGATCGTCCGAGCCGTCGCCCACCTGGGCGACGCCGATGCTGACGGTGACGCGCAGGTCGCCGCGGACGGTCGGCACCGAAGCCGATCCGATCGCTTCACGCAGGCGCTCGGCCGCCGCCAGTGCCGCCGCCTCGTCCGAATCGGTGAGAAGCAGGACGAATTCCTCGCCGCCGAAGCGCGCGACCACGTCCGTCTCGCGGACGAGCCGTCGGCACTGGACGCCAATCATCTCCAGCACGAGGTCGCCGGCGGCGTGACCATAGGTGTCGTTGACCCGCTTGAAATGGTCCACGTCGACCGCGAGAATCGATATGCCGTAGTCGGGCTTGCGCGCGGCCCGGGCCAGTTCGCGCGCCGCCAGCTTCTCGAAACCGCGGCGGTTGAGGCATCCCGTGAGCGGGTCGAGTTCGGCCAGTGCCCGCAGCTCCTCGAGGAGGCGTTCCCGGTCGGCTTCGACCAGGCGGCGTTCGTCGATTTCGTGCGTGAGTGCCTGGTTGATGCGGGCGAGTTCGACCGTCCGCTCGCGCACGCGCGTTTCGAGGGACGCGTTGAGCGCTTCGAGGGAGCGGCGCTGGGCGGCCTCGGCGCGGACCAGCGTATCGAGCGTGCCGGACAGGATCGCGACTTCCGGATAGTCCTGCTGGAGCGGGACCCCGGCCACGTTCCGGTCCTCGACCACGCGATGCGCGGCTTCGCTCAGCCGGCGCAGCGGTCGCGTCATCAGCGAGGCGCCGAACCAGCCGAGTCCCGCCGCCAGGAGCGCGATCACCGCCGCGCTCTCGGTGATCCGGCGGCGCAGCGCCGTCACGGTGGCGAGTGCTTCGGCCTCCGGCTGCCGGACGAGAACCGTCCAGCCGAGGCCGGGATAGTCGCGATAGCCGGTGCTGACGCTGACCGCCGTCATGTAGCGTCGCTCCCCGTCGAACCCCGCCGCTACAGGCTCGAGGCGTGCGCCCATCAGGTCCGACGGGCCGAGCAGGACCGTCCGCTCGGCGTCCAGGATCATGACGTCCAGTTCGTAGCGATGCGCCGCCGGTTCCAGCAGCGACGCCTGCACTTCGGCCGCCCAGGACCAGCTGAGGTGCGCGCCGAGAACGCCGCGCAGCGTCCCGTCCCAGCCGAACACCGGTGCCGCCACATCGAGGAAGCGGAGCGGCTCGTCGCCTTCCGGCGGCAGCATCTTCGCCAGGAGCTTGGCCTCGTGCAGGTCGCCGACGAACGGCCCCTGCAGGCCCGCCGCGAACCAGTCGCGCGCCGACACGTCGACACCCTCCAGCATACCCTCGGTCGAGGCCCGGACGATGCCGTCGACGCCGACGAAGCCGATCCAGGCATAGGCAGGAAAGGACCCGCGCAGGCCGTCCAGGATGGAGCGCTGCTGCGCCGGCTCGATGCCCGCCTCGCGGAAGCTGCGCATGGAGGCGAGCGTGCGGATCTCGCGCCAGCGCTCGAACATGCCTCGATCCAGCTTGTCGCGCATCTGGTACGCGATCTCGCCCAGGGACGCCGCCACGTCCCGCCGCAACGCGGCACCGGCATCGTAGGCGGCGATCTGGGCGGCCGCCGTTACCGCCGCCGTGGCGAGGAGAGCCGCGGCGACGGAGAGGCGGAACCGCAGCGAGAGGCTGCGGAACGAGAAGGGCGAAGCAGGCATGCGCGGTCCGTCGGATCCACCCGATGCGGCCGCGAACGACGGACGCTTGCTCGGTCGGAATGCCGATAGACGGTGGCCGTTAACGTCCCGCCAGGACAACAGGGCGTGCGGGCGGGACACGTTGTGCGCGCCGCAATGGAGCCAGCCTGTGGCGCAATGGACACAGGGTGAGGTGCCGAGCGGCCACAATCTTCCCACGGTACAGAAAGTTTCGCGCCGCTCGGCGCCGAGTCTACTTGGTCAGGATGAGTTTGTCGTTGCGGGTGCGTCGCAGGCGATAGAACTCGCCCTTGTGACTGATCAACAGCTCCGGGCCGGCGGACAGGAGTTCACGGCTCTCGATCACCGTGGGCTGCGCCAGCGGCGGCTCGATTCGGCGAGGCTCGACGTTGTGCTCGCGGATCATCTGCATGCCTTCATTCTCGGTTTTCCGTGGGGTCTCTCCCGACACATGGATGATTTTAATGCGAGTCATTCGCATTTGCAATGATGGTATCGGGCACCTTGTGCGGACGGTCGGGTTTGGCCAGAGTGCCACCGGCCGCGAACGCCGTCCGGCCGTCGACCCGGAGATTGCGATGAGTGCCAGCCGGCCCGCCGCCACCGATGTCCGCACGCAGGTCAGGCCCGCGCCGGCGGTCGTCGACCGCGTCGCGCCGGACTGTCGCGGCACCAACTTCTTCCAGACCGACCGGAGCCTGCGGAATCTGCTGCCGCTCTATCTCGACCCGGCCGCGCTCGCGCATTTCCTGCCGCACTTCGACCGCATGGGCGAACTCGCGGGGGGCCGGCTCGACGAACTCGCCGACCTTGCCGACAAGCATCCGCCGGTCCTGCATCCGCGCGACCGCTTCGGTCGCGACGAGGACCGGATCGAGTACCATCCGGCCTATCGGGAGATGGAGCGCATCGCCTTCGGCGACTTCGGACTGCACGCGATGAGCCACAGGCCGGGGGTGCTGGACTGGCCCGACACCGCCCCGCCCGCGGTCAAGTACGCGTTGCAGTATCTGTTCGTACAGGCGGAGTTCGGGCTGATGTGTCCGATCTCGGTAACCGACACCTCGGCCTTCCTCATCGGCCGGTACGGCGACGCGGCGCTGAAGGCGCGTTTTTTCGACCGCATGACCGACCCCGATCCGGCCCGGATGCTGACCGGCACGCAGTTCATGACCGAGAAGGCGGGCGGATCGGACGTCGGCGGAATCGAACTCGCGGCGCGGCGGGACGGCGATCGCTGGCGGCTCTACGGCGAGAAGTGGTTCTGCAGCCATGCCGACGCCGACGTCGCCCTGCTTCTGGCGCGGCCCGAAGGGGCGCCCGGCGGCACCAAGGGCCTCGCGCTCTTCGCGATGCCGCGCCGGCTGGATGACGGCCGGCGCAACGCCTATCGGATCGTACGCCTCAAGGACAAGCTCGGCACCCGGTCCATGGCGTCCGGCGAAATCCTCTTCGAGGGGGCGGAGGCCTGGCTGGTCGGTCGGGCCGAGGCCGGCCTGAAGCAGATGCTCGACCAGGTCAACCTTTCGCGCCTGTCGCACGGCGTCCGGGCGGCGGCGATGATGCGCCGCTGTCTCAACGAAGCGACCGTGGTCGCGAAGAACCGTACGGCTTTCGGGCGGGTGCTGTTCGACATCCCGATGGTCCGGCGGCAACTGGCGAAGCTGGCGACGCCGACCGAACAGGCCCTGTCCATGTCCCTGTTCTGCGCCGCCACGATGGACGAGGCGCAGAAGGGCGATGCCGCCGCCGCGAAGCTGCTGCGCATCCTGACGCCGCTGCTGAAGTTCCGCGCCTGTCGCGACAACATCCGAGTGGCGACCGGGGCGATGGAGATGCGCGGCGGCACCGGCTACGTCGAGGAGTGGGTCAACCCCCGGCTGGTGCGGGACGCGCATATCGGCGTCCTCTGGGAGGGTACCAGCAACATCAACGCGATCGACGTCCTGTCGCGTGCGGTCGGCAGGGAGCACGCCGACCTCGCGCTTCAGACCGCACTGCACCGCAAGCTCGACGCGGCCGACGGCGTGCCCGGTGCGTTCCGGGCGCGTATCGGCGGCTTCGTCGACCGCGCCGTCGCCTATGCCGAGGACGTCGCGGCGAGCCCGCGGCACGACAAGCTGGCGCGTCTCGCGGCCACGGCACTCTACAACGCCGCGACCGCGGCCCTGCTGACATGGGAGGGGGCCCGCTCGGCTGCCGCCGGTGGCGACGCCCGGCGGCTGATCCTGGCGAAGATGGTCGCCGAACACAGGCTGGTCGCACGCGATCCCATGACGATTCGCGACGACGCCTGGCAGGAGCGGGCGAAGGACCTGCTGCTCGGCGACGAGGCGGTGCCGTTGCGGGCCGCGGTCGAGATCCTCTGACCCGCCGTCGCCCTCAGGATTGCGGCACGGGCGTCAGCACCGGCCGTCCGGCGAAGTGGGCGCGGATGTTCGCCGCCACGAGTTCGGCCATGGCGCGGCGCGTCTCGTTCGTCGCACTCGCGACGTGCGGTGTGATGACGACATTGTCCAGATCGAACAGTTCCTGCGGCGCGCGCGGTTCGTCCAGGAACACGTCGAGGCCGGCACCGGCGATGCGCTTCTCCTGGAGCGCGCGGACCAGGGCGGCTTCGTCCACGATCGTGCCGCGCGCGATGTTGACGAGGAACCCCTTCGGACCCAGCGCGTCGAGGACGTCCGCGTCGATGAGGCCCCGCGTGGTCGGACCGCCGACACAGGAGACCAGCAGGAAGTCGCTCTGCCGCGCCAGGTCGTGCAGGCCGGGGACGAAGTCGTAGGGCGCTCCGCCCTTCACGACGATGTCCGTATAGGCGATGCGCATGCCGAAGCCGGACGCCCGCCGCGCGACCGCCGTGCCGATCCGGCCCAGCCCGACGATGCCGAGGCGCTTGCCGCTGACCTTGGTGCCGAGCGGCATCGGCCCCTGCAGCCAGCGGCCCTCGCGGATGAAGCGCTCGGCCTCGCCGATGCGCCGGCCGATCATCAGCATCAGCGTCATGCCGAGGTCGGCGACGTCGTCCGTCAGGACGTCCGGCGTGTGGGTCACGACGATGCCGCGCGCATGGGCGGCCGGAACGTCCGTGGCATCGTAGCCCACGCTGTTGGACGCGATGATCTCGAGCTTCGGCAGCTTCGCGATCAGGGCCGCGTCCGGTCCCTTCATACCCCCGGCGAGGGCGCCCCGGACGCGGTCGCCCACATCCGCGACGAGCCGATCCGGGTCGGCGGCCGCATCGAGCCGATGCAGGACGAAGTCCTGCGCCAGATCGTCCAGCAGATAGTCGGGCAGGCGGGCAACGACGAGGAGCTCGATCTTGTCCAAGGGCGGGTCTCCGGCACCTATTTCGGGAACGGGAAGGCGTCGAGATAGGGCTGGTAGTCCGGCTCGACGTCGATGCCGAGCGTGTGCAGCACGCGCACGACGGCGCAATAGAAGCCGATCACCAGGGTGAGTTCCACCATCAGCTCGTCGCCGAACTCCGCCTGGAGTTCGGAGAAGGTCGCCGCCGCCATGCCGGGGCCTTCGGCCATCTCGCGCGCGGCGCGCAGTACGGCGCGGTCCAGCGCCGGCAGGCCGCTGTCGCGCCCCTCGCTCTCCGCGATGATCGCGCGCACGTCCGCATCGGAGACGCCGAAATCCTTGCCGATCTTGACGTGATGGCTCCATTCGTAGTCGCTGCGGGCCAGCCAGCCGACCTGGAGGATCGCCATCTCCCGCAGGCGGGGATCGAGCTTGGCCTTGAACCGGATCCACTGGCCGAGGCCGGAGAAGGCGCGGGTACCGCCGACGCTGTTGGAGAGCGCGCGGTGCAGGTTGATCCGTCGCTTGAGGATGTCCCGGTCGGCTTCGGGCAGGTCTTCGGGATCGTTGTAGCGCACGCGGGCCATGCCGGCTCCTCCGTCTCGGGGCGTTTGCGCGACGGATGGTGCGCGGTTGCCCGGACGATGTCCACCTAGCGCCGCGCGGCCCCGCGGACGAAGGCCTGGACCGCACTCAGGTCGTTGGGCAGCACGGTCGCGCGTTCCGGCCGGTCGAGCAGGTCGGCGAGGCGCGGGGGCAGGGCGGGGCGCACGCCGGCGGCGCGCTCCACGGCGTCCGGAAACTTCGCCGGATGTGCCGTCGCGAGCGCCACCATCGGCGCGCCGGCGATACGATGCACCCGCGCGGCGGCCACGCCGATCGCGCTGTGGGGGTCGAGGAGTTCGCCCGTGGCCGCATGCTCCGCGGCGATGACGGCGAGCGTGGCGGCGTCGTCGAGGCCGGTCGCCCGGATCAGGTCCGCGGCGGCGCGCCACCGGTTGTCGCCGACCCCGAGCTTTCCCGTCGTCCGGAAGGCCTGCATGGCCTCGGCCGTCGCCCGTCCGTCCCGATCGTAGAGGTCGAACAGCAGGCGCTCGAAATTGCTCGAGACCTGGATGTCCATGCTCGGCGACAGCGTCGGCCGGACTGGACGCACGCTCATGTCGTCCGCGTCGAAAAAGCGGGCCAGGATGTCGTTCTCGTTCGTGCCGATCGCGAAGCCCGCCACCGGCAGCCCCATCTGGCGGGCCAGACAGCCGGCATAGACGTTGCCGAAATTGCCGGTGGGTACGGCGAAGCCGACCGCCCGCTCGGGCGCGCCGATCTGGACCGCGGCGTACACGTAATAGGCGGCCTGGGCCATGATGCGCGCCCAGTTGATCGAGTTGACCGCGGAAAGGCGCATCTCGTCGCGGAAGGCGGCGTCGTTGAACATCGCCTTCACCAGGTCCTGGCAGTCGTCGAACGTGCCTTCCAGGGCGAGGTTGTGGACGTTCGGCGCCTCCACGGTCGTCATCTGGCGGCGCTGCACCTCCGACACGCGGCCTTTCGGGTGCAGGATGACGATGTCGATGGCCGCACGGTCGCGGCAGGCTTCGATCGCCGCCGCCCCCGTATCGCCGGAAGTCGCGCCGACGATCGCGACCCGCTCGCCCCGCCGGGTGAGCACATGGTCGAACAGGCGCCCGAGAAGCTGCAGGGCCACGTCCTTGAAGGCGAGGGTGGGACCGTGGAACAGTTCCAGCAGCCACAAATCGCTGTCGAGCTGGCGCAGAGGCGTCACGGCGCGATGGTCGAAGCCGGCATAGGCGTCGGCGACCATGGCCGCGAAATCGTCCTCGGCGATCTCCCCCCCCAGGAAGGGCAGCATCACCCGGGTTGCGACTTCGGCGTAGGAGAGGCCGCGCAGCGCCCTGAAGTCGTCGGGAGCAAAGGTCGGTACGGTCTCCGGCACGTAGAGCCCGCCGTCGCGCGCGAGGCCTGCGAGCAGGACGTCGGAGAAGCCCAGGATCGGGGCCTGACCCCGTGTGCTGACATAGCGCAAGATCGTTACTCCGCTGCCGGTCCAGGCAGGTCGCGGCGGTAGCACGCGCGACGCGGCGGCGCAACGGAGCGCGGGCGCCGCGCCCGCAACTCTTCGTTGGGGCGGGCGAGACGCCCGCGCTCCGACGCCACTACGCCGCCGCCATCTCCCTGTCGATTGCCAGCGCTCCGGCCTTCACGCGGGGGATGAGGTCGCGCCCGAAAGCCTCGACATCGGCGAGGGGGTCGAAGCCGCGGATCAGGAAGGAGCCCACCCCCAGCCGGTAGTAGCGCAGGAGCGCGTCCGCCACCTGTTCGGCGGTGCCGACCAGGCACGACGTGTTGCCCTTCGCTCCCGTCGCCTGCGCCACCGCCATCCAGAGGCGCTCGTCGTGCACCTCACCGCGCGCGGCGAGGTCGAGCAGGCGTTCGGCGCTGCGGTCCTGGGCCATGCCCGGCGTGCCCGACCCCTCCATGTCGCGCAGGATCCGGCGCGCCCGGTCCCATGCCTCGCCTTCGGTGGCGCCCAGAATCGGCCGGAACGAGACGTTGAAGCGCGGGGCGCGGTCCCCCTGCCGCCCGAACGCCGCGGCGCGCGCGCGGAAGTCGGCGATGCGCTCCGCCGTCTCCTTCAGCGGCTCGCCGAACAGGGCGTAGACGTCGCAGTGCTCGGCGCCCATGGCGAGCGCCCCTTCGGACGAGCCGCCGAAAAACAGGGGCGGGTAGGGGACCTGAAACGGCTTCACGGCCGTGAAGGCCGCGTTGACGCGGTAATGGCGGCCGGCATGGTCGAACGGCGCATCGGCGGTCCACAGCCGCCGCACCAGGCCGAGATACTCCGCGGCGCGGTCGTAGCGCGCGTCCTTCTCGAGGAAATCGCCCTCGCTCTCCTGCTCACGGTCGCTGACGCCGGCGATGATGTGGAGCGACAGGCGTCCGTCGGACAGGTGGTCGAAGGTGGCCGCCGCACGTGCCGCGAGCGTCGGCGCCACGATGCCGGGCCGGTGAGCGATGAGGTAGCGCAGCGTCCTGGTGTGCGCTGCCGCGTGCGAGGCGACGGTGAACCCTTCGGCCGAGCTGGAATAGTAGCCGACCAGCACCTCGTCGAAGCCCGCGGCTTCGTGCGCCTGCGCGAAGGTCCTCAGAAACGGCGCCGACACCGCGCCCGCGATGACGTGCAACGTGTTGCCCTGCGGCGGTGCCACGCCGATCATGCCGAGGATCCGGACGGGCATGCGGGTCTCCACTCTAGCCTTGATTTCCGTTTGCGCGATGCTGTCCGGACAGGAGATGTCGGTCAAGGCGGCGCGTGATCTACGCGTCCGCCGTCGTCCTCACCGGAGGACTCCATGCCTCCCAACCTAACCAATTGAAAAAATGGCGCGCCCTGCAGGACTCGAACCTGCGACCCACGGCTTAGAAGGCCGTTGCTCTATCCGGCTGAGCTAAGGGCGCGCGATCGGGGGCCGGCTTCAGCGGGCGCGGTCCCAGCGGAAGTTGTCGGCATAGGCCTGGATGCGCAGGCGGCGTTCCTGGGGTTCGCGCAGCGTGTAGTCCATGCCGTGCTTCTCCGCATAGGCGATGGCGGCGTCGCGCGTCTCGAAGAACAGACGCACCTGCTGGCGGGTGTCGCCCGAGCTTGTCCAGCCCATCAGCGGGTCGTGGCGCCGCGGCAACTCGGGCTCGAAGTCGAGCACCCAGTCCTGCGTCTTCCTGCGGCCCTGCTGCATCGCCGTGCGTGCCGGCTTGTAGATACGCGCCTTCATGATCGCGACCCGAACCTCGACATGCCCTCGCCAAACTCATGTCGCCAATCTAAGGACTGGCGCCCCGCCCGCCAAGCGCGGAAGCCGTGCAGGAAGGGAAAGGCGGGCCGGACCGGACCGGATGGTCGGGGCGCCCGGATTCGAACCGGGGACCTTCTGCTCCCAAAGCAGACGCGCTACCAGCCTGCGCTACGCCCCGCCCGCCGCTTCGCGATGTAGCATGCCTCGATGCCCGACGAAACCGCGCGGTCCCGACCGGGGCCGCCTTTCCGCCGCCGGGCCGGCGGTTCGCCATCCGCAACGTGGACCTGGTTGCGGCCAAGATGTTCGACCGCGCGTTCGAGCCGGGCAGCTTCGACGCCGTGACGCGACGCCGGCATGGTCATACGGAGCGGGCGCAGTCGAGGAGAGGCCCCAGCTGGCCGATGCGCCGCTGGATCGTGGCGGCGCGGCGGGTGATGTACTGGGTCGGCCGGCTCGCCGACCAGCGCCGCGGATTCGGCAGGACGGCGGCCAGCAGGGCCGCCTCGCGCCGCGAAAGATCGGCGGCGGCCTTGCCGAAATGATGCCGCGCCGCCGCCTCGGCGCCGTAGACCCCCGGCGCCCACTCCGCCACGTTGAGATAGACTTCTAGGATGCGGGGCTTGTCCCACAGCGCCTCGATCAGCGTCGTGAACCACGCTTCCAGCCCTTTCCGAACAAGGGTGCGCCCCGGCCAGAGCAAAACGTTCTTGGCGGTCTGCATGCTGATCGTGCTGGCGCCGCGCAGTCCGGCCCCTCTGCGATAGTCGGCATAGGCTTGGCGCAGCGAATCCCAGTCGAAACCGCCATGGACGCAGAACAGGTTGTCCTCGGCCGCGATCACGGCCGCGCGCAGGTCGGGCGCGATTCGCGACATCGACACCCACTCGCGCGCCAGTCCCTCGCCCTCGAAAAGCCGCATCACCATGAGAGGTGTGGCGGGTGGAGGGACGAACCGGTAGAGCAGGATGAGGAGCGGGGGACCTGCCAGAACGATCAGCAGCGCGCCGAGAACGAACCGCCGCAGCCACCGCGTGGTCGTGCCGCGCGGGTCGATCCGCGCGCGCAGGCGCGCCGCCGCCCGCGCCGCGGCGGCTGCTCCGGGCAGGCGGGGAAACCGCACGAGCGGCGCGCGTTGACGTTCTTTTGACATTTCCCGCGCAAGCTAGCGATGGCCCGCCCTGCGGCGCAAGGCGGGGCCACGTGCGGCCGGGGCGCTGTGCGGAACGCGCCGACTGGAGCCGCCGGGTGGCTCCGGCTGTGGGATGCGAAAGGCAGAGAGTGACCAAGGACCGGGTTGAACGGCTGCTCGCCGATCTGTCGGCCCGATCGCGCACCGAAACGGCGGCGATCGTGGCGACGGAACTCGCGTCCGGCCAGCTGTCCGAGGCCGAGCGGCGGATCGCCCTCGACATCGTCGCGGTGCTGGCCCAGGACGCGTTGGAAGCGGTGCGCGAGGCGCTGGCCGAGCATCTGAAGTCCTGCCCCTTCCTGCCGCGCAACCTCGCGCTGACCCTGGCGCACGACGTGGCGACCGTGGCGGTGCCGATCCTGCGCTACTCCTCGGTACTGCGCGACGAAGACCTGATCGCGATCATCCGGGGCGGCAATGTCGCGAAGCAGGTTGCGATCGCCGGGCGTGAGACCGTAACGGAGCCCGTTTCCGACGCGCTCGTCTCCACCTGCGACCGTGCTGTCGTCAAGGCCACGCTCGCCAACCCCGGCGCCCGACTGGGCGAGGGGGCGATGCAGCGCGTCGTCGATCAGTTCGCCCAGGATACGTCCATCCAGAAACTTCTCATCGATCGGCCATCGCTGCCCCTGGCGGTGGCCCAGCGGCTGGTCGAGTGTGCGGCCGACGAACTGCGGGCGCAGCTGATGCTGCGGCACCGGCTGCCGGGGCCGATGTTCGAGGAACTGATGATGCACGGGCGCGACCGCGCGCTCGCCGTGATGATCGGTACCGTTCCCGATGCGAAGGTCGAGGCGCTGGCCCGCAGCCTTTCCGAGCGTGGCATGCTGCCGCCACTTCTGCTGCTGCGCTGCCTCTGCGAGGGTGCCGGGCATTTCTTCGACGCCGGCCTCGCTGTGCTGGCGGGCCTGCCGCTCGACCGCGCCAGGGCGCTGATCGACGATCAGGGGGCGCTGGGGTTCCAGGCCATCTACCGGCGCGCCGGTCTTCCCGACCTGCTGCTTCCCGCCTTCAAGGCCGCAGTCGGCGTGCGCCGCGAGCGGGGCGCTCTGGGCGGGCCGGAGGCGGCACGGCTCGTTCTGGAACGGATCCGCGACCACTATCCGGGAATCCGTGCCGCCGACCTGGAGCAGGCGATGGCGCAGCTCTGGCGCGTCCTTGCGCCCGAGGCGATCGAGCCTTCGTCGGCCGCTTCGGCTTAGCCGAGCCGGCGCTTCCGATCGCGCCCGCAACGGCCTAGTATCGCGCCGCGAAAGGGCGGCGGAGCGATGCGCAGCGGGTTGATGGCGACGGCGGTGTTGGCAGCGATCGTGTCCGGGGCGGCGATGCCTGCGGCAGCCAGGGACTGCCCGGTCCCAGACCGGACCGAGATGCTGCGACAGGGCGCCGAGATCTGCGTCACCAGGGCGGCACCCGACTGTTTCGGCTGCGAGCCGGGCTTCGTGCATCGCTGTATCGACGGTCTGTGGCGGCCCTCTCCGGAACGGCGCTGCGGCACACGCCGGGCGGATGTCCTGGCAGGGTCGGACGGGCCGGGCCTGGAGCGCACAGGCTTGGAGCGCATGGGCATCGCGCGGGCGGGCGGCAGTGAAGGTGCCTGGCCGGGCAGTATCGCCCGGGCGCCGCGCGGGCCGTCGGGCACGGTTCCGTTCAGGCATTGCCGCTATTTCGATGCCGACGGTTCCGAGATCGGCCTTCCGGCCGAGGCGGCGGCACGGGCGAGCGAACTGGGGCTCGTCGCCTGGCAGCGCTGCGAGACGGTGCACTGCCGCCTTTACGGCCGCAGCGGCGAGCCGCTCCACTATGCCGCCGACGACCAGGATCTCGTCCTCGCCGACATCCGCCGCGGACACATCTCCGTCCAGGCGTCGGAATGCGTCCCGCCCGCGGTTCCCGGGCGGGAGACCGCTACCGGTACGGCGCTCGAGGCGATCGCAGGCGGCGGCCTGCGCTGAATTTTGTCGGTGGCGTCAGCTTGCGGCGCGGTGCAGGAGCTTCTCCAGGGCGGCTTCGACGGTCTTGAGGCGGACCGCGCAACGGTCGCCGTCGAAATGGTGCCGGGTCGCGACCGTCTCGCCCCGCCCGGCGATCGCGATGAAGACCGTGCCGACCGGCTTCTCCGCCGACCCGCCGCCGGGGCCGGCCACGCCGCTCACCGCGACCGCCAGTTGGGCATCGTCGCCGCAGGCCCGCAGGGCGCCCTCGGCCATCGCGGCGACCGTCTCGGCGCTGACGGCGCCGTGTGCCGCGAGGAGGGTCGCCGGGACGCCCAGAACCTCCTGCTTCGCTTCGTTGGAATAGGTGACGAAGGTTCGTCCGACCACGTCGGACGAGCCCGATATCTCGGTCAGAAGGCCGGCGATCAGGCCGCCTGTACACGATTCGGCGGCGGTCGCCCGGAGATGCGCACCGCGGCAGGCATCGAGCGTCCGGCGCGACAGGGCGGTCAACCGGTCGGGGAACAGGCTCATCGCGACTCCGGAGTGAGGGTCGGATGCGAGGTTATCCCGCGCGGCGCACCGGGTCGACTCGGTGCCGACGGCCACATGCGACGACCGCGTGTGCCGAAGGGCCCGACCGCCCGCTTCCTCAGCCGTTCGGCGGCAGCCGCAGGGTGGCGACCGCCTGGGCGGCGATGCCTTCTCCGCGACCGGTAAAGCCGAGCCCCTCGGTCGTCGTCGCCTTCACCCCGACGCGCGCCGGTGGCAGCCCGAGCAGGGCTGCGATGCGGGCCGTCATGGCGGCGCGGTGGGGGCCGATCTTCGGACGCTCGCAGAGGATGGTGACGTCGGCATGCTCGATCGTGCCGCCGCGCTCGCGGACGAGTGAGGCGGCGTGCATGACGAAGATCGCCGAGTCGGCGCCGCGCCAACGCGCCTCGCTCGGCGGAAAATGGCTGCCGATGTCGCCGTCCCCGAGGCCGCCCAGGATCGCGTCCGTCAGCGCGTGCAGCACGACGTCGGCATCCGAATGGCCGATGAGCGACCCGTCGTGTGCGATGTGGACGCCGCCCAGCATCACGCCGTCGCCGGGGCCGAGTCGGTGAACGTCGAAGCCCTGGCCGACCCGGTGGGAGGTCGCACGGCCGTCGAGCAGCCGGCGTGCCCGGTCGAGATCGTCCGGGCCGGTCACCTTCATGTTGTCGTCAGAGCCCTCCGCCAGGGCGACGGCGATGCCGGCGCGCTCGGCGACCGCCGCGTCATCCGGCAGGTCGGCGCCGGCATGCGCCCGGTGGGCGGCCACGATCGTGCCATAGCCGAAGGCCTGCGGCGTCTGGGCGCGCCACAGTCCGGTTCGGTCGACCGTCGCGGTCACGAGGGGGCCGCCGCGCTTCAGCGTGTCGCTGACCGCGACCGCGGCGATCGCCGCCCCGTGCCGCTCCGCCGCCTGGATGGTGCGGCTTACCAGCGCCGCCGTAACCAGCGGGCGGGCGCCGTCGTGGATGAGCACGAGGTCGGGGGATTCGTCCGCGAGGCTTTCCAGTCCGAGGCGCACCGACTCCTGTCGGGTCGGTCCGCCGTGAACGGGAGAAAGCAGCCCCAGATCGCCCAAGGCCGTATCGTAGGCGCGCTGGTCATCCGGATGGATCACGCAGCGGACCCGCGCGATGTCGGGATGCCGTAGAAATGCCAGCGTTGCCCGACGAATGACCGCCACGCCGGCGAGATCGGCATATTGCTTGGGGAGGGTGCCGCCGAACCGGGTGCCGCGTCCCGCAGCAACGATAAGGGCTATGCGCTTCGACATGGGCTACTCGCGAAGGACCGCGGCGAAGCTACTCCGGCGGACAGATCGGCACCAGAGTTGCATGCGGTTTGCTCAGCTTGACGCGAAAGCCGGTCCGGCTACAATGCCTAGCGTTTAACCACTTTGGTAAAGTGCCCGTAAATTATGCATAAGCGTACGGCGGCAGCAGGATTGTCCGGTTTCGCGAGCGGCCCGGATCGTGAGGCGGAGCCGCAGTCCGACGCAGGCGCGGAGATGCGGCCGGACCTGGCCGCGATCCTCAACGCGCTCCCCGATACGGTGCTCCTGGTCGACGAGGGCAATCGTATTCGCTATGCGAACGGTGCCGCCGAGCAACTGCTCCAGGCGAGCGTGGACAGCCTGGTCGGCCAGGATCTCCGGCAGATCCTGTCGGCGGCGCATCCGCTTCTCGGGCTCATCCACCAGGTACGCGAGGGCGGGTACAGCCTGACCGAATACGGCGTGAGCCTGGAGTCGCCGCGCTTCGCCGTAGCCGGCGCCACGGTACACGCCGGCCCCGTGGCGGATGGCGCAGGCGGCTTCGTCCTGCTCACGATCCATCAGCCGTCGATCGCCCAGAAGATCGACCAGCAGCTGGTGCATCGCAACGCGGCACGATCCGTCGCCGGAATGGCGGCCGTCCTGGCACACGAGGTCAAGAACCCGCTCGCCGGAATCCGGGGAGCGGCGCAGTTGGTCGAGCAGAACTGCGACGACGGCGACCGGGAACTTACGCAGCTCATCTGCGACGAGGCCGACCGGATCTGCGCCCTGGTCGATCGCATGGACATTTTCGCCGAGCAGCGCCCCCTCGTGCGCGGCCCGGTCAACATTCATGAAGTGCTGGATCGCGTCCGGCGCAGCGCGTCGAGCGGGGTGGCACGGCATGTGCGTTTCACCGAGCAGTACGACCCGTCCCTGCCGCCCGTTCTGGGCGACCGCGACCAACTCGTTCAGGTCTTCTTGAACCTCGTGAAGAATGCAGCAGAGGCCGTGCCCGAGGAGGGGGGTGAGATCGTCATCTCGACCGCCTACCGCCACGGCGTGCGCCTCGCGGTGCGCAGCACGGGCGAGCGGGTCGGACTGCCGCTGATGGTGACGGTACAGGACAACGGCTCGGGCATTCCCGAAGACCTGGGCCAACACCTGTTCGACCCGTTCGTGACGACCAAGGCCGGGGGGCACGGCCTCGGTCTCGCCCTCGTCGCCAAGATCGTCGACGAGCATGGGGGGGTCATCGAATTCGAGAGCGAGCCCCGCCGAACCGCCTTCCGGGTGATGTTGCCCATGTGCGCCAGCGAGGAGAGCAGCAGCGATGTCTAACGCGACCATTCTGGTGGCGGACGACGACCGCGGTATCCGGACCGTGCTGAGCCAGGCGCTGGGGCGTCTCGGCCACGACGTGCGGGCGACCGGCAACGCCAGCACGTTGTGGCGCTGGGTGTCGGACGGGCAGGGCGACCTGGTGATCACCGACGTGGTGATGCCGGACGAGAACGGGCTGGACTTGGTGCCGCGCATCCGCAAGCTGCGGCCCGAACTGCGTGTCATCGTCATGAGCGCGCACAGCACGCTGATGACCGCGGTGAAGGCGACCGAACGTGGCGCGTTCGAGTACCTGCCGAAGCCCTTCGATCTCAAGGAACTCTCCAGCATCGTCCAGCGGGCGCTGACCGAGCCGCGGACGAGCCCGGCGATGGAGGCGTCCACCGAGATCGACGAGCAGCTCCCGCTGATCGGCCGCTCGCCGGCGATGCAGGAGATCTACCGCGTCCTCGCCCGCCTGATGAACACCGACCTCACGGTCATGATCGTGGGCGAATCGGGCACCGGCAAGGAACTGGTGGCTCGGGCGCTGCACCAGTACGGAAGGCGCCGGAACGGTCCCTTCGTCGCGGTCAACATGGCGGCCATTCCGCGCGACCTGATCGAAAGCGACCTGTTCGGCCATGAGAAGGGCGCTTTCACCGGTGCCTCGGCGCGGGCCCCGGGTCGCTTCGAGCAGGCCGAGGGCGGCACGCTCTTCCTCGACGAGATCGGCGACATGCCGCTGGAGGCGCAGACGCGTCTTCTCAGGGTACTCCAGCAGGGCGAATACACCACCGTCGGCGGTCGGACGGCGATCAAGGCGAACGTGCGCATCATCGCGGCGACCCACCGCGATCTGCGCCAGCTGATCCGCCAGGGGACGTTCCGCGAGGACCTGTTCTACCGTCTGAACGTCGTGCCGATCCGGTTGCCGCCACTGCGCGAGCGGACCGACGACATCCCGGATCTCGCCCGCCACTTCTTCGCCCAGACGACACTCGCGGGGCTGCCCGCCAAGAGTCTCGACGGCCCGGCGATGGAACGCATCCGCGCCCACCGCTGGTCCGGCAACGTGCGCGAACTGGAGAATCTGGTCCGGCGGCTGGCGGCCCTCTACTCCGAGGAGGTGATCGGTGTCGAGATCATCGAGAAGGAACTGGCGGATACGGTTCCGGCGGACATCCCGCGCGTGGAGAGCGCTCCCCGTCAGGACGAATCCCTGTCCGAGGCCATCGAGCGGCACTTGCGCGACTACTTCCAGGCCCATGACGGGACGCTGCCGCCGTCGGGGCTCTACGACCGCGTCCTCGCCGAACTGGAGCGGCCGCTGATCACGCTGACCCTCGGGGCGACGCGCGGCAACCAGATTCGCGCCGCACAGCTGCTGGGCCTCAACCGCAACACCCTGCGCAAGAAAATTCGCGAACTGGATATACCGGTCATCCGCGGGCTAAAATAGGCGATTGCGCACTGCGGGCGCGGGCCGGGCGGCCGTACGGGCCGGCCGATCCTGCGCGCCATTCGGCTGTCTCATGAAGACCATGCGGGTTGCCCCGATCCGCCGTTCGGCCGCCCGGGCGTTGGAGGTGATGCGGCGGCCCGCAGTCGGCCGGACGCTGGCCGTCGGCCTTGCGGTCCTCGCCATCCTCAGCGGCTTCCTGACCTATGCCGTGATGACCGGCCGCGTCCCGCTGATCCGCTCCACGACGCCGAACGTCCTCGGCCTGCTGCTCTTCGACCTGATCGTTTTGCTCCTGCTGGGGACGGTGATCGCCTACCGCGTGGCCTTGCTGATCGCCAACCAGCGCCGACAACTCGCCGGGTCTCGGCTGCAGGTTCGCCTCGTGGTGCTGTTCAGCGTCATCGCCGTCGTGCCGACGATCGTGATCGCCAGCTTTTCGGTGCTGTTCTTCCATTTCGGGCTGCAGGGCTGGTTCAGCGACCGGGTGCGGATCGCGCTGAGCGAGTCGACCGCGGTGGCGGAGGCCTATCTCACCGAACACCGCCAGACGATCATCGGCGACGTCCTCGCCATGTCGAACGATTTTAACCGGGAAGGGCCGCTTCTCCTCACCAATCCGCCGCGCCTGCAGCGTTTCCTGGAGGGGCAGGCACGCGTGCGCGGCCTGACCGAGGCGGTCGTCTTCGACCGTGACGGCCGCGTCCTCGCGCGTGCGGGCTTCACCTTCGGTCTGGAGTTCGAGCCCGTCCCGGACTGGGCCTTGGACGAGGCGCTACGCGGCGGAGTCCCGATCCTCACGAGCGACGAGGACGACCGCCTGCGAGCGCTGGTCAGCCTGGAGGTGTTCGACGACCTGTTTCTTTATGTCGGGCGCTTCGTCGAGCGGCGGGTGCTGAACCATCTGGAGCAGGTACGCGCCGCGGTGTCGGCCTACGAGACGCTGGAAGGGCGTCGGTCCCAGATCGAGATCAACTTCGCGCTGCTCTATGCGATGGTGGCCCTGCTGTTCCTGCTGGCCGCGGTCTGGTTCGGCTTCAATTTCGCGTCCGGACTGGCACGGCCGATCGGACGGCTGGTCAGCGCAGCGGAGCGCATCCGCGCCGGCGACATGGGCGTTCGGGTGCCCACGCCCGGTACAGGCGACGAACTGGACGTGCTCAGCCGGGCGTTCAACCGCATGACCGGCCAGCTGGAGGCGCAGCGCGACGAACTGGTCGAGGCGAACCGACAGTTGGACGAGCGCCGCCGCTTCACCGAGGCGGTGCTCGCCGGGGTCGCATCCGGCGTCATCGGCCTCGACGCCGCCGGCAACATCAACCTGCCGAACCGCACCGGCTCGGAACTGCTGGGCATAGACCTGCACGCGCATGTGGGCGCGGCGCTGCCCGTCGTCGTGCCGCAGATGGCCGACGCCCTGGAGGAGTCGCGCCGGCGGCCCGCGCGTCTGGTGGAGACCCAGGTCAGCCTGACCGTCCAGGGCCGGGCGCGGACACTGCTGGTCCGTGTGACGGCGGAAGTCGTCGGCGGCGGCGTGGCCGGCTTCGTCGTGACCTTCACCGACATCACGGCCCTTCTGGCCGCACAGCGCAAGGCGGCCTGGGCCGACATCGCGAGGCGGATCGCGCATGAGATCAAGAACCCGCTGACACCCATCCAGTTGGCTGCCGAACGGCTGCATCGCCGCTATCTGCCGCAGATCGCCAACGACCCGGAAACGTTCCGGCAATGCACCGACACCATCGTCCGCCAGGTGGACGATCTGCGGCGGATGGTCGACGAGTTCTCGTCCTTCGCGCGCCTGCCGACGCCGGTGATGGCCCCGGAGGACCTAACCGATATCTGCCGCAAGGCGGTCTTTCTTCAGCGCCAGGCCCATTCCGACATTGACTTCGCCGTCGACGCGCCGGCACAGGCCGTGGTGGTGAGCTGTGATCGCCGCCAGATCAACCAGGTGCTGACCAACCTGCTGCAGAACGCAGCCGACGCCATCGAGGCGGCGCGATCGGCCGGCAGCGTTGCCGGGCGCGGTTGGATCGGCCTGCGGCTGGCGGACGCGGACGGCCGCGCCGTCCTCACGGTCGAGGACAACGGAATCGGCCTGCCTGCGGCGCTCAAGGACCGCCTGACCGAGCCGTACGTGACGACGCGGGCGAAGGGAACCGGCTTGGGACTGGCGATTGCCAAAAAGATAATGGAGGAGCACGGCGGGGAACTTATCTTGGAAGATCGCGAGGAACGTGGTGCGCGTGCGGTGATCGCCCTACCTCTCCACGAGGAAACTGCGATCGCGGGGGCGCCGCCCTCCGGGAATGAGCCCCCGGCAGAAGGTACGCAGAGCGGTATGAAGGCCTATGGCGCGTGACATTCTGATCGTCGACGACGAAGCCGACATCCGGATGCTGATCGGCGGCATCCTCAGCGACGAGGGTTATCAGACGCGGGCGGCCGGCGATGCGGCCAGTGCGCTGGCCGCGGTACGGGCGCGTCAGCCCAACCTCGTGGTCCTCGACGTCTGGCTGGAGGGCAGCGAGTATGACGGAATCGATCTGCTGAAGATCATCCGCGAGGAGCACCCTCTGGTGCCCGTCGTGATGATCAGCGGCCACGGCAACATCGAAACCGCGGTCGCGGCAATCCGCGAGGGTGCGTACGACTTCATCGAGAAGCCGTTCAAGGCCGATCGTCTGCTTCTGGTGGTCGAGCGGGCGATCGAAGCCGCTCAGCTTCGCCGGGAGAACGCCGAACTGCGGCTGCGCGCGGGCGGGCAGGGCGAACTGATCGGCGTTTCGGCGGCGATCAACGCCGTCCGACAGGCGATCGAGAGAGTCGCGCCGACCGGCAGCCGGGTGTTCATCTCCGGACCTCCCGGCGCCGGCAAGGAGGTGGTCGCCCGCCTGCTGCACGTCCGCTCGCGACGGGCCGACGGGCCGTTCGTCGTACTGAACTGTGCGACGATGAGCCCCGATCGGATGGAGACGGAACTCTTCGGGACCGAACCGGGCGCGAACGGGCCGGAGGCGCCGCGCCGGGTCGGCGTTCTGGAACAGGCGCATGGTGGCACCCTGTTCCTCGACGAAGTGGCGGACATGCCGCTGCAGACCCAGGGCAAGATTGTCCGCGTCCTGCAGGAGCAGAGCTTCCTGAGGGTCGGCGGCACCCAGCGGGTCGAGGTCGACGTCCGGGTCATCGCCTCATCGAACCGCGATCTGGTCCAGGAGATGGGCCAGGGGCGCTTCCGCGAGGACCTCTATTACCGTCTCAATGTCGTACCGATCGTGGTGCCGCCGCTACGCCAGCGGCGCGAGGACATCCCGCTGCTGTCGCGCCATTTCCTCAAGGTCTCCGCCGAGGTGGCCGGCCTCCCGGTGCGCGAGATCGGCGAGGATGCGCTCGCCGCGCTGCAGAGCTACGAGTGGCCGGGCAATGTGCGCCAGCTCCGCAACGTCATGGACTGGCTCCTGATCATGGCGCCGGGGGAGAGCCGCGATCCCATCCGCTCGGACATGCTGCCGCCGGACATCAGCGCGATCGCGCCCACTGTCCTTCGGATGGACAAGGGCGAGCAGATGATGACGATGCCGCTGCGCGACGCGCGGGAGGTGTTCGAGCGCGAGTATCTCCTGGCCCAGGTCAACCGCTTCGGGGGCAACATCTCGCGCACCGCCAGCTTCATCGGCATGGAGCGTTCAGCCCTCCACCGGAAGCTGAAGTCGCTGGGCGTCCACGTTTCGGGCGAGCGCGGATGAACGCCAGAGTCCGCGAGGGACGGCCGTGAAGGTCATCATCTGCGGCGCGGGCCAGGTGGGCAGCAACATCGCCCGGCATCTCGCCGCCGAGGCGAACGACGTGACGGTGATCGACTCCTCGCCGGAGCTGATCCAGAAGATCAGCGACACGCTGGACGTGAAGGCGATGGTGGGTTTCGCCTCCTACCCAAACGTGCTGGAGCAGGCCGGGGCGGCGGATGCCGACATGATCATCGCGGCGACGTATTCGGACGAAGTGAACATGGTCGCGTGCCAGGTGGCGCACTCCCTGTTCAACGTGCCGACGAAGGTCGCCCGGGTGCGCCAGCAGATCTATCTGCGCGAGGACTATCTGGCCCTGTTCAGCGCCGATCACATGCCGATCGATGTGATCATCTCGCCCGAACTCGAGGTCGCGCGCTCGATCGCCCGGCGCCTGCTGCTGCCGGGCGCCTCGGAGATGATTCCGCTCGCGGACGACATGGTGCGGCTCGTCGGGGTACGTCTCGGCGAAGACTGCCCGATCATCAATACGCCGCTGCGCCAGCTCACCGCCCTCTTTCCGGACCTCAACATCAACATCGTCGCGATCATGCGCGGCGACAGCCAGTTCGTGCCACACGGCGACGACCAGATGCTGCCCAAGGACGAGGTCTATTTCGTTGCCGACACCTCCCACCTGATGCGGGCGATGGCCGCCTTCGGGCACGAGGAGGCGGAAGCGCAGCGGATCGTCATCGTCGGCGGCGGCAATATCGGCCTGTGCCTGGCGGAACTGCTCGAGCAGCGCCAGCCGGCCGTTTCGACGAAAATCATCGAGTTCAACCGGGAGCGCGCCGAACATATCGCCCAGGCGCTGAGCCGCACGATGGTGCTGCACGGCGACGCGCTGGATCCGGAGATCCTGGAGGAGGCCAACGTCCGCAAGACGGAGACGCTGATCGCGCTCACGGACCACGACGAGACCAACATCCTCTGCTCTCTGCTGGCGAAGCGCTATGGCTGCCAGCGCACTGTGGCCCTGATCAACAAGCAGACCTACAACTCGCTCTTTGCCGTCCTCGACATCGATGCCGTGGTGAACCCGCGGGCGATTACCGTCTCGACGATCCTGCAGCACGTGCGGCGCGGGCGGGTACGCGCCGTGCATACGATCGGCGACGGGTTCGGCGAGGTGCTGGAGGTCGAGGCGCTGGAGACGTCGGGGATCGTCGGATTGCCGATCCGCGACCTCAAGCTGCCCCAGGGAGCGATCGTCGGCGCGATCGTGCGCGACGGCGAGGTGGTCATTCCGCGCGGCAGTGCCGTCGTCCGGGCCAACGACAGGGTCATCGTCTTTTCGACCGAAATGGTGGTGAAGAAGGTCGAGAAGATGTTCGCCGTCCGACTCGAATATTTCTGACCGGTTCCTTGGAGGCCGCGGAAGCTCATGGGGCGCATCGCATACGTCAACGGTCGCTACGTTCCGCACGACCGTGCGCAGGTCCATATCGAGGACCGGGGATACCAGTTCGCGGACGGGGTGTACGAGGTCATCGCCGTCCACAGGGGCATGCTGGTCGACGCGGACCCGCACCTGGACCGTCTCGACCGGTCCTTGCGGGAACTCGACATCGATCAGCCCATGGGCCGGCGCGCGATGAAGATCGTCATTCGCGAACTGCTGCGCCGCAACGGCACCCCTGCGGTCTCCTCGAGCAGATCGAGGAGACCGCGCCAGTCCGGGGCTCCCTCGATGTCCTCGTTGCCCGCGATCGGCGGGGACCCGCGATCGCCGCCGACCGGCTGGTAGGCCCCGACGCGGGCGGCAGCCTT
>JBKBLL010000001.1:0-11812 GCA_046296375.1 Alphaproteobacteria bacterium | reverse complement strand
GTGACGCGCGGCGTCGCGCGGCGCGACCATCCGTTCCCCAAACTGTCCGTGCCCGCGCTCGTGATGACCGCGAGCCGCAAGTCGCCGCCCGACATGTCGGTTCTGGAGACCGGCAAGAAGGCGGTGACCGTGCCGGACATCCGCTGGGGACGCTGCGACATCAAGACGGTCGGCCTGTTGCCGAACGTGCTGGCCAAGCAGCAGGCCCGGTCCGCCGGCGCCTACGAGGCCTGGATGGTCGACGAGGCCGGAACGGTGACGGAGGGGTCGTCGACGAACGCGTGGATCGTGACGCGCGAGGGGCAGTTGGTGACGCGTCCGGTCGGCAACGAGATCCTGAGCGGGATCACGCGCGCCTCCGTGACGGAACTCGTGCGGCGCGAGGGCATCGACTTCGTCGAGCGGCCCTTCACCGTGGAGGAGGCGAAGCAGGCCCGCGAGGCCTTCATCACCAGCGCCACGTCCTATGTCCTGCCGATCGTGCAGATCGACGATGCCGTCATCGGCAACGGCAAGCCCGGCACCATCGCGCGGACGCTGCTGCAGGACTATGTCGCCTATATGGAAGGCGAGGGGGCCAGCCGTTGAGCGACAGCGCCGCCCCGCCGCGAGCCGTCCTGTTCGACTGGGACGGGACCCTCGTCGACAACTGGCCCGTGATCCGACTGGCACTCAACGACACGCTCGTCGCGTGGGGCCGGGAGCCGTGGTCGATGCAGGAGGTCATGGAGCGGGTGAGCCAGTCGCAGCGCGACAGCTTCCCGCTGCTGTTCGGCGATACATGGGAAGCCGCCCGCGACCATTTCTACGCCCGGTTCGAGGAGCATCACCTGGCCGGCCTCGAACTGCTGCCGGAGGTCGTGGAGACGCTCGACGCTCTGCGTGAGGCCCAGGTCTGGATCGGCCTGGTCAGCAACAAGCGCGGCGACTATTTGCGCAGGGAGGTGTCGTATCTCGGCTGGGATGCCTATTTCGGCGGCATCGTCGGCGCCAACGATGCCTCGGCCGACAAGCCGTCCGCCGCACCCGTGCATCTCGTTCTGGATGGCACGGGCCATGCACCGGGTCCCGAAGTGTGGTTCGTCGGCGACTCCGCTACGGACATGCAGACGGCGCGCAACGCCGGATGTACGGCGATACTGGTGCGGCATCCCGGGGCCAACCCGACGCCCCTGCCGCAGGGACTCGCCGCGGATGTGACGGTCGAAAGGTTGGGCCAGATCGCGGCCCTTGCCCGGCGTCGGCGGGCATCCATATAGCGTTCGATCCGGGGGTGCATGCCTGCGAAGGGTCCGGGCCACTCTATGTGCGTCGGCTGGACGCGCCCCTGGTAGACACAACAAGAAAAGGACTGCGGCATGAGTTCGCATAAGTCGCAAAATCTTCAGGACGTTTTTCTAAATCACGTCCGAAAGCACAAGACGCCGGTCACGATCTTCCTGATCAATGGCGTCAAGCTTCAGGGCATGATTACCTGGTTCGACAACTTTTCAGTCCTCCTTCGGCGCGACGGACATTCCCAGCTGGTTTACAAGCACGCCATCTCCACGGTGATGCCGGGCGGACCCATCAGCTTGTTCGAGCCGACGGACGACGATACGGCGGGCGATTGACCGAACCCACAACCGTTTCCGCGACCGGTACGCCCGGCCGCGCCTTGATCGTCCATCCCGAGACGACGCGACAGGGCGAGCGCGGGCGATCGCCGCAGGCGGGCCTCGACGAAGCCGTCGGCCTGGCGGCGGCGATCGACCTGGACGTCGCCCTGACGCGCATCGTCCGCGTTGCGCGCATCAACTCCGCCACCTTCCTGGGACAGGGAGTGGTCGAGGAGCTGAAGGCCGCGGTGGAAGAACTCGAGATCGGCATCGCGATCGTGGATACGACGCTGTCGCCGGTCCAGCAGCGCAACCTGGAGAGAGCCTGGAATACAAAGGTCATCGACCGGACCGGGCTGATCCTGGAGATATTCGGAGCCCGCGCCCGCACCGCTGAAGGGCGGCTCCAGGTGGACCTGGCCGCCCTGCGCTATCAGCGCACGCGCCTGGTGCGGTCCTGGACCCATCTCGAGCGGCAGCGCGGCGGTGCCGGCTTCCTGGGTGGCCCGGGCGAATCACAGATCGAGCTGGACCGCCGGCGGATCGACGACCGGATCGTCCGCCTGGAGCGCGAACTCGAGGACGTGAAACGGACGCGCGGCCTGCACCGTGCCGCGCGTCGCCGCGTGCCGTATCCGATCATCGCCCTCGTGGGCTACACGAACGCGGGCAAGTCCACTCTCTTCAACCGGTTGACCGCCGCCCACGTCGTGGCGCGCGACCAGCTCTTCGCGACCCTCGATCCGACCATGCGGGTGGTCCGCCTGCCGTCCCGCCGGCGGGTCATCCTGTCGGACACGGTGGGTTTCATCTCGGACCTGCCGACGCAGCTCGTCGCCGCATTCCGCGCGACCCTGGAGGAGGTGCTGGAGGCGGACGTGATCCTGCACGTCCGTGACATCGCCGATGCCGAGACCGAGATCCAGAACGCCGACGTGGCGAAGGTCCTGGCCGAACTGGGGATCGCATCCGACGACGCGCGTATCGTCGAGGTCCTGAACAAGATCGACCTGCTCGACGCGGCCGAACGGGACAGGGTCGCGCAGCAGTCGGTGCGGGGCGATGCGGCCGTCACGGTCTCCGCCCTGACGGGGGAGGGCGAAGGCGACCTGCTCGCCGCGATCGACCGGCGCATCGCGCGGTCGGAAGAGGTCGTCCGCTTCGCGGTCGATGCCGCCAACGGTGCCGCCATCGCCTGGCTCTACGAGAACGGCAACGTTCTCGACCGGCAGGACGACGGATCGGTCGCCCGCATCGCGGTCGGGCTCGATCCGGCCGATCGCGCGCGATTCGAGCGCCGTTTCGCCGCCGCCCTTCTCTGAGCGGCCTTCGCAGGACGGGAAGACGAGACATGAACCTGGACGCTGCGAAGGTCGAGGCGCTGATCCGCAGGATCGCCGTAGAGGAAATCGTGCCGCGGTTTGCCCGGCTCGGCTCCGGCGACGTGGTGGAGAAGTCGCCGGGTGACCTGGTCACGGTCGCCGACCTCGCGTCGGAGCGGCGCTTCGGTGCCGAACTGCCGGAGCTGCTCCCGGGCTCGCTCGTGCTCGGCGAGGAGGCGGTCGCCAAGGACGCCGGGCTGCTGTCGATGCTCGAACGCGACGATCCGGTCTGGGTGGTCGATCCCCTGGACGGCACAGGCAATTTCTCGGCCGGACTGCCTATCTTTGCCGTCATCGTGGCACTGGTCGTGAAGGGCAGGGTACACGCCGGCTGGATCCACGATCCGCTAAACGGTCGCATGGCCGCGGCGATCGCGGGGGAGGGGGCCTGGATCGACGGCCGCCGCGTCCGCGTCGCGCGTCCGGACGACCTCAGGCAGATGAACGGAGCGGTGTACGGGCGGCCGTTTCGCTTCAGCGCGGCCTATCGATCCCTCTGGGGGTCCGGGCGCGGGCGGCTCGGCCAGGTTTTCAACCCTCGCAGCGTCGGCCAGGAATATCTGGCGCGCCTTCAGGGCGGAATGCATTTCGGCGTCTATACCCGCCTGAACCCCTGGGACCATGCTGCCGGCTGCCTCCTGCATGCGGAGGCAGGTGGACATGTCATGCGCTTCGACCGCACGCCCTATCGGCCGGCTGCACGCGATCCCGGGATCGTGGTCGCGCCGGATCCCGCCCTGTGGGAAACCCTGCACGACGAACTCGTGGCGCCGGCCTTCAGCGAAGCCATCCCTACCTGACGCCTCGGCCGCCGGGGCCTCTGCGACGTTGAACCGCCGGCGTGCCGGCGACTATCATCCGGCCGTCCGAAAAAAGAGGGAAGACAGATGGCTAGCAGCAAGGTTGCGTTCGTCGGCCTCGGCGTGATGGGCTATCCCATGGCGGGCCATCTGGCCAAGGCCGGCCACGCCGTCGCGGTCTACAACCGCACCTTCGCCAAGGCCGAGCAGTGGGCGGCCCAGCACGGCGGCAGGGCGGCATCGACGCCGGCCGAGGCCGCGAAGGGAGCCGACCTCGTATTCTCCTGCGTGGGCAACGACGACGACGTGCGCAGTGTCGCCTATGGCGACGACGGCATCTTCGCCGGCATGGCCCGCGACGCCGTCTATATCGACCACACCACCGCTTCGGCAGACCTCGCCCGCGAACTGTATGCGGCGGGCAAGGAACGCGGCATCCACGTGATCGACGCTCCCGTTTCCGGCGGGCAGGCGGGTGCCGAGAACGGCGTGCTCACCGTCATGTGCGGCGGCGAGCAGGCGCCGTTCGACCGGGCCGAGCCCGCCATGCGCTGCTTCGGCCGCGCGGTCACCCTGATGGGGGCGCCTGGCGCAGGGCAGCTCACCAAGATGGTCAACCAGATCTGCATCGCCGGCTTGGTGCAGGCCCTGTCCGAGGGGCTGAACTTCGGCATGCGTGCCGGCCTCGACTGCAACCAGGTCCTGGACGTCATCTCCAAGGGGGCGGCGCAGTCCTGGCAGATGGAAAACCGCGGCCGTACCATGATCGACGGCAAGTTCGAGTTCGGCTTCGCCGTGAACTGGATGCGCAAGGACCTGGGCATCTGCCTGGAGGAGGCCAAGGCCAACGGGGCGCGGCTGCCGGTCACCGCGCTGGTCGATCAGTTCTATGCGCACGTCCAGGAGCGCGGCGGCGGACGCTGGGATACGTCGAGCCTGATCCACCTCCTTATGAACAAATAGGATCGCCGCAGCCTCCCGCCCGCACCCCAGGCTCGCGCGGTCGGGATGATCCGCTTCCTCGCCAGCCGGGCGATCCAGTCTCTGGCGCTCCTGCTCCTCATGTCGGCCGCGATCTATCTGCTCCTCGGCCTGATGCCGGGCGATCCGGTCGACCTGATGATCAGCGGGGATCCCAATCTGACGGCGGCGGATGCCGCGCGTCTGAAGGCGCTGCACGGCCTCGACCGGCCCCTGCATGAGCGCTATCTCGCCTGGCTGGCCGCTGCGGTCCAGGGCGATCTCGGCCATTCCCGCCTCTACGCCCGCCCGGTGCTCGACGTGCTGGCGTCGCCGCTGGCGAACACGCTGATCCTGATGGGGGCGAGCTTCGTCATCGCCGTCGCGGTGGCGATCCCGGTCGGCGTGTGGGCTGCGTTGCGACCCCATTCCGCCGTCGACTATGCGGTCAACTTCCTCTGCTTCGCCGGCATTTCGGTGCCGCCGTTCTGGCTGGCCCTCCTCCTCATCATGCTCTTCGCCGTCGGCCTCGGCTGGCTGCCGGCGAGTGCGGTGTCGGTCGACGCCGATCCCGGTCTCTTCGAACGGATGCGGCATCTCGTCCTGCCGGTGGCGACCCTCGCGCTGCTGCGCGCCGGCGGGATCACGCGCTACGTCCGCGCGGCGATGCGGGAGACGCTGCGCCAGGACTTCATCCGCACGGCGCGCGCCAAGGGTATGTCCGGCCGCCGGCTGGTCGTCCGGCACGCACTGCGCAACGCCATGATCCCGGTCGTGACGGTCCTCGCCCTCGACGCCGGTGCGCTTTTCTCCGGCGCGCTCATCACCGAGATCATGTTCGGGTGGCCCGGGATGGGGAAACTCCTCTACGACGCCGTGATGGGCAACGACTACAACCTCGCCCTGGTCGGCCTGCTGTTCGCCACGCTCGTGACGATGCTGGCGAATCTCGGTGCCGATCTGACCTACGCGGCGCTCGACCCGCGCGTGACGTTCGCCCGGGGCGGCGCGTGAACGCCGCCGCGCGACGCGCGACGGGTCCGGCCGCGCTCGCCTGGCGCCGGTTCCGGGGACATCGCCTCGCCGTCGCGAGCGCTGTTCTGCTGGCGGCCTTCGCGCTCCTCGCGCTGACGGCGCCGGTGATCGCCGGATTGCGGGGGATAGACGGCGAGGCGATCGACCTGTTCGGCCGCTTCGAGGGGCCGTCCTGGGCCCATCCGCTCGGCCGGGACGATCTAGGCCGGGACGTCCTCGCGCGGCTGCTCGACGGCGCGCGCGTTTCACTTTTCGTCGGCTTCGCGGCCGCCTTGACGAGTGCCGTCCTGGGCACGGCGATCGGGCTGGTCGCAGGCTTCTACGGCGGCCGCCTGGACGACCTGCTGATGCGACTGACCGACGGCGTGATCGCTCTGCCGCTCCTGCCCCTCCTCATCGTACTGGCGGCGGTCGACCTGACCAAACTCGGCCTCCCGGCCTCGGTGGCCGATTCGCCCGAGGCGAGCCTCTACCGGATCGTCGTCATCGTCTCGCTGTTCGGCTGGACGACCGTGGCGCGCCTCGTGCGCGGCTCCGCCCTGGCCGTCCGGGAGAGGGAGTTCGTTCGCGCCGCCCGCGCCCTGGGGGCCGGGCCGGGCCGGCTGATGGTGGTGCACATCCTGCCCGAACTCGCGTCGCCGATCCTGGTCGCGACCACGCTTTCGGTCGGCAACATCATCCTGTTCGAATCCGTCCTGAGCTTCCTCGGCCTCGGTATCCAGCCGCCGCTGCCCAGTTGGGGCAACATGCTGACCAACGCGCAGGAACTGATCTGGGAGGCGCCGCTGCTCGCCGTCTATCCGGGTCTCGCCATCTTCGCGACGGTGATCGCGTTCAACTTCCTGGGCGACGGACTGCAGGATGCGCTCGACCCGCGCGCCATGCGCGAAACGGCCCGCGGCTGAGCCGGCGGGCCGAGGTTCAGGCGGGCCCGGTTCGGGTGGGCCCGGTTCAGGTGGGCCCGGTTCAGGTGGGGCGGGCGGCGAACAGCATGTAGTTGACGTCGAGGTCCCGCGAGAGGACCCACTCGTCCATCAGCGGGCTGTAGGTCACTCCGGCGGCCTGCCGGAGTTCGAGCCCGTTGGCGCGCAGCAGGGTCGCGACCTCCGAGGGCTTCAGGAAGCGGCGCCAGTCGTGCGTGCCGACAGGCAGCCAGCGGAGGACATATTCCGCCCCGATCTTGGCGAGCAGCAGCGACTTCACCGTCCTGTTCAGGGTGGCGATCGCATATCCGCCGCCCGGCTTCACGAGTGCTGCCGTCGCCTTGGCGAACAGCCCGACGTCGGCGACGTGCTCGACGATCTCCATGGCGACGACGGCGTCGAAGCGTTCGCCGGAAGCGGCGAGGTCCTCTGCCGTGAGGCAGCGATAGTCGATCTTCAGGCCGGCGTCGGCAGCGTGGGTTGCGGCGACGGCGATGTTTTCGGGGGCGGCGTCGATCCCGGTCACCGCCGCGCCCAGGCGGGCGAGCGGCTCCGATACGATGCCGCCGCCGCAGCCCACATCGACGATCGTAAGCCCCTCGAGTGGCCGCTGGCTCCGGGGGTCGCGGTCGAACTGTTCCGCGAGCCGGTCACGAAGGAAACGCATGCGGGCGGGGTTCAGCTTGTGCAGCGGCCGGAACTTGCCGACCGGATCCCAGACCTCCGCTGCGATCGCGCCGAAGCGGGCCGTTTCGGCTGCATCCACGGTCGTCTGTTGCGGCGCCTGGGCGGCGGACATGGTCTGCTCCGGGTCGGCGGTCGCAGGGCGCGCGAAAACTTGCTGCCCAAGGGTCGAGCGAATATGTTACGGCCGCCTTCCGGCGACAACCGTAACACAATAGAGACGCAGCTTCCGCTGAGCGCCGCGGCGGTTCGCGTCGGGGGAGGCCCTGCACGGGCCGACGATCCTCATGGCCCTTATCGTACAGAAGTTCGGCGGCACGTCGGTCGCCAACGTCGAGCGTATCCGAAACGTGGCGCTGCGCGTGAAACGCGAGGTGGACGCCGGCAACAGCGTCGCCGTCGTGGTTTCCGCGATGGCCGGCGTCACCAACCAACTGGTAGACTGGGTCCGCGACACGGCGCCGTTGCACGATGCGCGCGAATACGACGTGGTCGTGGCATCCGGCGAGCAGGTGACGAGTGGCCTGCTGGCGCTGGCGCGCCAGCAGATCGGCGGTCAGGCGCGAGCGGTCGTGGGCTGGCAGATCCCGCTGCGCAGCGACGGCATGCACGGCCGCGCCCGGATCGAGGCGATCGAGACGGCGGACATGCTGAAGCGCCTGGCGGCGGGACAGGTCTGCGTCGTCGCCGGCTTCCAGGGGGTCTCGCCCGAAGGCCGCATCACGACCCTGGGACGGGGCGGCTCGGACACGAGTGCCGTTGCACTCGCCGCGGCGCTGGGCGCCGAGCGGTGCGACATCTACACGGATGTGGACGGGGTCTACACCTGCGATCCGCGGATCGTGAAGAAGGCACGGAAGCTCGACAAGGTGACCTACGAGGAAATGCTGGAGATGGCCTCGCAGGGGGCCAAGGTCCTGCAGACCCGTTCGGTCGCGATGGCGATGAAGCACCGGGTGAGGGTTCAGGTATTGTCGAGCTTCGACGACAGCCCCGGCACCCTGGTCGTAGACGAGGACGAGATCGTGGAACAGGAACTGGTCAGCGGCATCGCCTACAGCCGCGACGAAGCAAAGATCACGCTGACGAGCGTGGCGGACCGGCCCGGCGTCGCGTCGGCCATATTCGGTCCGCTGGCCGAGGCGGAAATCAACGTCGACATGATCGTGCAGAACGTGTCCGCCGACGGCGCGACGACGGACCTGACCTTCACGGTGACCAAGGCCGATCTCGACAAGACGGTCGCGCTGCTCGCGCAGCGGCGCGGCGAGGTGGGGTTCGAGCGGATCCTGCCGGACCCCGGCGTGGTGAAGGTCTCCGTCATCGGCGTCGGCATGCGCAGCCATGCGGGGATCGCCAACCGCATGTTTCAGGCCCTGGCCGAACGCGGCATAAACATCCAGGTCATCTCGACCTCGGAGATCAAGATCAGCGTCCTGATCGCGGAGGAGTACACCGAACTCGCCCTTCGGACGCTGCATACCGCGTACGGTCTGGACGCTGCCTGATGGGCAGGTCCTGATGGCGACGGTGGAGGGGCGCGAGCGGCTTCGGGCGCTGGAGCGGCGGGGCTGCGACTTCCTCGGTTCCCGCTATGCCGTGATGGGCGGCGGCATGACCTGGGTCTCCGAACGGAACCTGGTGGCGGCGATCTCGAACGCCGGAGGTTTCGGGGTGATCGCCTGCGGGTCGATGGACCCGGAGCGGCTGCGCCTGGAGATCCGGGGCACCCAGGCGCTGACCGGGCGCCCGTTCGGCGTCAACCTCATCACCATGCATCCGCAACTGTCGGAACTGATCGACGTCTGCGGCGAGACGGGCGTCTCGCACGTCGTCCTGGCCGGCGGCGTGCCGCCGCGCGCGGCCATGCGGCAGGTGAAGACGCATGGCGCGAAGCTCGTCTGCTTCGCACCGGCCCTGGTGCTGGCGCGCAAGCTGGTGCGCGACGGTGCCGACGCCCTGGTCATCGAAGGAACCGAGGCGGGCGGCCATATCGGTCCCGTGGCCACCGGCGTCCTGGCGCAGGAAATCCTGCCCGTCATTCGTGACATCCCCGTCTTCGTTGCCGGCGGCATCGGCCGCGGGGAGGCGATGGTCGCCTATCTCGAGATGGGGGCGGCGGGCTGCCAGCTCGGTACACGCTTCGTCTGTGCGCGCGAATCGATCGCGCATCCGCGCTTCAAGCAGGCCTTCATCCGCGCCGAGGCGCGCGACGCGATGCCGACCGTGCAACTCGACCCGCGCTTTCCCGTCATCCCGGTGCGCGCCCTGCAGAACGAGGGCACGCGCCTCTTCACCGCCTTCCAGCACGAGGTCATCGTCCGCTTCCGGGCCGGCGAACTCGACCAGCGCGCCGCCCAACTCGAGATCGAGCATTTCTGGGCCGGGGCCCTTCGCCGGGCGGTCATCGACGGCGACGTGGAGCGCGGCTCGCTGATGGCCGGGCAGAGTGTCGGGATGGTCACGCGCGAGCAGACCACGGCGGAGATCATCGAGGAGATGGAGGAGCAGGCGGCTGCCGTACTCGACGCGCGGGTGCTTCCGACGGTCGGGGGCTGATGACCGCGGGGCAGGACAGCTGGGAGGCGTCCCGGCGGTTGCTCCGGCGCGTGCGCGACGTCATGGCGGTCGGCGGGCCCTCGCAGGAGCGGCTCGACCGGGTCGTCCGCGTCATCGCCGCGGAAATGGTTGCGGAGGTCTGTTCCGTCTACCTCCGCCGCAGCGGCAACATCCTCGTCCTCTATGCGACCCAGGGTCTCAAGCCGGAGGCGGTTCACGTCACCCGGCTCGCACTCGGCGAGGGTTTGGTCGGCCTGATCGCGGAGCAGGCCCAGCCGCTGGCGCTGGCCGACGCGCAGTCGCATCCGCACTTCGCCTATCGGCCCGAAACCGGCGAGGAGATCTATCACTCCCTCATGGGCGTCCCGATCCTGCGTGGGGGTCGCCTGCTCGGCGTTCTGGCGGTGCAGAACCGCAGCCGACGCAACTATACGGAAGATGAGACCGAGACGCTCCAGACGGTGGCGATGGTTCTGGCCGAGGTCGCCGCGTCCGGAGACCTGCCGCGCTGGAAGGATGCGGAGGTGGCGGCAGCGAGCGCCGCCAGTCCGACCCGGCTGACGGGCACCGTCCTGAGCGCCGGGCTGGCGCTCGGCACCGTCGTGCTCCATGAGCCGCGGGTGTCGATCCGCCGGATGGTGGCGGAAGACGCAGCGGAGGAGGAGGCGCGTCTCGGCGAGGCGTTGCGCGCCATGTACAGCAGCCTCGACAGCATGTTCGCCGCCGCCGACCTGGCCTCGACGGGTGAGCACCGCGACGTGCTCGAAACCTATCTCATGATCGCCCAGGATCGTGGCTGGCTCGACCGCATCCGCGAGGCGATGCAGAGCGGCCTGACCGCCGAGGCCTCCGTGCGGCGCGTCCAGGACGACATGCGCGCGCGGATGCGCCAGATCCGCGATCCCTATATCCGGGAACGGCTGCACGATCTGGACGATCTCAGCAACCGCCTCCTGCAGCATCTCGCCGCGGGGGAGGCGACGGCGGCCCCGATTACAGACCTCGCGCCCGGTTCGGTGGTGTTCGCCCGGTCGATGGGGCCGGCGGAACTCCTCGACTATCCGCGCGACCGCATCGCCGCGATCGTCCTGGAGGAGGGAACCCCGACCGCGCATGTCGCCGTCGTGGCGCGGGCGCTCGACCTGCCGATGATCGGCGCGGTCGACGATGCGCTGGGATCCGTGCAGCCCGGCGACCCGGTCATCGTCGACGGCAACAACGGACAGGTGCTGGTGCGGCCGGGCGAAGACGTCCAGCACGCCTTCACGGAGAGCATGCGGGCACGGGAAGAGCGTCGGGCGCGCTACGCCGCCGTGCGCGACCAGCCGGCGGTCAGCCTCGACGGGATCGAGGTGGCGCTGCACATCAACGCCGGCCTGCAGATCGACGCGGAGCATGTCGCGGACAGCGGCGCCGCGGGCATCGGCCTCTACCGGACCGAAGTCCCCTTCATGGTTCGCGATCGCTTTCCGGACGTGACCGACCAGACCGAACTCTACCGCCGCGTGCTCGACCTGGCGGATGGGCGGCCGGTCGTTTTTCGCACGCTCGACGTGGGCGGCGACAAGCTGCTGCCTTACTGGCGGGCCGGACGCGATGCCAACCCGGCGCTCGGCTGGCGCTCGATCGCCCGTTCCTGCTGCACCAGCAGCTTCGGGCCCTGCTGCGCGCGACGGCCGGGCGGGAACTCCGGGTGATGTTCCCGATGGTCACCGAGGTGGCCGAACTGGAGCGGGCGCGGGCGATCCTCGACGTGGAATGCCGGCGCGAGCAGCGCCTCGGCGGGGTCCTGCCGCACAGCGTCCTGGTCGGCGCGATGATCGAGGTGCCGTCGCTCGCCTGGCAGCTCCCGGCCCTCTGCAACAGGGTCG